>JAFAHO010000193.1 GCA_019237205.1 Hyphomicrobiales bacterium
GCCCCGCGACCTCGGTCCCGGAAATTCCGCCGCCAGCGATGCTGCTGATCGGCTTCGCCGGATTGGCGCTCATCGGCAGCCGCCGCCTTCGGAGGTCGGCGCGCCTCGGATAGGGCGGCGCGACAGTCCCGCGACCGCGGCGGCGCGCGGCGGATGACGTGAAAAGCGCGCGCCCTCGTCGCAATTCCATCAAGAACCCGTTGGCGGGACGCGGCTTTCCGCGATAGGGTGACGCGTTGCGAGGGGGGTCAAGAGGGTCGATTGTCAATGCAAAAGTTCTTCGTCCGCCTGACGGCTTCGGCCGCGATCCTGATAAGCGCCGCGCTCGCCGGTTCGTGCGCCGCAAACGCCGAGAGCGTGATGAGCGTCTGCGCGGGCCAGTGGAAGCAGGCCCAGGCGGCGGGAACCACCGGCGGCGAAACCTGGCCGCAGTTCCTGGCGCAGTGCAAGACGCGACAGAGCGGGGCCGCGCAGCCGTCGTCGGCGTCGATCGCGCCGGCCCCGGCGCCAGCGCCCGCCCCCGCGCCTGCCCAGTCGGGCTCGCTTTTCCCGTGGTGGCAGCCTGCGGCTCCCGCCCAGACCGCGGCTCCCGCCCCCACCGGCGCAGGCCAGTTCAGCACCGAGGCGGAGGCGCGCTATCGCTGTCCGACAGACAAGGTCGTCTGGGTCAACACCAAGTCGCGCATCTACCATTATCAGGGCGCGCACAATTACGGGCGCACCAAAGAGGGCGCGTATATGTGCGAGGCGGACGCCAAGGCCGCGGGCGACCGCGCGGCGCGCAGCATCTTCAACAAGCGCCACACGGGCTGAGCGTCCCCGCCCGATCCTCGCCTCGCGAGCCGTTCGAGCACAATCTCGATCGGCGTCCGCGAACGCGAAACCGGCTTCGGCGAAAACCGCGGCGATCGGCGCATTCGATCAATGGCGAGCAATGACCACCGAGGCGGTCCATCCGACCATGCTCGATCTCAAGGGCCTGAAATGTCCCCTGCCGGCGCTGCGCACGCTCAAAGCGCTGAGGGCGATGGCGCCGGGAGCGACGCTGATCGTCGAATGCACCGATCCGATGTCAGCAATCGACGTGCCCCATTGCGTCCGCGAGAACGGCGACACGCTCGAAAGCCGGAGCGAAGACGGCGGCGTGCTGCGATTCCGCATCCGTCGGAACGCCGCATGACGCATCGCCGCGTCGCTTTACAACGCGCCGCCGCGCCCGGTTGACGCGCCGCGCAGAACGGCTTCGGCGTACGCGAGGTCCTCGGGCGAGTTGACATTGAAAAACGGATCGAGTGGCGCGTTGGGCCATTCGACGACCGCCACTCGGAAGCACTGAAGGACGCTTTCCATCTTGCGTAGGCCCTGGCTCACGAGCACGCGGCGAAGTTCGCCCGCAAGCGAGACCGGCCATAGCGCGGCGGCGTGATGGACGCGTCCGCCCGATGCGGCGACGACGATCTCGGCGCCCGACCCCCGCTGCGCGTCATGCAGCCTTGCGACGAAATCAATTGGCGCGAAAGGCGTGTCGGCGGGGAGACTCACCGCGTGCGTGAGATGCGGCGCGTTTCGGGCGCAATGCTCGAGGCCGGCGATCACACCCGCGAGCGGCCCGGCGGAGCTCGGCGGATCGTCGGGGACGACGGGCAGATCGAAGGCCTGAAAGCGCGTGAGGTCGCCGTTCGCGCTGAGCGCCAGCGCGGCGCATTGCGGACGAAGCCGGTCGATCGCGTGAGCCAGCATCGGCCGGCCGGCGAGCACGATGAGCCCCTTGTCGGCGCCGCGCATGCGCCGCGCGAGCCCGCCATTCAAGATGAGGCCGAGGGTCAGATCCTTGTCGGTCATCGCGTCTCAGCCGGGCCATATCCCCGGCATTCGGTCAAGGCGCGGCGATGGGCCTTCGCCCGGTCGCTTTTTGACATAGGCAGCAGTCATTCGACTAAATAGAGTCGGCTGGCCTAGTCCCTAGGAGCCCCGAGGAGCCCCCATGAGCAACCCCTTCGCCGCACTGCGCCCGGAGATTGTCGCGCAATCTCCGCGCCGCGCGGCGATCACCGCGGCCTACCGGCGGCCTGAGCCCGAATGCGTGATCCCTCTCCTCGAACAGGCGTCGATCACGCCCGATGAGGCCGAGCGCGTCGAGGCGCTGGCCCGCCGCCTCGTCACGCGGCTCCGCGCCAAGACGCGCTCGAGCGGCGTCGAGGGTCTCATCCATGAATATTCCCTCTCGAGCCAGGAGGGCGTCGCGCTGATGTGCCTCGCCGAGGCGCTCCTGCGAATTCCCGACGCTGCGACCCGCGACGCGCTCATCCGCGACAAGCTGTCGCCCGGCGACTGGCGCGCCCATGTCGGGCACAGCCCGTCGCTCTTCGTCAACGCCGCGACCTGGGGCCTCGTCCTGACCGGGCGGCTGGTCGCGACCAGCAGCGAGCAGACTTTAGGAGCCGCGCTGACCCGGCTCATCGCGCGCAGCGGCGAACCGATCATCCGCAAAGGGGTCGACGTCGCCATGCGGCTCATGGGCGAGCAGTTCGTCACCGGCCGCACGATCGAGGAAGCGATCAATGCGAGCCGCGAGCGCGAGGCGCGCGGCTTCACTTTCTCGTACGACATGCTGGGCGAAGCGGCGACGACCGCCGGCGATGCGGCCCGCTACCTCGCCGAGTACGAACGCGCTGTCCACGCAATCGGCAAGGCGTCGCACAAGCGCGGCATCTACGAGGGGCCGGGCATCTCGATCAAGCTCTCGGCGCTGCATCCGCGCTTCAGCCGGATCAAGCGAGCGCGCGTCATGGGCGAGCTTCTGCCGCGCATCAAGCATCTGGCGGCGCTGGCCAAATCCTACGACATCGGCTTCAACATCGACGCCGAGGAGGCCGACCGGCTCGACCTGTCGCTCGATCTCTTGGAGACGCTCTGCCTCGACTCCGAACTCGCGGGCTGGAACGGTCTCGGCTTCGTCATCCAGGCATATGGCAAGCGCTGCCCGTTCGTTGTCGACTGGCTGGTCGACCTCGCGCGCCGCTCGCAGCGCCGGCTGATGGTGCGCCTCGTCAAGGGCGCCTATTGGGATTCGGAGATCAAGCGCGCGCAACTCGACGGCCTCGAAGGCTTCCCCGTCTTCACCCGCAAGGTGCACAGCGACGTCTGCTATCTCGCCTGCGCCCGACAACTGCTGGCTTCGCCCGACGCGGTCTATCCGCAATTCGCCACCCATAACGCGCAGACGCTGGCCTCGGTCCTGACCATGGCGGGCCCAAACTTCTACCGTGGGCAATACGAATTCCAGTGCCTGCACGGTATGGGCGAGCCGCTCTACGAGGAGGTGGTCGGGCGCGACAAGCTCGACCGGCCCTGCCGCGTCTATGCGCCGGTCGGCTCGCACGAGACGCTGCTCGCCTATCTCGTGCGCCGTCTGCTCGAGAACGGCGCGAACTCCTCGTTCGTCAACCGCGTCGCCGACGCGAGCGTGAGCGTGGACGAACTCGTCGCCGATCCAGTAACGCTCGCGCTGGCAATTCGCCCGCTCGGCGCCCCGCACGAGAAGATCGCGGCGCCCCGCGACCTCTATGGAGACGAGCGGGCGAACTCGCAGGGGCTCGACTTTTCCAACGAGCGGCGCCTCGCAGACCTCGCCGATCGACTGGAGGCGACGGCCCGGGAGGTGCGCCGGGCCTTCCCGCCCGGCGCTGCGCCGGACGAGAAGGGCGAGCCAGTCCGCAATCCCGCCGATCACTCCGACATCGTCGGGCGTACGCGTCACGCGCGCCCGAACGAGATCGCGGCGGCGATCGACGCCGCTACGGCGGCGGCGCCGGCATGGGGCGCGGTTCCGCCCAACGAGCGCGCAGCGATCCTTCGCCGCGCGGCCGATAGACTCGAGGCGCAGGCCGACGATCTCATCGGCCTCATCGTGCGCGAGGCCGGCAAGTCCTACGCCAATGCGGTCGCCGAAGTGCGCGAGGCGGTCGACTTCCTGCGCTACTACGCCTCGGAAGCGGCGCGGACGCTGAGCCCAGGTTCGCCCGCCCCGCTCGGCGTTGTCGCCTGCATCAGCCCATGGAATTTTCCGCTCGCGATCTTCACCGGCCAGGTCGCCGCGGCGCTCGCGGCCGGAAACGCCGTCATAGCCAAGCCCGCAGAGGAGACCCCGCTGATCGCGGCCGAGGCGGTCCGTGCGCTGCACGAAGCGGGCGTTCCAACAGAAGCGCTCGCGCTCTTGCCCGGCGCTGGCGAAGTCGGCGCGGCGCTGGTCGCCGCGCACCAAGTGCAGGGCGTCGTCTTCACCGGCTCGACTCCCGTTGCGCGCCTCATCGAGAAAGAGCTCGCCGGGCGTCTCACCCGGGCCGGCGCGCCGGTCCCGCTCATTGCGGAAACGGGGGGCTTGAACGCGATGGTGGTCGACTCTTCGGCGTTGCCCGAGCAGGTCGCTGGCGACGTGATGTCCTCAGCCTTCGATTCGGCCGGCCAACGCTGCTCGGCGTTGCGAATCCTCTGTCTTCAGGACGACGTCGCCGACCGCATGCTCGAGATGCTGAAGGGCGCGATGGCGGAGCTTGAAGTCGGCGATCCGCGTAGGCTCTCGACGGACGTCGGCCCGGTCATCACTGCCGAGGCGCGCGATACGATCAGGGAGCATGTCGAGGCGATGTGGGGCCGCGGCTTCCCGGTGACGCAGGCAAACCTCGGCGCGGCGCACGCGCGCGGAAACTTCCTCGCGCCGGCGATGATCGAGGTCAATAAAGTCGCCGACGTCGAGCGCGAGGTGTTCGGCCCGGTGCTGCATGTGCTGCGCTACAGGCGCGGGGCGCTCGACGCGCTGATCGATTCGATCAACGCCGCCGGCTATGGCCTCACCTTCGGCCTGCACACGCGCATCGACGAGACGATCGGACGAGTGGTCGAGCGGATCGAGGCCGGCAACATCTACGTCAACCGCAACATCATTGGCGCGACGGTCGGCGTGCAGCCGTTCGGCGGCTCGCGGCTCTCGGGCACGGGGCCGAAGGCGGGCGGCCCGCTTTATCTGTCGCGGCTGGTGACCGAGCCGCCGCCAGCCGCGCTCGAAGGCCTCGAGGGCGCCGTCGGCGCGCTTGGGGCGCTGCGCATCTATATCGACTGGCTCCGGACCGCCGGTCACCCCGTGGAAGCCGAACGCTGCGTCGGCATGATGTCGCGCTCGCCGCTCGGCGCGCGCGTCGAACTCAAGGGGCCGGTCGGCGAGCGCAACGTCTATGCGCTGCGCCCCCGCGGCCGGATCGCAGCGGTTGCGACCAGCCAGAGCGCAGGGCTCATTCAGATCGGCGCGATTCTCGCGACCGGCAACGACGCGATCGTGAGCCCAGGCGAAGCGCTGGCGCTGAAAGCCCTGCCGCCGGAACTCGCCCACCGGGTCACTATGCACTTCTACCCGCTGGAATGCCCCGCGCTCGCCGGCGTCCTGTTCGAGGGCGAGGCGGATGCGCTCGCCGCCGCCATGCGCCATCTCGCCGACCGCCCCGGCCCGATCGTCCGCCCGCAGGCCCTCACGCCCGCGCGCCTCGTCGCCGGCGAGGACTACAACCTCGCCGATCTGGTCGATGAATGCGCGATCGCCACCAACATCGCCGCAGCCGGCGGGAACGCGAGCCTGATGGCGATTGGGTAGTTCATGAACCGTCGCGGCCAGACAAGTCAGGCGCTCGCAGACGCGGTTTTTCCAGTATCCGGCTGTCAGACGCAGGCGCGCGCATCTCGCGCAGATAGCCACGCGCCATCGCGTGCATGTGCGTGCGGATCGTTTCCTTGTCGACGACAGTGTCCATGAACGCGGCTTGCAACATCGACGTGCAGGCCATCACGAGGAAGACGGCGAGGGGTTCGAGGTCATCGCGGCCGATTTCGGGGCAGCTTCTCAACACATGGGCGACAAGGACGGCCCCTTTGGCGGCCGAGGCGCGCACGAGTTCCGCGCCGCCGACCTCGACCAGCGGTTCGTGCATCGCCCGCGAGACCTCGAGCCGCTTCCACTTCGCCGCAATGAAGGCGTCGACCAGCCCCGCAGCGGTTTCGTCGAGCGAGCGCCCCTGTAGCGCCCGGCACTCCGTTTCGATCGAAGCGGACATCTCCGCAAGATAGCGTTCGAGCACGGCTCTTATGAGCGCCTGTCGGTTCGGGAAATATTGATAGAGCGTGCCGACCGACACGCCTGCCCGCTCGGCGACGCAACTCGTCGTCAGTTTGCTGTAGCCGACCAAGAGCAAAACCTGAATGCTCGCCTCGAAGATGGCGAGAACGGTTGCTTCGGACCGGGCCTGAACCGGTTTTTTTCTTGGCCTCAGCGAGCCCTGCGCGCTTGCGGTCACGAATGCGAATTCCCGGAACCTGAAGAAACGCTCATATTAGCTGCGAACTGCGAAGCGACAACCGAAAGTGAGGTTCGCGATGCAAGCCAACTCGGATGGGGCATGGATTCTGGTCACCGGGGCGACAGCGGGGATCGGCAAAGCGCTGGTCGCGCGAGTGGCGACGGACGGCCGCAACGTCATCGCGGCGGCGCGGGATCCCGCCCGGGTGCGCATCCCGAACGGACCGGGCCGCGTGGAAGCGGTGCGGCTCGATTTCGAGGAGCCGTCGACCATCGAGGCCGCGGCCGGCGACGTCGCCCGCATTGCCGGCGCCGCTGGCCTTGCCGGCCTCGTCAATATGGCGGGGATCATCGTCGAGGGGCCGCTCGAAGCGATCCCGACGCAGGCGCTCCGCCGACAGTTCGAGGTGAATGTTATCGGCCCCGTCGCACTGACCCAGGCGGTGCTGCCGATGCTGGCGAAAGCGCGCGGCGCGATCGTCAATATCGGCGCGGTTTCCGCTCATCTGACGCCGCCGTTCTACGGGCCGATCGCCGCGTCGAAGGCGGCGCTCGCCTCGCTCAACGACGCGATGAGGCTGGAATTCGCGCAATTCGGAATCAGGGTGTTCCTGATCGAGCCGGGCGCGATGAAGACGGGCATTTTCGCGACGGCCAAGGCAGCGAGAGACGTGTGGCTTGCCGACCGGCCCGACCTCGAACGGCGCTATCGGCCCGCCTTCGCTGCGATGGAGCGCGCCTTCGAGAAATCTGGCGCCGACGATCCCGAGGTCGTCGTCACGGCGGTCATCGCGGTTCTGTCAGGCCGCCGCGCCAGGCTGAGGACGGTCGTCGGCAAGGGAGCCGGCGCTTTTGTGCTCGCATCGCGTCTTCCGATCCGCCTGCGCGACCGGCTGGTGAAGTCGGCGCTCGGCCTGAGCGAAGCTCTCAGGCCTGCCAACTGAGGGTGTCGGCGCAGGCAAGTCATCGGCGAAGCCGATAGTCGATTGCGGGGCGCCGCCACTCACGGGCTGACGATATTGACGCAGTTGCGTTGGCCGGTATCGAGACAGCGCTGGAACCGTGGACTGTGTTCCAGGGCGCTGAAAGCCCAGTAAGCGAGAAGCGTGAGGAGAAGAACGAACGCCAGAACGATTAGATTGACGAACGAAGGATGCTCGTCGCGGCCGTTATCCTCGCTGCCAGACGGTGGAACGCTCATAGCCTAAAGCAATCTATGCCCTCCCCATGTTATTTTGATGATGCGAACAGTCGTAGACACGAAGCCAGACGTGAGCGACTGGCGCTTTGGCTCAAGGGGTGAGACGAGCCGCCGCTAGCGCGGCCTTGGCTTCCCCCCAAAGACGGAGGGTCATCTGTCCGGCGTCCTCTTCGCGGGCGAGCGCGGCAGCCTGTCCAGCCCATAGCGGCGAATATTCGCCAGATCCGCGTTTCTCGTGATAGGCGCGAAGCGGAGCGATGGCTCCCGTTGCAAGCGGAGACTCGGGCGCGAGCTCGTTCATTGCTCCATGCTCGCGCATGAAACGGTTCAAGGTCCCTCTCGAATTTTGACCAGCGGCAAGGAGATCCAGGTTCATGACCCAGGTTTTATCTTGTCTTGGCGCCGAACCGGGCAGCGTCATCCGCCGAACGAAGAATTTGCTCTTTTATCGCAAAAGAGATTTGACCCACGGTGTCGGGGGGGCGACTCCCTTACAAACCGATGATATCTTTCATTCGTGACAGGTTAGACTTTCCCATGGCCACATACAACACCATCATAATGTATGATTTCCACAACAAGTTGCAAAAAAAGGCGCCTGAGCGACTGAAAAACCTCGAGCGGCTGCAGATTCTCATCTACTCCGCCACAATTCCCGCCGGCGCGGCCGCCGATCGACTTGGGGCCTCGACTTGCATCCCGATCCGTTCGCCATTCCCGCGAATGTCTGCTTTAGGCTGCCCGTTTATGTCCCGGCTCAAGAACGTCGCGCGGTGGCCCCGGCCTCGGCGCCCTCAGCGATGACCGCGTCGACGCCTCGGTCCTCCAGCCATTTGCGCTTCGGCGACCCGTAGTCGCGATCTTGCTGCGTTTCCGCTACCTGTCGCGATCCAGCATCCGCGCCGGTCGTTGACGACGTCGCTCCCACGGGGCTGCTGAAGGTCGAGATCGAGGACCTCGACGCCGGACAACGGATAGCGTCCGCTCGGCTCCCACCCCCGTACTCAGAACGGATGGTACTGGAACAGCCAGGTCTCGCTTAGCGTCGCGCCGCCGGACTTGAGGAACGCACGCAATTCCACCGGGTCGGTCCCCTCGACGATCAGGTCGAACTGGGCGCGCCAATGGCCGGCGACGCCGTCGGGCATCGCTTCGATAAGCTGATAGGGGCCGAAGGTTCCGCGCGAGGCCGACACCACGAGGTCCGGCTTGACGCCGTAAGGCAGGTTCGCGAGCGGCCCGCCGAGCCACTCGACCATGAACTTGCGCACGCCCTTGGGGCGCGGCTGGCCGGGCTGGCCGCCGCGGCCCAGCCGCGTCGCGACGGTGATCGCAAGGTCGCTCGGATAGGGCGCGTTGGCGATCCAGTAGAGCTTGTAGTTGAGGAAGAGTTCGGCGCCGGCCGGCACCGGCTCGGCCGGCACCCACATCGCGACCACGTTGTCATGGATCTCGTCGTCGGTCGGGATCTCGCAAAGCTGGATCGATCCCTTGCCCCACCCCGCGCCGCCCGGACCCGGCATCGGCTCGAGCCAGAGGCTCGGGCGCCGGTCGTAATAAACGCCGTCGAGATAGTGGTCGAACACCCGGTCGCGCTGCATGAGTCCGAAGCCGCGCGGATTGTTGTCCGAAAACGCGGAGACGGTGATTCGCGGCGGATTGTTGAGCGGGCGCCAGAGCCGCTCGCCGTTGCCCGACCACATTTCGAGCCCGTCGGAATCATGCACCTCAGGGCGCCAATCGATGGCGGTGTCCTTCTTGGTCTCGGAATACCAGTACATCGAGGTCAAGGGCCCGATGCCGAAGCGCGAGACCTGGGCGCGGACATAGAGCGAGGACTCGATGTCCATGACGACATCTCTCCCGCGGGTCATCAGGAACCGGTAGGCGCCGACGATCGAGGGGCCCTCCATCAGCGCATAGAGGGTCAGGGTTTCACCGTCCGGCGCGGAATCGATGTAGAACTGGGTGAAGTCCGGGAATTCCTCTGGCCGGTCGGCGACAGCAACATCGAGCGCGATGCCGCGAGCTGAGAGGCCGTATTGCCTCAGCTCGCCGATCGCGCGGAAATAGGCGGCCCCAAGAAATGCGACCCAGTCGTTCTTGCGCCAGTCGAGGGCTCCGCCGCGCGATTCCTGGATGCGCAGGCCGGCGAAGCCCGCGCCAGGCGGCAGCTCGCGCGCCGGCGAATTGACCGGCATCTCGAAATAAGCCTGTTCGTAGATGATCTTGCGCGACTGGCCGCCCTCGACCACGTGCATGCCGACGGCTTTCTGGAAGAAGAGCCCGAGATGGAAGAACGTGACCGGAAAGGGGCCAGGTCCGTTGGCGAACAACGCGTAGGCGTCGCGATAGCGGATCTTGCCCCATTCCTCGTAGTTGATCCTTTGCAAGACGTCCGGCGAGGGGCGCGGCGGAGGTTGATAGGGCGCGTGCGCGCGCTCGCGCGCCTGCGACTTGAAGAGCTCGTAAGAGAACGGGACGGGCGGCTCGAACTGCAGGCCGTCGGGCTCGGCGGCGAGAGCCTCGCTGACCGGGCTCATCGCCGCCGCCGCTGCAGCGGCGCCTATGAGAACCGTCCGACGATCCACGCTATCCGACATGACTGTCCCTTCGAGGCGACGCCCTGACAGCGCGATTCTCCTTGCGCGGAGTACTGCGCGCACGGCCGCGCATTTGGCTCACAAACGAACAAAATTGAGGTAAACGGATCCCCGCCCCGCCTTCTGGGCCTTGGCTTCATAGCGTGTCGGACGCCATTCCGGCCAGGGGGTCCGCCAGTCGGCGGCGCGCGCCGCCGTCCAGCGGAAAGACGGCGAGGCCAGGAATCGGCGAAGCGTCCAGCCGGCATAGTCGTCGACGTCGGTGGCGAAGCGCAATTCTCCGCCCGGCCTCAAAGTTCTGGCCAGCGCCTCGATAATCGGCTCCGAGACGACGCGACGCTTATTGTGGCGCCGCTTCGGCCAAGGGTCGGGATAGAGTAGGAAAACGCGCGAAAAGACCCCCTCCGGCGCGCCCTCAAACAGAGTCTGGACGTCGCCGCGCCGTATCCGCACGTTGATCAGGTTTTCGCGCTCGATGCCAGAAAGCGCGGCCGCCACGCCGTTGAGGAAGGGTTCGCAGCCGATGAACCCGATCTCCGGATTGCTCTTCGCTTGCGCGATCAGATGCTCGCCAGAGCCGAAGCCGATTTCGAGCCAGAGCTCCCGAGGCTCGAACGGAAAGAGCGAGCTTGCGACGAGCGCTCCCGGAGCGATTGCGACGCGCGGAAGCGCTTCTTTGAGCAGACGCACCTGTCCGGGGCGCAGCGCCTTGCCCCGGCTGCGTCCGTAGAGCCTGCGTCGGGGAATCGGGGAGTCGCTATTGCGGCCCTCCAGCATGCAGTGCCCGACGTCTCGCGCGCCCGTTTCAGGCGAGACGGCGCAGGCTGTCGGCAAGGTCCGTCTTCTCCCACGAGAAGCCGCCGTCCACGTCGGGGGCGCGGCCGAAATGGCCGTAAGCCGAGGTGCGGGCGAAGATCGGCCGGTACAAATGCAGATGCTCCCGGATGCCGCGCGGCGTGAGGTTCATGATCTCCATCAGGGCCTTCTCGAGCTTGCCTTCGTCGATTTGCCCGGTGCCGTGCAGGTCGGCGTAAATCGAGAGCGGTCGCGCAACGCCGATCGCATAGGAAAGTTGAAGGGTGCAGCGGTCGGCGAGGTTGGCGGCGACGACGTTCTTTGCGAGGTACCGAGCCGCATAGGCCGCCGACCGGTCGACCTTGGTCGGATCCTTGCCCGAGAAAGCGCCGCCGCCGTGCGGCGCGGCCCCGCCGTAGGTGTCGACGATGATCTTGCGGCCCGTGAGCCCGCAGTCGCCGTCGGGGCCGCCGATGAAGAACTTGCCGGTAGGGTTGATGTGCCAAATCGTTTTCGGCGTGACCCAGCTTTGAGGAAGCGCGGCGATCACATAAGGACGTACAAGCGCCGCAACCTCTTCGGAGGTCAACTGCTCGACGAGATGCTGGTGCGAGACGACGATCTGGGTCGCCTCGACCGGCTTGCCATTCTGGTAGCGCACCGTGACTTGGCTTTTGGCGTCGGGGCCGAGCGTTCTTTCGGCGCCCGAGTGACGGGCCTGCGATATCTCGCGCAGGATTTTGTGCGCGTAGTAGAGCGGCGCGGGCATCAGTTCGGGCGTTTCGCGGCACGCGTAGCCAAACATGATGCCCTGATCGCCGGCGCCCTCGTCCTTGTTGCCGCTGGCGTCCACCCCTTGCGCGATGTCGGCGGACTGCGCGTGCAACAGAATCTCGATCTTCGCGTCGCGCCAGTGGAACCCCTTCTGCTCGTAGCCGATGTCCTTGATCGCCTGGCGCGCCGTCGCCTCGATCTGCTCGTTCGAAAGGTTGGGTCCGCGGACTTCCCCCGCGATGATCACCCGGTCCGTCGTTGCGAGAGTCTCGCAGGCGACTCGGATGCGATACGGATCGAGACCCGCCTTCGCCCCTTCGCGGAAAAACAGATCGACAATTTCGTCCGAAATCCGATCGCAAACTTTGTCCGGGTGCCCCTCCGAGACTGATTCGCTGGTGAACTCATAATTCAGACGAGCCATATGAACTGTCTCCTGCGGGGCGCGAGCCACCCTGATCTCTGCGGCTCGAGCGAGCCGCGCGGGTTTTGACAGCGAGCGTTCGATACGTCAAGCCGGATTGGCGCAAATCGTTCGTTTTAACGAACAGTCTTGTCCGGCTCATCCTCGGTCGGCGCCAACGAGACGACGAGGTCGACAATGCGACGGCGCACCTTGGGGTCCCTTATTTTTAGGAAAGCGCGGTTGAGCTGAAAGCCTTCAGTCGTCGCAAGGAAAGTGACGTCAAATGGCGGCGACAATTCTGCAAAACCGCCGGCGCTCGACGGTTGTGCTGGAGCGCCCTCAAGAAAAAAATCGATCGAAGTATCGAGGACCTGCGCGGCCTGCTTGAGGCGGCTTGCACTGATCCGATTCGTCCCTTTCTCGTACTTCTGGATTTGCTGGAACGTAACGCCAAGAAGTTGCCCCAGTTTACCCTGGCTCATGCCGAGCATCATGCGCCGCATCCGCAGCCGCGCTCCGACATAGACGTCGATAATATTGGACGGACGATTCATGGGCTTCCGCTCCGTATTCCGAGCGATAGGCGGAGGACCGCCCAATTGAGTCGCGTGACGCTAGGTCAAGTCATGGTAGTCGATGCTCGCACCGCGCGCAAGACGCCAAGCATGCAATCGCCAATCTCTTCGCGCAAGCCTGCCGATGAGACCGGCCGCGAGCAATGCAGCGCCGATAATCGCAGCCCCCACCGAGCCAAACCGGGATTGCCATGTCGGCGGCAGGGGCCTCGGCAGCTCCGCGTCGAGCACCGCCTCGGTGCCGAGCGGGGCGACAATGATCTCGCGACCGAATCCATCGACGACGGCCGAAACACCGGAATTGGCGACGCGCACGAGCGGGAGCCCGAGTTCGATCGCGCGCAGGCGCGCTTGGGCGAAATGCTGATAAGGCCCGGGCGTCAGACCAAACCAGGCGTCGTCGGTGACGTTCAGCATCCAGCCGGGCCGACTGGCGCCGGACCAGGCATCCCCGATCTCGACGGGAAAGATCGCCTCGTAGCAGATCAGCGGGGTCGCGGTCGGCAGGCCTGGAACATCGAGGATTCGCGGGCCTGACCCTCGCGTGAAGCCTCCGGGGACCTGAACGAACTGAATCACGCCGGCGCTCTCCAGCACGCTCTCGAACGGCACATATTCACCGAAGGGCACGAGGTGCTGCTTGTCGTAGCGCTCGGGTCGCAGGCCGTCGCGGTCGAGAACTTCAATCGAGTTGTAATAGCTTGGTTCATCGCCTCCGCTCGTCTCCATGCGGGCCGCGCCAGTAATCAGCGTCGCGCCGGCGCCGAGAAGCGCGGCGATGTCGCCGCGCGCCCGGGCGTCTTTGGACAGGATGAAAGGGAACGCCGACTCCGGCCAAATGAGATGCGTGACGTCTCCAACGCCATTTCGGGCGGAATTTGTGGGGCGATCCGACATCGCGAAATAATGGCGCAGGATCGCGTCCTTGTTTTCTGGGGCGAAAGAAGCACCCTGAGAGATGTTGGGCTGGATCAGACGCAGCTTCACCCCCGCCACGGTCGCGCTCGCGGGCGCCGCGAGCCTCGCCGCTCCGAAGCCCGCAATGAGCGACAGCGCCAGAGCTGCAGCGATCGTCGGAACGAACGCTGGGCGCTTCTCTGCAACGCGCCACAACGTCGCCGGCGCGGCGAAGATCGCGATCGTAAGGAACGTGAGCCCGTGCAGGCCGACAATCGAGGCGATTTGAGCCAAAGTCAGGTTGGCGCCGAACGCCATCCCAATATCGTTCCATGGAAATCCGGTGAACAGGAGCCCGCGCGCCCATTCGCTCACCCCCAGTCCGAGGGCGAGCGCGAAGATACGCAACGGGCTGGACGACCAGAGCAGCCGAGCCAGCGCAAATCCGAAGGCTGGAAAAACCGCAAGTCCCGCTGGCAAGGCGATAACGGCGAGCGGCAGCGCCCAGGCGAACTTCTCGGCGTCGACAAGGACAGCCGAGCCGACCCACCAGAGCCCGCAGACGAAATAGCCGAGGCCCATCCACCAGCCAGCCCCAAACGCCGTCCGGAGGCCCGCCGCAGACCGACCGGCTCCTGCCGAATCACAGGCGCCGTCGATCAGCCAGACCGCGAAGGTCATCGGGACGACCATCAGCCCGACGAGCGAGAAGGGAGGCAAAGCCAGCGCGCCAATCGCCCCGGAAACACAGGCAATCGCCATCCGGCGCCACCCCGAGGACAGGGCGACGCGGTCAGCGAGCGAGCTGAAGAGGTTCGTCGCCGATGCGACGCTGGCGGCCGCCATAGTCACGCAGGCGGCTCTTCGGAGAGGCTACGCGTTCCGTTGGGCATGAACTGCAATCTTCGCCCGATCCAAACGATTTGAGGGACGAGGGGGCCGCGCTACGGATATCGTCGAAGCTCGCCGCCAAGGGGAGTAGACGGAGAGGCCTCTTTTCCACTGCGCGCGGCGAGCGGCCAGATTTTCAGCCTCTTGATTCGACGCGGGTCGGCGTCCAGCACTTCATACTCGAATTCGCCCGGGCCGCGCAGGATTTCACCGCGGCCGGGAACTCGCCCCGCGGAAGCGGTTACGAGGCCCCCGATCGTGTCGACTTCCTCGGCGTCCAAGAGCGACGCGAAATCAAATCCCACGACCGCAGAAACCTCTTCGAGCCCGGCGCGGGCCTCTACGATGAAGGCGCCGTCTCCGGAAGGATGAAGTTCCGGCGCCTCGGCCTCGTCATGCTCGTCTTCGATGTCGCCAACAATCGCCTCCATGACGTCCTCGATCGACACCAACCCATCAGTGCCGCCATATTCGTCGATGACCAGCGCCATGTGGGTGCGCGAGGCCTGCATCTTCAACAAGAGATCGAGCGCTGGCATGGAAGGCGGCGCGTAGAGAACTGGTCTGAGAATGCACGCGGCCGACAGCGGCGTGTCAAGACTCAGGCGGGCGGGCGGTTCGCCGGCCGTCGGCCCTGCCCCGCTTGTCAAACCGAAGCGAGGGTCCGAGGCCAGGAACACCACGAAATCCCTGATGTGGATCATGCCTCGCGGGTCGTCCAGCGTCTCCTCGTAGACTGGTAGACGCGAATGACCGGCGGTGCGAAAGAGATCAAGAACGTCGCGCAGGGGCGTATCCGAAGCAAGCGCGACGATGTCCGCCCGCGGCACCATCACGTCGGCGACCTTGACGTCATGCAGAGCAAGGACGTTCTTGAGGATGGCCCGCTCTTGCGGCGTGAACTCGGCGCCGACGCTTTCGTCGATCGCATCCTCAATGTCATCGCGGACCGACGCGGAGGTAAGACCAAACATGGCGCGCACGCGCTCGAACAGCCCGGCGGGCTGTTCGGCCGGGCGGGGCGCCTCGGCGGCGCGCTCGCCGTTCTCTCTGTCGCTCATTCTTCAACGACTCCATCCGCGTAGGGGTCGGCGACACCCATTCGCGCCAGAATCCGTTTCTCGATTGCTTCCATGCGCCCGGCTTCGTCGTCCGTCTGGTGATCGTACCCCAACAAATGCAGGAAGCCATGCGCCACGAGATGACGGTAATGGTCGGCAAGCGGGATCCCGGACGTCTCGGCCTCGCGGGCCATAGTCTCATAGGCGAGGGCGATGTCGCCGAGCACGGGAGCCTCCCCGAGACCGCCGGCTCGCGCAGGGAAGGCTAGCACATTCGTGGGCCTGTCCCGCCCCCGCCAACGGGCGTTGAGTTCGCGAACCCGCGCGTCATCGCTGAGGCAGAGACTGACTGACGCCCCTTCGCGCGGCGGGATCTCCACTTCATCGATACAAGCCGTCATGGTTTTACGCGCAATCGTCCTCGCGCGCGGCAAACCGCGCCAAAGCGACGACGGAATGCTGATCTCGAGCGTCAGCTTCATTTGGTCGTGGTCGAATGTCCTTCGTGAGCGGCGCGCTCGTAGGCCTCCACGATCTGCCGCACGAGATCGTGGCGCACCACGTCGGCATGGCTGAACCGGACATGGCCGATCCGCGGGATGGACGAAAGCATTTTCACCGCATCGCCGAGCCCGGACTTCTGCCCGGGAGCGAGATCGGTCTGGGTTGGATCGCCGTTGACCATCATCCGCGATCCTTCGCCAAGCCGAGTGAGAAACATCTTCATCTGCATTGCGGTGGCGTTCTGCGCCTCGTCGAGCAGGACAGCCGCCTTCGACAGGGTGCGACCACGCATGAACGCCAGCGGGGCGATCTCGATCATTCCGGTCTGGATCCCGCGCTCCACCATACGTCCGTCCATGAAATCATAGAGTGCGTCGTAAATGGGCCGCAGATAGGGATCGACCTTGTCGCGCATGTCACCCGGGAGGAAGCCGAGACGCTCGCCGGCTTCCACTGCGGGCCGCGAAAGCACGAGCCGCTCGACCAGTCCCTGCTCCAGGAGCGACACCGCATGCCCGACGGCGAGCCAAGTCTTGCCAGTCCCCGCCGGTCCTTCCGCGAACACCAGCTCCTGCTTGCGCAGAGCGGCGAGGTATCGGTCCTGCGCCGCGTTTCGGGCCCGCACAACCCCGCGCTTCCGGGTCTTGATAATGCCGAAGCTGTCCTTCGACCCCTCTTCGCCGGGGAACAGGAACCCCTGATAGGCGCTTTCGGCGATCGCGCCTTCGACGTCTCCCTCGCTCGCCGGCTGGCCCAATTTAGCCCGCTCGTAGAGCATCTCGAAGACCCGGCGCGCCTGTTCGCTCGCCTCGCGCGGACCTTTGATGACGACCTGATTGCCATTGGCGTAAGCCGAAACGCCCAGGCTGCGCTCGATGCGGGCGATATTCTGGTCGTAATGTCCGAATACGACGGACGCGGTCGCGTTGTCAGGAAAGGCGATGGCGATTTCGGCAGGTTTGGATTCGCGAAGCGTGGAGTTGAGCGTTGCGGCGGCGGCTGCGATGCGCGACGGCGACGAATCCTGAGGCTTCAAATCGACTCTCTCCCTTGGCTCCGGTTCCCGGTCCGAATCGTCCTGCACCTCGATCAAACCCTCCTATTGCGACGCTGGCGAGACAATTCGGCCCTGCAAGGAGTTCGGTCCCGCGGCGATGATTTCGACCTCGACCATTGCGCCAACGAGCGAGAGGTGACCTTCTGCGAACACCGCCTGCATGTACGGCGAACGGCCGATGACCTGCCCCTCGCGGCGGCCGGGCTTCTCGAACAGAACATCGAAGCGCCGCCCGATCGAGGCCCGGTTGAAAGCCTGCCGCTGCTTCTCGAGCATCGCCTGGAGTTCGGCGAGGCGGGAGGCTTTGACCGCGTCGGCGACCTGACCCTCCATCTCGGCGGCCGGGGTGCCCGGCCTCGGCGAGTATTTGAAGGCGTAGGACGAGGCGAAGCGCACGTGCGCGACCAGATCGAGCGTGGCGCGGAACTCCGGGTCGGACTCGCCCGGATAGCCGACGATAAAATCCGAAGACAAGGCGATGTCCGGCCGCGCTGCCCGGGCGCGCGCCACAATGTCGAGGTAGTCGGCGACCCTGTGTCGCCGGTTCATCGACGCCAGAACGCGATCCGAACCGGACTGCACCGGAAGATGGAGAAAGGGAGCGAGAGCCTCGACGTCGCGGTGGGCAGCAACAAGGTCGTCGGCCATATCATTCGGATGAGAGGTGGCGTAACGTATCCGCCGGATTCCAGGAACTGCGGCCACAGCGCGGATCAGGTCTGACAGCCTGATGGGCCGGCCGCTGCTGTCGAGCTCGTGGTATGCATTGACGTTCTGACCGATCAGCGTGACCTCCCGGACGCCCGCGCCAGCAAGCCGTCCAATTTCCTCCAGGATCGCGCCGACCGGCCGCGAGGCCTCGGCTCCACGCGTATAGGGCACGACGCAGAACGAGCAGAATTTGTCGCAGCCTTCCTGGACGGTGACGAAAGCGGCCGCGCCGCGGCGCGCAATCGCCTCGCGGGAGCTCGGCGGCAGGCGCGAAAACTTGTCCTCGGCAGGGAAGTCAGTGTCGATCACACCCGATCGAACTTGCGCCTCCCGCAAGAGCTGCGGCAGGCGGTGATAGCTTTGCGGGCCGACGACGACGTCGACCGCCGGTTGACGGCGCAGGATCTCGGCGCCCTCGGCCTGGGCGAGACAGCCCGCTACGACCAAGGTCGTCCGCCTGCCGGCCTTTCGCCGTTCGTCTTTCAGTTCGCTGAGCTTGCCGAGTTCGGAGTAGATTTTCTCCGACGCCTTCTCACGGATGTGGCAGGTGTTGAGAACGATGAGGTCGGCGTTCTCGACGTCTGCGGCCTCCGCATAGCCCTCGAGCGCGGCCAAGTCGGCCATTCGCTGCGAATCGTAGACGTTCATCTGGCAGCCGAAAGACTTGACCGACGCCCGCCGGATTTCGCCTCGCGCGATCCTCGCGCTCGGGGGGGCATAATCAGACGTAGTCGACTCGGTCAATTACGGTCTCCAGAGATCGCCTCCTATGTAGGCCTTTTCCCGCGCCGGGAAAACTGCCGCGCCCGGCGCCGCCCGCGCCCTGGCGGCGAGTTCGCGCACGGACGCCTCCGCGAGCCGGGCGGCGGATTTCCGGTCGAGGCCCGGCACGACACGGATCGGCGCTCCTATACAAACGTCACAAATGACGCCGCCGCCCCGGACGAATCGAAAAAAATGTCGGAGAAACGTCATGTCTCCGTACCAGGCCACACGCGGCCGTTCGCTCCGGGACATTGGCAACCCTGCAAGACGTGAATAGACAAGATAAACCGGCTGAATAATCGCGGTCTCGAAATCATCGTCCGACGCGGCCTGCCGGACGGCTTCGAAATGCGAGGAGCGGAAGCGCAATAGGCGATTGCCATCGCCAGTCGTCGCTTCGGCGAACAGAACCACCGGCGAGCCCGCACGCATTGTCTTCGCCATGCATCTGTTGACCGACGGGATGCAGGACCGACGGCGGCGATCGACGTAGACCACGCCCTGCATGGCGACGATTTCCCTGCCTACAGGATGTTCGCCGATCTCCTTTTTGGCCAGAAAGCTCATAGGCGCGAGCGAGGCGAGGACTGGAATGTCGAGCCACGACACGTGATTGGCGACAATCAGCTGCTTTCGGCCGGCGGTGAACGCGCCGAGCCGCCGAACCCGGACCCCGAGACCCCTGCAGAGCAGACGATGAAAGAGCGACGGCGCGCCGCGCCCGAGGCGCCAGCCGCATGTCTGCGCGATCCGCCGCACCGGGCCCAAGGCGGCGAGAACCGCCGAGAGCGCGAAGATCAGACAAACGAGCCGCACGAACGTCGTCGCGTGAAGCCGGGGAAACCTGCCCGGCAGGGCGGCAAGCGCGCTCATGCAAGAGTCTTGCGCATCACGACCGCTGTCGCTCGCGAGCCGTCCTTGCGGCGATAGTAGCCGACTCGCTCGCCGACTTTGACGAAGGCGAATCGTGTATAGAGCGCCAGCGCCGCGGAGTTGTTCTCGTCGACCTCGAGAAACATCGACTTCGCGCCTGCGTTCGCAGCTTGTCGCAAGGCCTCGGCGAGCAGGGCCCGCCCGACGCCCCTGCCGCGCAAAGCGGGCTCGACCGCGATGGTCAGGATCTCCACCTCGTCGGCTGCGAGCCGCGACAGGACGAAACCGCGCAATTCGCCGCTCGCGGGATCGAGCGCCGCGGCGCCCAGCGTCGCCGAACGCGCGATCAGCGCGGCAATCTCGTGGGCAGACCACGGGTGAGCAAAATCGGCTGCATGCAGCCGCGCGCAGTCCGCGGCCTTGTCAGGCCGAAGCGGCCGAATGACCGGGATTGGGGACTTACCGAGGCCAAAGAGCATCGAGACGTTTCGAATTCAGCGGGGCGCCCTCGCGATCGGTTCGGCTGTATTGGGGCGAGCGTCGGGGGGCTTCACGTAAAGCGGGCGGGCGGGGTTGGCGGCGGGATCGAGCGCAAGACCCATGCGCGCGACGGCGACAATATTGGGCGCGTCGGCCGCAGACCCGAGATCGTACGGCAGCCCGGTCCGGTGCGCTTCGGTCGCGACCAGCGCCGCGGCGTCGCCTGTCAGCAGCGCCGGCCCGGCGCCGATGCCGCGCACACATTCGCGCAAGGCGTCGCAGCGCGGGGAGCCGAGCGGACGCCCCGAAGCCTCGAACAACTGGAAATAGACGGACCCATGACGCGCGTCGATCGCCGCGGCGATGACCCCAGGCCGCGGCTCGCTCAGCAATGGCGCCGCGAGGGCGGCCAGCGTCGAGACGCCGACGACCGGAACGCCAAGCGCCAGCGCCATCGCCCGCGCCATCGCGAGGCCGACGCGGATGCCGGTGAACGAGCCAGGCCCGGCGGTGACGACAATGCGATCGAGCGTGGCGAGGCCGCCCTCGACGCTCAGCGCCGCCTCCTCGACCATCGGCCCCAGGGCTTCGGCGTGGCCCCGCGCCATGACCCGGCTGACGACCGCCAGCGGCTCGATCTCGCCACTGTCGACGATCGCCGCCGACGCCGCGCCGCAGGACGTATCGATCGCGAGGATGCGCATGGGGGTCGCTTCAGCCTTTACCGCGTGATGAGCGTTCCCGCGCCGTGGTCGGTCAAAAGCTCAATCAGCACCGCGTGGGGAATCTTGCCGTCGAGAATGACGACGCCCTCGACCCCCTTTTCGAGGGCGTAGATGCAGGTCTCGACCTTCGGGATCATGCCGCCGGTGATGACGCCGTCGGCGATCAGGCCGCGGATGTCATCGATCCTCAGCTCCTTGATGAGGTTCTTGTTTTTGTCGAGCACGCCCGGCACATCGGTCAGGAACAGCAGCCGCTTGGCGCCGAGCGCGCCCGCGATGGCGCCGGCGAATGTGTCGGCGTTGACATTGTAGGTCTGGCCATCCGCGCCCTGCGCGACCGGGGCCAGAACCGGGATCAACTCACGCCCCAGAATCTGCTCGAGCACGGTCATGTCGACTTTTTCGGGCTCGCCGACAAAGCCGAGATCGACGACGTCCTCGTCCGGCCCCGCGTTATGCGAACGGGTGACCTTGCGCGCAGTCACCATGTTGCCGTCCTTGCCGCAGAGGCCGACCGCGCGCCCACCCTCCGCGTTGATCTGGCCGACAATCGATTTGTTGATGGAGCCGGCCAACACCATTTCGACGATCTCGATCGTCGGCTTGTCCGTCACGCGAAGGCCGCCGGAGAAATGAGATTCGATGCCGAGTTTCTTCAACATCGAGCCGATCTGCGGTCCGCCCCCGTGGACCACCACAGGGTTGATGCCGGACTGTTCGAGAAGCACCATGTCCTTGGCGAAATCGCGGGCTTTCTGCTCGTCGCCCATCGCGTGACCGCCGTATTTCACGACGACGATCGTGTCGTCGTAGCGCAGCATGTGGGGGAGCGCCTGCATCAGAATTTCGGACTTCAGCTGCGGCGTGGCATTGAGGGCGTCAGTCATCGCGGGATCCAGAAGGGGAAGGCGGGAACGGGCCCGCTTCTAGCCGCTCGTCGCGGCAGGCTCAAACAATAAGGCGTGTCTCGACGCGGTCAGGCCCGGAGCGCCGCGTTGGCGGGATCGTACGGGCTGTCGGCGATGACGGTCGCGCGATGGGTCTCGCCGAGCACCTGGACTTCGACCTCCGTTCCCGGCGTGGAAAACTCCGGCCTGACCATGGCCAGCGCCAGCGACTTGCCGGTTCGCCAACCGTAGCCCCCCGAAGTCGTGCGGCCGATTGCAGCCCCCGATTTGGTCACTGGTTCCGAGCCGCGCGCGTCGGCGTCGGTGACGTCATGGACCTCAAGCGTGACGAGTTTGTTTTCGAACCCCTTGCCGCACCAAGTGACGAGCGCATCGCGACCGAGGAACTTGCCCTTGTCGAAATCGACGAACCGCTCGAGACCGGACTCGAGCGAGGCGTATTCGATCGACAATTCGCGCCCCACAAGCTTGTAGGACTTCTCGAGCCTCAGCGAATCCATCGCCCGGATGCCAAAAGGCTTGATCGCGAACGGGGCGCCCGCCTCCATGAGGGCGTCGAAGACATAGTTCTGCATTTCGATCGGATGATGCAGTTCGAAGCCGAGTTCGCCGACGAAATTAACGCGAAGCGCGAGAAGGTCCGCCGCACGCACCGAGAGCCGCCGGGCGCTGAGCCACGGGAACGCCTTGCTTGAGACGTCGATGTCGGCGACCTTCGCCAGCAGCTCTCGTGAGCGCGGCCCCGCCAGAACGAGCACGCCGCGCTGCGTCGTCACTTTGTCGATCCGGACCCCGCCACCTGCAGGAATGAGTTTTTCCAGCGAGTCGAAGTCGTGCGCCTCCAAGGCTCCGGCCGAGACTAGATAGAAGCGGGCCGGGCCGAGCCGCGTCAGCGTGAACTCGGCCCGCACGCCGCCGCGCCTGGTCAAGAGGTAGGTCAGCGTGACACGGCCGACCGCCTTCGGAATGCGGTTCGTCAAGACCGAATCGAGCCAGCTCTCCGCGCCCGGTCCCGAGATCTCGAACTTTGCGAAGGCCGACATGTCCTGCAGGCCGACACTCTCATGCACGTTCCGGCATTCCGCTCCGACGAAGTCGAAATAGTTGGAGCGGCGGAAGCTCCATTTCTCCCGCGGCCGCCCAGCTTTCGCGGCCGGCGGATGGTTCTCGTTCAAGAGCACGTCCGGCCTGGCGAGATCGGCCTCGCTGAGACCGTAGCCCTTTGGCGCGAACCAGTTTGGCCGCTCCCAGCCATAAACCGAGCCGAACACCGCGCCGAGGTCTTTCATCCGCGAGTAGCAGGGCGTCTGACGCAGGGGGCGCGCGGCGACCCGCTCCTCGTCCGGATAGTGAATGGTGAAGACCTTGGCGTAGGCCTCCTCGTTCTTTTCCACGAGGTATCCGGTCTGCGCATAGGGGCCGAAGCGGCGCGGATCGACGCCGAGCATGTCGACCGTCGGTTCGCCTTCGACCATCCATTCGGCGAGCTGCCAGCCGGCGCCGCCCGCAGCCGTGACGCCGAACGAATGGCCATCGTTTAGCCAAAAGTTCCTGACGCCCGGCGCAGGGCCGACAATTGGCGAGCCGTCGGGCGTATAGGCGATGGCGCCGTTGTAGACCTTCTTGACGCCGACCTCGCCAAAGGCCGGCACGCGCGCGATCGCCGTCTCGATATGCGGCGCCAGGCGGTCGAGATCTTCGGGAAAGAGCTCGTATTCGCTGTCCGCCGCGGGCCCGTCAACATAGCAGGCGGGCGCGCTCGCCTCGTACGGCCCGAGCAGCAGGCCGCCCGCCTCCTCGCGCATGTACCAGGAGGAATCCGACTCGCGCAGAACCCCCATCTCCGGCAGGCCCTTCGCCTTCCGCGCCAGGATCTCGGGATGAGCTTCAGTGACGATATACTGATGCTGCACCGGAACGACGGGAACGCCGATGCCCACCATCTGTCCCGTGCGTCTGGCGAAGTTGCCCGAAGCCGACACGACATGCTCGCAGGTGATGTCGCCCTTGTCGGTGACGACCCTCCATTCCCCGCTCGGGAGCCTCACGATCGCGGTCACGGTAGTATGGCGGTTGATTTCTCCGCCGCGCTCGCGCGCGCCGCGCGCCAGCGCCTGGGTCAGGTCGGCGGGCTGGATGTATCCGTCCTGTGGGTGCTGGATCGCGCCGATGATCCCCTCGACGTTGCAGAGCGGCCAGATGCCCCTGACCTCTTCTGGCGTCAGAAACTTCACCTCGATCCCGCCGATAGTCGCGGCGACCCCGGCGTAATAACGATATTCATCCATCCGGTCGCGCGTACACGCGAGGCGAATGTTCGAAACCTGGCGGAACCCGACGTCGAGGCCCGTCTCCGTTTCGAGCGTCTTGTAGAGCGCAACGGAATACTTGTGGATCTGCCCCACGGAATAGCTGAGGTTGAACAGCGGCAGCAGGCCCGCCGCATGCCAGGTCGAGCCTGAGGTGAGCTCCTTGCGCTCGACGAGCACGCTGTCCGTCCAGCCCTTCTTGACAAGATGATAGAGGGTCGAGACCCCGATCACGCCTCCGCCGATCACGACCGCCCGCGCATGCGTTCTCATGGAGTCCCCTTAAATCTCCCTTCTCCCGCTCGCAGGAGAAGACGGCCCGAACGGCCGGATGAGGGCAAGGATCGTGTCTTGCGTCTTCCCTTATCCGGCCGCGCTTTCACCGCGTCCACTTTCTCCGCAGAGCGGTAGAAGGGAATCAATAAGTCGCGTCCGGCATCGATGCCTTGCGCTGATCGATGAAGGCGCGGATCGCTTCGTCCTTGGCAGGGTCGAGCGGCGGCGCTTCGTATTCGGCGAGCATCGATTTCCACAGCGCGTTGGCGCGCGTCGCTGCGTCTTTCGACCCTTCCTCCTGCCACTGCTCGACCGAATTGTTGTCGGCGACGTTGGAACGGTAGAACGCGGTTTCGAAATTCGACTGCGTGTGGGCGCAGCCGAGAAAATGGCCGCCAGGCTCGACCTGATGAAACGCCTCCATCCCCTGTCCGTTTTCGCTGAGGTCGACGCCTTTGGCGAGCACGTGCATCGCGCCGAGCTGGTCGAAATCGAGCACGAATTTCTCATAAGACGCGGCAAGCCCGCCCTCGAGCCAGCCCGCAGCGTGAAGCACGAAATTGGCGCCGGCGAGCACCGTCGGCACGAGCGTCTGCGCGCTTTCGTAGGCCGCCTGCGCATCAGGGATTTTCGACGCGCAGAGCGAGCCGCCGGTGCGGAACGGCATGTTCATCCGGCGCGCGAGCTGGGCCGCGCCGCAGATCGCGAGCGAAGCTTCGGGCGTGCCGAAGGTCGGCGCGCCGGACTGCATCGAAAGCGTGGATACGAATGTGCCGAACACCACCGGCGCGCCCGGGCGCGTGAGCTGGCAGAAAGCCGTCCCGGCCATCACCTCCGCCAGCACCTGGGTCAGCGTGCCGGCGACAGTGACCGGGCTCATGGCGCCGGACAGGATGAAGGGGGTGATGATGCACGCCTGGTTGTTGCGGGCATAAACCTCCGCCGCGCCGAGCATGGTCGAGTCCCAGACCAGCGGCGAGTTGGCGTTGATGAGGCTCGTCAGCACCGTGTTTTCCCTAACGAAATCCTCGCCGAACAGGAGTTCGCAAATGCGCACGCTGTCCTCGGCGCGCTCGGGCCTGGTCACCGAGCCCATGAAGGGTTTGTCCGAGTATTTGAGATGGGAATAGACCATCTCGAAATGCCGCTTGTTGACCGGCAGATCGACCGGCTCGCACAACGTGCCGCCGGAATGGTGGATAAAGGGACTGAGATAGGCGAGTTTGACGAAATTCTGGAAGTCCTCGATCGTCCCGTAGCGGCGCCCCCTGTCGAGATCATGGACGAAGGGAGAGCCGTAGTTGGGCGCGAACACCATCGCGTCGCCGCCGATGACGACGTTGCGTTCGGGATTGCGCGCATGCTGCAGGTAGCGCGACGGCGCGGTCGCGCAAAGCTGTCGCGCGAGGCCCCGAGGAAACCGCACGCGCTCGCCCTTGATGTCGCAGCCCGCGGCGCGGAAGAGGTCGAGCGCGCGGGGGAAGTCGCGAAAGTCGATGCCGATCTCCTGCAACAGCGTCTCGGCGTTGCGTTCGATGATTTCGAGTCCCTCCGCGCTCAGCATTTCGGTGAGCGGGATCTTCCGGGTGATGTAAGGAACGGACGCGTGCGACCGATGCGCGCGAGCGGCCCGGCGCGCGTCCCGTCCGCGACGCGGCTCCCGGGAGGCGGCTGATGCACTTTCCGACATGGCTTCTCGGCGCTCGTCTTGCTCGTTCGACTGGAGCTTGCGCCAGAGCGCCAGCGATTTGAACCCCGAAAATTAAGGCCCCGGCATGAGGGCCGGCCGCCTTGGACCGCTCGTAACGTTGTCATGCCCGGCCAAAGAGCGACATCCGATGCGCGGCGCGAACGTTCACCATCAGCGTCCCCGTCGATTGATCCTCGCCTGACCGGAGGTGGCGATTGGCGGCGCCGAAGCGGCGACTTCGACTCTCAAGCGCGGCTCAATTCGATGGAATCGCGGCTCGAACCTGCCACCATCAGCGATTTGATCCGTTCGGCGTCCGCCGGCGTCGCGGGATTGTGAACCAACATGGTGAGATCCGTTCGACCGTCGACTGAAAAGGCCGAGTATTCGAAGGCGAGCGGGCCCAGAACCGGGTGGCGTATATGCTTGACGGCCTCGCCATGGTGGGCGCGAACGTCATTTTCGCGCCACATCGCCCCGAATTCGGGGCTGAGCCGGCAGAGGTCCTCGACGAGAGGCTCCACCTCCGTCGCGGCGCCGGCGCGCGCCGAGTCCACACGAAACGCGCCAACCACAAAGCGCGCAACGCTCTCCCAGTCATATTGCGCGGCGCGGGCGCGCGGATCGAGGAACATGAAGCGCAAAATATTGCGCTGTCCAGGCGGCAGCGACCCATAGTCCATCAGCATCACGGTCGCGGCGCGGTTCCAGGCGACGACGTCCCAAATCGCGCTTCTGATGATAGCAGGCGTTGGATCGAGCGCGTCGAGCACCCGTTGCAGTCGCGGCGTGACGCCGTCACGCGCCAGGTATCGCGCTTCGGGCGGTCTGCCGAGAGCGAGCAGGAAAAGGTGCTCGCGCTCGACGTCGGTCAGCATGAGCGCGCGGGCGATCCGGTCGAGCACGCCCGGGGAGGGCGCTCCCCCGCGCCCCTGCTCGAGCCAAGTGTGCCAGGCCGGGCTGATATTGGCACGCTGCGCCACTTCCTCCCGGCGCAGGCCGGGCGTGCGGCGGGGCCCCGAGGCAAAGCGGAACGCTACCGGATCGAGCTTGGCGCGGCGGTCTTTTAGATAGGTCCCGAGCCGGTTCTCGCGTGTGGCGCGGTCGTCCATCCTGTTAGCCTCTATACTACTATAACGTCACTACTTTACCAGAATAGAGCACCAGTGGAGATTTGTCTCCATCAAACCTGGAGGCTTGCTCATGCGCGTATTTGTCACCGGCGCGACCGGCTTCATTGGTTCGCTCGTCGTCAAGGATTTGATTGCGGCTGGCCATGAGGTGATCGGCGTCTATCGTTCTGACGAGAAAGCGCCGGCTCTGGCGGCCGCCGGGGCCGAGGCCTATCGCGGATCGATCGATGATCCGGAAAGCCTGAAGGAGGGCGCCGCCCGATCGGACGGCGTCATCCATCTGGCGTTCAACCACGACTTCTCGAAGTTCATGGCGAATTGCGAGACCGACCGACACGTTATCAAGGCGCTCGGCTCGGTGCTTGCCGGGTCCCACCGGCCGTTGATTGTGACCTCGGGCACCGCAATCGCTAAGGTCGCGCCCGGTCAACCGTCGACGGAAGACGCTCCCGCGGTCACCTCCAAAGACTTCCCCCGCGCCGCCTCGGAAGAGGCGGCCGCCGATGCCGCAGCCGGTGGGATCAACGTGTCCGTCGTGCGCCTGCCGCAAGTTCATGACCCAGCCAGGCAGGGGCTCATCACCCCTTGGATCGTTACCGCCCGGGAGAAGGGCCTCTTCGCCTACATCGGCGATGGGCATAACCGCTGGCCCGCGGCGCATGTTTCCGATGTCGCTCGCCTCTACAGGCTGGCGCTCGAGAAGGCGGAGTCAGGCGCGAAATATAATGCGGTCGCCGAGGAAGGCGTCGCGGCACGCGATATCGCGGAAACCATCAGCCGACGCCTGAAGCTGCCGGTCAAATCCATTACGCCGGAAGAAGCGGAACCTTATTTCGGCTGGCTTGCGCACTTGGCGGCGCGCGATATGCCCGCCTCGAGCGCGCAAACGCGGAAAAAGCTCGACTGGCAGCCGACCGGCCCCGGATTGCTCGCCGATCTCGAACAGTTGCAAGTTTCGTCTTGAAAGCAGGGTCGGTGTCGGCCGTTGTCGGGCCGTAACCGGCCGGCGCCTGCGGACTATGGCAAGGCGGCGCTACCGCTGCCCTGTCTCCCAGTCCGGCGCGACATAGTAGGGCGCGTTGGAGGCGGGCAAAGGAGCGCGGCTCAGGATCATGTCGGCCACCTTCTCCCCGATCATGATGGTCGGCGCGTTGAGATTGCCGTTGGTGATCGAGGGCATGATCGAGGAATCGACCACCCTAAGCGCATCGACGCCGATCACCCGCGCCTCAGGGTCGACGACGGCCAGCGGGTCGCTCGCCGAACCCATCTTGCACGTGCAGGAGGGATGGTAGGCGCTTTCCGCATGATCGCGCACAAAGGCGTCGATCGCCTCGTCGTCGACGCAATTCTCGCCCGGCTGGATTTCGCGGCCGCGGTAGGGACCGAACGCCCTTTGCGCAAAGATCTCGCGGGTGAGCCGGACGCAGGCGCGCATTTCAAGCCAGTCGTCGGGATGGCTCATGTAGTTGAACTGGATTCGCGGCGGCTCCATCGGGTCGGGCGATTTCAGCCGCACCCAGCCGCGGCTCTTCGAGCGCATCGGCCCGACATGCGCCTGAAACCCGTGCTCCTTCGCCAGCGCGGACCCGTCGTAGGCGACCGCCATCGGCAGAAAATGGAACTGGATATCAGGATAGCGGACCCCGGCGCGCGACCGGATGAAGCCGCCGGCCTCGAAATGGTTCGATGCGCCAAGTCCCCGCCCGCGCAGGAGCCATTGAAGTCCGACGAGCCCGCGCGCGAAGAGCCCCGTGTGGCCGTAGAGCGTGATCGGCTTTTTCGAGGCGACCTGGAAATAGAACTCGAGATGGTCCTGAAGGTTCTCGCCGACCCCAAGCCGGTCGGCGATTACGTCGATCCCGAACGATTTGAGCTCCGCCGCCGGGCCGACGCCCGAAAGCTTCAGGAGCTGCGGCGAATTGATCGCACCGCCGCTCAAGATCACCTCGCGCCGGGCCGCCGCGAAATGATCGCGTCCGCCGCGGCGGTAGTGGACCCCCGCGGCGCGGCGGCCGCCGAAGGCGATTCGGGTCGCGAGCGCCTGCGTGACGACGGCGAGATTCGGACGCTTCATCGCAGGCCTCAGATAGGCGTTCGCCGTCGACCAGCGCACGCCATTCTTGACCGTCATGTCGAAGCGGCCGAACCCCTCCTGCTGTTCGCCGTTGAGGTCGGCGCTCAGCGGATAACCGGCCTGCCGTCCGGCCTCGATGAAGGCGTCATAAAGCGGGTTCGCTTTCGGGCCGCGCGACGTCGCGACGGGGCCGTCGCGCCCACGATAGGCGTCGGCGGGCCCGCGGAAGCTCTCCGCGCGCCGGAAATAGGGCAGCACGTTCGCGTACCCCCAGCCCTTCGCCCCCTCTTCCTGCCAGCGCTCGAAATCGAGCGGATGGCCGCGCACATAGACGAGGCCGTTGATCGACGACGAGCCGCCCAGAACCTTTCCGCGCGGGCAATTGAGGCGGCGGCCCCCGAGATACGGCTCGGGTTCAGTGCGATAGCCCCAGTTGTAGGCTTTCGAGTGCATCGGGATCGACAGCGCCGCGGGCATCTGGATGACCAGCGCCCGGTCGGACCCGCCATATTCCAGAACGAGGACGGTGCTGCGGCCGTCCTCGCTGAGTCGGTCCGCCAAGACGCAGCCCGCGGAGCCCGCGCCAACGATGACGTAATCGTATGCCGCTGCGCTCACGGCCGCTCCCACGCCTCCGACCTCTTGACCCGGCGCGGGTTTGCGCTACCGACGGCAAGGCGGCAAGCGCGATGTTGCGTGAGCCCGATCCAAAAAACTGCCGCTAGATCGGCTCTTGCCCGCGCGAGATCGCGGCGACGCCAGTGCGGGAGACCTCGACGAGGCCGATGGGGCGCATCAGCGAAACGAAATCGTCGATCTTCTGCGGCGCGCCGGTGAGCTCGAAAATGAAGCTCTCGACGGTTGCGTCGATGACCTTCGCCCGGAAGGCCTCCGCGAGGTTCATCGCTTCGACGCGGTTCTCCCCCTTGCCGCGCACCTTGATCATCGCGAGCTCCCGCTCGATCGCGCGCACGGTGAGCGTCAGGTCTTTCACCGCATGGATCGGAACGAGACGCTCGAGCTGGTGGCGGATCTGCTCGATAATCTCCGGCGTGCCGGAGGTGACGATGGTGATGCGCGACAGCTGCGCTTCGTGGGCGACTTCCGCCACGGTCAGGCTTTCGATGTTATAGCCCCGGCCCGAGAACAAGCCGACCACCCGGGCGAGCACCCCCGGCTCGTTGTCGACGAGCACAGAGAGCGTGTGCCGCTCGATGCTCGATCGGATGGTCGCCGAGGAATAGGGCGACGGCGGGGCAGTCAGGGTCTTCATCATGACGAGTCCTCGTCGACGAGCGGCCGGTTGTGCGGCGCTCAAGGGTTCATGGTCAGGCCGCCGCGGCGTTCACGCTCGGCGCGACCCATCGTTGAAAGAGATCGAAGTCGATGTTGCCGCCCGAGAGCACAAGACCGACCTTCTGCCCCTGAAGACGCGACCGCTCCTTCATCGCCGCCGCGAGCGCGGCCGCGCCCGCGCCCTCCGCAAGATTGTGAGTGTCGGTCCAGTAAACGCGAATCGCCGCCGCGATTTCCTCATCGTCGACGAGAACGATGCGGGCCGCGCCTTTGGCGATGACGGCGAGCGCGTCCTCGTCGGGCGCCCGCGTCGCCATTCCGTCTGCGAACGTGTCGGCGCTGTTGGTCCGCACGACATGGCCGGCGGCGAACGACAGCGCATAAGCCGGCGCGTGCGCCGACTGCACGCCGACGATCTCGGTCCTCAAGGCCAACGCGTCGCGCGCCGCGATGCAGCCGCAGATGCCGGAACCCTGGCCGATCGGGACGTAAAGCGCGTCGAGATCGCGGTGGTCCCTCATCAGTTCCAGCGCGTAGGTCGCGACGCCTAGCGCGAGATCGCGGTGGAAGGCCGGCACGGCGTGGAGTCCGCGCGTCTCGGCGAGTCGCATCGCCTCTTCGCGCGCGGCCTGGAAGTCCTGGCCATGTTCGATAAGTTCCGCGCCGAGCGCGCGCATAGCCGCGTTCTTCTCCCGCGAATTTCCGTGCGGCACGACAATCGTCACGGCAAGGCCGGAGCGCCGTCCTGCGAAGGCTAGACTCTGTCCGTGATTGCCGCGCGTCGCCGAGATCAAGCCTTTGGCCTCCGGGTCGCGGCGCATGAGCGCGTCGACATAGGTCAGGCCGCCGCGAACCTTGAACGCGCCGGTCGGCTGGCAGTTCTCGTGCTTGACGACGATTTCAGCGCCGACACGCTCGCCAAGAAGCGGCCAGGAAAAGGCTGGCGTCGGGCGCAGCACGCCAAGCACGACCTCATGCGCCCGCTGCAGCTCCTCGAGACTGAACATGGTCCTTATCCCGCCCTTGCCGCTACACCAGCATCTTGCCCTTTTCGTCGATGACATTCTCGAGTTCGATGCCGGCGTCGTCTTCGAGCTCGGCCATGATCATTTCGTTGTGCGCCTTGCCCGACGGGATCATCGGGAAGCAGTTTTCCTTCTGGTCGACGAGACAGTCGAAAATGACGGCCTTCGGCGTGTCGATCATCTCCTTGATCGCCCCGTCGAGCCGCGTCGGATCGGAGCAGCGGATGCCGTGCGCGCCGTAAGCCTCGGCAAGCTTGACGAAATCGGGAAGCGAATCGGTGTAGCTCTCCGAATAGCGTCCGCCGTGCAGCAGCTCCTGCCATTGCCTGACCATGCCCATATATTGGTTGTTGAGGATGAAGATCTTCACCGGCAGCCGATACTGCGCGGCAGTCGACATCTCCTGCATGTTCATCAGGATCGAGGCTTCTCCCGCGATGTCGATGACGAGCGACTTCGGATGGGCAAGCTGCACGCCGACCGCCGCGGGCAGACCGTAGCCCATTGTGCCGAGGCCGCCCGAGGTCATCCAGCGGTTCGGCTCCTCGAAGGCGAAATGCTGCGCGGCCCACATCTGGTGCTGGCCGACCTCGGTGGTGATGTAGACGTCGTGTCCCCTGGTCAATTCGTAGAGCCGCTTCACCGCGTGCTGCGGCTTGATGATCTTGTCAGAATTGCGGAAGCCGAAAGACTTGCGGGCACGCCAGCCGTCGATCGCGCCCCACCATTTTGCGAGCGCGGCCTGATCGGCGCGGTGCGAACCCGTCCGCCATAGCCGCACCATGTCCTCGAGAACATGGGCGCAATCGCCGACGATGCCGAGGTCGACCTTGACGTTCTTGTTGATCGAAGACGGGTCGATATCGATGTGGATTTTCTTCGACCTCGGGGAAAATGCGTCGAGGCGGCCGGTGATGCGGTCGTCAAAGCGTGCGCCGACGCAGATCATCAGATCGCAATCATGCATTGCGTTGTTTGCCTCGAACGATCCGTGCATTCCCAGCATGCCGAGCCATTGCGTGTCGGAGGCGGGGTAGGCGCCGAGACCCATCAACGTGGACGTGATCGGGAAGCCGCTTGCGCGCACGAGTTCGCGCAACAGGGCCGAGGCGTTTGGGCCAGAATTGATGACGCCGCCGCCAGTATAGAAGATCGGCTTCTTCGCCGCCGCCATCATCTCGATCGCATGGCGGACCCGTTCGAGGTCCCCTTTGAGCTGCGGATGATAGGTCTTGTGCTGGATGTTCTTCTGAACCGCATAGGCGCCGCTGGCGAACTGCACGTCCTTCGGGATGTCGACGACGACCGGGCCAGGACGACCGGCCGAGGCGATGTAGAAGGCCTCGTGCAGGATGCGCGGCAGGTCTTCGATTCGGCGCACCAGATAGTTGTGCTTGGTGCAATTGCGGGTGATCCCCGTCGTGTCACATTCCTGGAATGCGTCCGAACCAATGAGATGCGTCGGCACCTGGCCAGTGATGCACACCAGCGGGATCGAATCCATCATCGCGTCGGTGAGGCCAGTGATCGCATTGGTCGCGCCCGGGCCCGAGGTGACGAGAAGGACGCCGACCTTGCCGGACGAGCGGGCGTAGCCCTCAGCGGCATGCGCTGCCCCCTGCTCGTGGCGGACGAGGATATGGCGCACATTGTCCTGGTGGAAAATCGCGTCATAGATCGGTAGCACGGCGCCGCCCGGATAGCCGAAAACGAACTCGACGCCCTGATCCTTCAACGCCTCGACGACCATTTCCGCGCCGGTCATGTGTCTGGCCATAATCGCTGCTCTCCGCTCCCGTCTGTCACTTGTCTCGTCGATCACTTGGAAATCAAGGCAACAAAAAAGGCCCGCGAGGGGGCCTTGCGCACGCGCTGTCGAACGGGTGCAGGGTCTATGCCTGCCCGCTCTCCAGCGCCAACGATACAATAAGCTTCGCCACTGTCGCCTCGCGTCAATTTTCCCGGCTACCGTAGTCAAGCGAGGCGACCGCGTCAAGGGCTGGGCGAGGTCGTGTTGCCGCAGGCTCGAAGGGACATTGCGAGCGCTCGAGATTTGCAGACAAAGGCGCCGAATGCTCACGATCAAGCGAAACCGCCACGAGGGAGCCTGGCGCCCATGAAGACGATCGATGCCGGAGTTCTGAGCGTAGCCTACGACGAATACGGCCCCGTCGGCGGCTGGCCGTGCATCCTCGGCCACGGCTTTCCCTACGACCCTCACGCCTATGCCGAAGCGGCGCCGCTGCTTGCCGAAGCAGGGGCCCGGGTCGTCGTCCCCTGCCTGCGCGGCTTCGGGCAGACTCGCTTCCTGTCCCAGCTGACGCCGCGCTCAGGCGAGCAGGCCGCGCTCGGCGCCGATCTCGTGTCGTTGATGGATGCGCTCAGTATCGAGCGCGCGGTCCTCGGCGGCTACGACTGGGGCGGACGCGCGGCCTGCGTCGTCGCCGCGCTCCAGCCTCGGCGCGTCGTTGCCCTCGTCTCCGGCAATTCCTACAACATCCAGGACATCGCCCATGCGATGGAGCCGGCGGCGCCCGCGGAGGAGGCGGCGTTCTGGTACCAATACTACTTTCACAGCGAACGCGGCCGCCGCGGACTGACGAAGGACCGGCGCGGCATTGCCCGCCTCCTGTGGCGGCAATGGTCGCCGACCTGGGCCTTTGGCGACGCGATGTTCGAGCGCACTGCGAGCGCGTTCGACAACCCCGATTTCGTCGAAGTGGTCATTCACTCCTATCGGCATCGCTACGGGCTTGTCGCCGGCGATCCCGCTTACGCGGAGATCGAGAGGGCGCTCGCCGCGCGGCCGCCGATCGCTGTCCCCGCCATCACGATCGACGGCGACGCCGACGGCGTCAATCCGGGCACGGCGCATCACGCGGCTAAGTTCGTCGGCGCGCACGAGCATCGCATATTCAGGGGCGCAGGCCACAACCTGCCGCAGGAGCGACCGGAGGAATGGGCGCGCGCGGCAGTCGACGCCCGGTCGATGCAGAGCGGCTAGCTCGCCATCGCCCCCGGGCCCGGGATCGCGGCGGGCGGGCATTTGCCGAGGATGATCATGCCGAGCACCTCGTCTTTGGTCATGTCCTGCGTGCGACCCGTGCCGACAATCTGGCCGTTCTTCATCACTGCGACACGGTCGGCCAAATCGAAGACGTCGTGAATGTCGTGGCTGATGAGAAAGATGCCGATGCCTTCCGCCTTGAGTTGCTTGACGAGCTCGCCGACCTGCGCCGTCTCAGCGGGACCGAGCGCCGCGGTCGGCTCGTCCATGATCAGGATGCGAGCGTTGAAGTGGATCGCGCGCGCAATCGCGACCGACTGTCGCTGGCCGCCGGAGAGCGCGATCACCGGCTCCTTGAAGCGGCGGAAGTTGGGATTGAGCCGCCCCATCACCTTGCGCGCTTCCGCCTCCATCGAGGCGTCGTCGAGCGTGCCCCAGCGGGTCCTGAGTTCGCGCCCGAGATACAGGTTCGACGCCGCGTCGACGTTGTCTGCGAGCGCCAGCGCCTGATAGACGGTCTCGATGCCGTAGTGCTTGGCGTCGCGCGGATTGTTGATCGTGGCTTCCTTCCCGTCGATGAAGATCTGGCCGGAGTCGCGCTTATAGGCGCCCGACAGCACTTTGATGAGGCAGGACTTGCCGGCGCCGTTGTGGCCGAGCAAGCCGACGACTTCACCAGGATAGAGATCCACCGAGGCGTCATCGATGGCCTTGAGGCCGCCGAAGGCGAGCGAGATGTCCTTCATCTCGACGAGGGGGGTTCGGGCTTGAACGTCCATGGCTTAACCCTTGGCGGTTCTGCGGCGATAGAAGGTGTCGATTCCGACCGCGCCGACCAGCACGACGCCGACCACCATCTGCTGGAAGGCCGAGTCGAAGCCGAGCAGAACCATGCCGGACTGCAGCGACTGAATCACCAGCGCGCCGATGATCGCGCCGTAAATCGTCCCGACGCCCCCCGCCAGCGACGTGCCGCCGATCACCGCCGCCGCAATCACATAGAGTTCATCGAACTGACCGAGCACATTGGTCGCCGAATCGAGGCGCGCCGAATCGATGCACGCCGCGACCGCCGCCAGCACGCCCATCAAGGCAAACACCAGCACCGTAATCCTTCGTGTGTTGATACCCGCGAGTTCCGCGGCCTCGGGATTGCCGCCGATGGCGTAGACGTATCGGCCGAACCGCGTGCGCCGCGCGAGGAAGGTCATCGCCACGCCAATCACCAGCGCGATCAGCACTGGAATCGCGTACCCGGTTGAAATGAAAAGCCCTCCCTCCGGCACGGGAATGTGATTCGCTTCGGCGTAAGCTGCGGCGACGCGCTCGGGCCACGGATAGGCGTTCATGATCGCGGTCGCGCCTGCGACGAGCAGGCAGCCGACGACGCCGATCAAATATTCGGCCCACATCGGCCGTTGCGGAAAACGGAAGCGCGCCCGCCTCTGGCGCCCGGCGTACAGGCCGAGGACGATGGCGGCGCAGGCGACGGCGCAAAGCGCCCAGCTCGCCGTCGCGCCAATAGAACCCTGCGGTCCGCCGCCAATGAGCGCGAATCGGTCGTCGAGCGGCGAGATAGTCTGGCCCGTCGTCACCCACCACGCGGCGCCGCGCCAGAACAATTGCGCCCCGAGGGTTACGATGAAAGCGGGAATGCCGAGATAGGCGACAAGTGAGCCGTGAAAGGCGCCGATCGCCGCGCCGAGCGTGAGGGCGAGGACGACTGCGATGATCCAGATCGCCGGGTTTTCGAGGCCCAGATAGGCCGGCAGGATGTGGACCTGCGCGACGCCGATGATGGTCGAGACGAAGCCGATGATCGATCCGACCGAAAGATCGATATGGCGCATGACGATGATGAGCACCATGCCGGTCGCCATGATGGCGATGGAGGACGTCTGAACCGAGAGGTTCCAAAGATTTCGCGGCGTCAGGAACAAGCCCTCGCCGCTGGCGATCTGCATGTACGTGTTGAAACCGACCCAGATCAGCAGCAGCGCGCCGATCATGCCGAGCATGCGCGTATCAATCTCGGTGGCTCTGAGCAGCCTGCGAATCGCCGGCTCGTTCGGGGGAGCGGCGCTCGTCGCGCCGGGCGCTGCGGAGGTCATAGTCTCTCCCTATATTCGCTTTTGCTCAATGCCGCCGCGGGCATAGCGGGCATCGTTCTTTTGAAGAAAGGCCGCGCCGCCGTGAGGCGTCGCGGCCTTCGTTTGTTTCACTCCGCAGACATGCGGTCAACTCAATCGCAATATTTTGTGGTCCCGGGCTTCACGCCGGCGCAGACTTCGGCCTTGGTGATCCATCCCTTGTCGACGATTACGTTGAGGTTGTCTTTGGTGACCGCGAGCGGGGTCAAGAGGATCCCGTTGACCTTGACGCCCTTCGCGCCGCCCGAGAAGGGCTTCACGCCGGGAATGTCCGTCATCTTCTTGCCTTGCGCGAGCGCGACAGCAGCCTCGCCCGCCGTCTTGCCGAGGTCGCGGCTGTCTTTCCAGATGTCGACGGTCTGGGTGCCGAGCGCAACCCGGTTGATGTTTGCATGATCGCCGTCCTGGCCCGACACCGGCACGACGCCTGCGAGTCCCTGCGCGGTGAGAGCGGCGACGACGCCACCGGCCATGCCGTCGTTCTCGGCCACCACCGCGTCGACCTTGTTGTTGTTCTTGGTGAGGATCTGCTCCATCTCCTTTTGGGCGTTGTCCGGCTTCCACCCGTCGGTGTAGCTCATGCCGACATTCTTGATCTTGCCGGCGTCCATCGCGGGCTTAAGCACCTCGGTGATGCCCGAGAACAGGAAGTCCGCGTTCGGGTCACCCTGGTCGCCCTTGATGAAGGCATAGTTGCCGGCGGGCTTCGCGGCCAGAATCGCCTTCCCAATCATGCGGCCGACGCCGACGTTGTCGAAGGTGATGTAGAGAACGTTCGGGCTCTCGATCAGGCGGTCATAGGCGATGACGGGGATGCCTTCGTCTGAGGCTTTCTTCACCGCCGGCAGAATGGCTTCCGAATCCTTCGCGAGGATGATGAGCACGTTCGCGCCCTTGGAGATCAGGCTCTCGACATCGGCGAGTTGCTTCGACGGCGAATTTTGAGCGTCGGCGGAGATGTATTTCACCCCAGCCTTGTCGAGAACCGCCTTGATCGCCGCCTCGTCCGTCTTCCAGCGCTCTTCCTGGAAGTTCGACCAGGAGACGCCGACGGTGATGTCCTTCGCCAACGCCGCGAACGACGTCAGGCTTACGGAGCCGAGCAATGTCGTCCCCAGCACCAGTGTTTTCATGATTTTCATTGCTTTTCCTCCATGCGAGGTCCTTCGAGGACCGGTTAGACCTTTTGGATCACCAGCTTTGCTGGGCGAACCGAGGCTTGATATTCACTCTAGCCCCCGACCGAGCGATAGCGCAACCGGTTGACAATGGTCAACAAGGCCGAGGCATTTCTTCAAGGTCATTGCCATATAGGCAGGAGCGCCTGCCGCGCGTAGCGTGGGAGGCACACCCAACCGAGGCCCCAACGTCCGGAATCGAATGCGCTTGCGAGCGCCGCTTGGTTCGTGACAAAGAGAAGCCAACGATCCGCCGGTTGACAGGCGATGTGGGGGATATGAAACGCGGCCTTGGAGTTTCGATCGCGCTGAGCGTCGTAGCGGGCGTCCTCGTGGCAGGCGCCGCCTCCGGCGGCAGCTGGGACGAGCGCGTCTTCGGGTCCCACGTCGATTTCGACGCCGTAGCCTCGGCGGGGCCGGCGGCGCTCACCGCCCTCATCGAGCGCGGACGCGAGCTGTTCAAGGCGAAATTCACCACCGCCGACGGCGCAGGCCGGCCGAAGGCGACGCAGGCCATCATCCCGACCAAGCGCAAGAGCGGGATCAACCCGCCTTTCAGCCGCACCAGTGGACCGGATTCGAATTCCTGCTTCGGCTGCCATAACGACCCGATCGAGGGCGGTTCCGGCGACGACATCGCCAATGTTTTCGTATCGGAGGGCTTCGAAAGCGCGCAGTTCGACAACATTGATCCCTCATTCTCGAGCGAGCGGCATACCATTGCGCTGATGGGAGCAGGACTCGTCGAGTTGCTGGCCCGGGAAATGACGGCGGACCTGCAGGCGATCCGCGCCGAGGCGGTGGCGCATGCGCGCGTCACCGGCGAACCGTGTCGCGCCGATCTCGTCACCAAAGGCATACGGTTCGGGTGGATCGAGGCGCACCCGGACGGCATGGTCGATCTCGACTCGGTCGATGGCGTCGACGCCGACCTCATCGTGCGTCCCTTCAGTCGCAAGGGCGTGTTCACCTCGCTGAGGCAGTTCACCATCAACGCCCTCAACGTCCACCACGGCATGGAGGCAGTCGAACGATTCGGCGTCCGTTGGACCGGCAGTCACGATTTCGCGGAGAGCGGCGTGCCAGACGCAATAACGCCCGGCGATGTCTCAGCCCTCGTCGCGTTCCAGGCGGCGCTGCCGCCTCCGACGGTGAAGGCCGATCTTCCCGCCGACTGGCGCGCCGCAGCGAGCGAAGGCGCAAAACAGTTCCAGGCGATCGGCTGCGTGTCGTGCCACGTCGAGACCCTGCCTTTGAAGTCGCTCGTCTTCACCGATCCTGCGCCCTATGACATGGCCGGAACCCTGCGCGCGTCGGAGGCGAAGGCGCTGATCCGCATCGATCTGAGCACCTTCCCCTTCGCCAGGACATTGCAGAAGAACGACAAGGGCGAATGGCTGATCCCGCTCTATAGCGACCTCAAGCGCCATCTCGTCGTCGACGAGACGGTCAATGCGCTTGGCAACGAGTTGCAGGCGCAGCGTTTTGTCGAACGCGACGTCTTCCTGACGCCGAGGCTCTGGGGTGTCGGCTCGACCGCGCCCTATGGCCACAACGGCGCCTTTCGCATGCTCGACGAGGTCATCGTGGCGCATGGCGGCGACGCGCGCTTTTCGCGCGACGCCTATCTCGCGCTCGACCCCGAGCAACGCGACAGTATCGTCGCTTTTCTGCGTTCGCTGGTCATCGAGGCGCCATGAGAACCGTTCTTGGCCTCCTCATCGTCCTCGCGGTCTTCGCCGCCGCCCGCGCCGCCGACGGTCCGCAAAAGCCGCTCGGCGACGTGCCGGTGATGCATGAAGAGGCCGAGGCGGCGGGGATTCACAGCGTCTACGACGGTCCGTGGGAATTCTTCGTCGGCGGCGGCGGCGCGGCCTTCGACTGCGACGGCTCGGGGTTCCCATCGGTGTTTCTGGCCGGCGGCAAGAATCCGGCGAAGCTCTTTGTCAACCGGTCGAAAGCCGGCGGTCCTCTCCGGTTCGAAGAAAAGCCGCTCGATATCGGCGCCGATCCGAAACTGCTCCAGAATGTCATCGGCGCCTATCCGATCGATATCGACGGCGACGGCCACATGGATCTCTTTGTCTTGCGGGTCGGCGGCAACCTCCTCTTGAAGGGCGGGCCGGACTGCGGCTTCACGCTCACAAACAAGGAGTGGAATTTCGACGGCGATCCCGGCTGGACGACCTCGTTCGCGGCCGAATGGGAGCCGGGGCAGAAGTTTCCGACGCTGGCGATCGGCCACTATGTCGACCGCAACGCGCCGGGCTCGCCCTGGGGGACGTGCCAAGAGAACTCGCTCTACCGTCCGCAACCAGGCGACAGACCGGACTATTCCGTTCGAACGCCGCTCGCGCCTGGCTTTTGCGCGTTGTCGATGCTGTTCACCGACTGGAACAAGTCGGGCGTCCCCTCTTTGCGCGTCTCCAACGACCGCCAGTATTACCGCGGCGGGGAAGAGCAGATGTGGCGCATCGAACCCGGCAAGACGCCGCGCCTCTATACGCGCGCCGACGGCTGGCGGCATCTTTCGATCTTCGGCATGGGCATCGCCGAGGGCGACATCGACGGGTCCGGCTACCCAGAGTATTTCCTCACCTCGATGGGCGACGAGAAGCTCCAGAAGCTCGACCCCGACGAGGCGGGCCGCGCCGAACTGCCGGTCTACCGCGACATCGCCGCCGAGGTCGGCGCGACGGCGCATATTCCTTATACCGGCGGCGACAAGCGGCCTTCGACCGCGTGGCACGCCGAGTTCGCCGACTTCAACAACGCGGGCCTGCTCGACATTTTCGTCTCGAAGGGCAATCTCGAGCAGATGCCGGATTTCGCCGCCCGGGATCCGAGCAACCTGCTCCTCGGCCAGTGGAACGGCAAATTCGCCGAGGCCGGCGACGAGGCGGGCGTCGCCGGCGACCGCAAGGGCCGCGGCGCGCTGATCGCCGACTTCAATCTCGACGGCTGTCTCGACATTCTCCAGATCAACCGCGGCTCGGACGTCTCGCTGTTCCGCAATCTCGGCGCCAAAAATGGCGACGGCCCGCCGCTGCCCATGGGCAACTGGACCGAGATCCGGCTCGTCGAACCGAATCCCAACCGCAATGCCGTCGGGGCCAAGATTTCTGTGAAGACCGGCACGCGCGCCCAGACCCGCACGGTGCAAGTCGGCGGCGGCGACGCCTCCGGCCACGCGGGCTGGATCCATGTCGGCTTAGGCACGGCCGAGCGCGCCGAAATCCGCGTGCAATGGCCGGACGGCGAATGGAGCGCATCCTATCGCGTGTTCGCCAATCAGTTCGTCGTTATCGACCGCGCAAAGCCACAGGCGGCCTACTGGTATCCAGGCCGATAAGCGACCAACGGTTTAATCAATTCAGCGAGCGGCGGCCGTGCGGGGAGTCGAGCGAGAATGCGGGAATGGCGACATTGAAGCTCCTGCCGTCTTCGCCGACCATTCGATATTCGCCGACCATCACGCCGCTCGGCGTGGCCAAGGGGCAGCCCGAGGCGTAACGGAACGCCTCGCCCGGCTTGATCGTCGGCTGTTCGCCGACGACGCCAGGCCCCCGCACCTCCTGCTGGCGCCCGTCCGCGTCGGTGATGCGCCAATAGCGATCCATTAGCGTCACAGGCCTGTCGCCCAGATTGGCGATCTCGACGTCGTAGCGCCAGAAGTAGCGGCCCTCGTCCGGATCGGAGCGCTCCGGATCGAACGCCGGCTCGACCGTGACTTTGACCTGATGCGTGACCGCCATATACATGGGAACGCTATTTTAGCGGCGAGCGGCGGGACGTCCACCGTGTTTGTTGGTTTTTCGCTCTTCGGGCGGCCCGGCCGGGCAGGATTGCCGCTTCATGAGCGCTGAACGCCTCGAAACGGCCAAGGCCCTGCTGGCGCGGCTTGTCGCCTTCGACAGCGTCAGCGACAAGTCCAATCTCCCGGTGATCGACTTTGTCGAAGACTACCTTGCGGCCCACGGCGTCGCCGCGCGCCGCGCGCCCAACGCCTCGGGCGACAAGGCCGCCCTCCTCGCCACCATCGGGCCCACCGTCGACGGCGGCGTCGTGCTCTCGGGCCACACCGACGTGGTGCCGGTCGACGGCCAGCCGTGGTCGGGCGATCCGTTCGAATTGCGGGAGAGGTCGGGGCGGCTCTACGGCCGCGGCGCCTGCGACATGAAGGGCTTCGACGCTTGCGTGCTGGCGATGGTGCCGGCTTTCCAGGCGGCGGCGCTGAAGCGCCCGGTCCATATCGTCCTGAGCTACGACGAGGAGACCACCTGCCTCGGCTCGCTCGACGTCATCGCCTGGTTTGGCCATGGCGAGCCCAGGCCCGGCGCCGTCGTCGTCGGCGAGCCGACGATGATGCAGGTCGCGGACGCGCATAAGGGGGTGGCGACGTTTCGCACCCAGGTCACCGGCCATGAGGCGCATTCGGCCCTGCCGGCTCTGGGGGCAAACGCGGTCGCGGCGGCGGCCGACGTCGTCAGCGAAATCGGGCGCCTGGCGCGCGAATACGAAATGGGCCCGCTCGATCCGCGGTTTCATCCGGCCTATTCGACGCTCCATGTCGGCATGATTGAGGGCGGCACGGCGCGCAACATCCTCGCCCGCGAATGCGCGTTCCACTGGGAGTTCCGCGGGCTCCCGGGCGTGCCGACCGCCTCGGCGCTCATGAAGGTCCAGGCCTTCGTCGATAAGGTCGCGCTGCCGCGGCTCACCCGCTATGTCGCCGGACCCACGATCACGACCGAGATCGAAGTCGACGTGCCGCCGCTCGCCGCGGCGCCGGGCTCGGCGGCCGAAACGCTGGCGCTCCGGCTCACCCGCTCCAACGACCGGATCGCCGTCTCCTTCGCCACCGAAGCCGGACATTTCCAGGCGGCCGGCGTGCCGGCGGTGGTGTGCGGGCCCGGCTCGATCGACCAGGCCCACAAGCCCGACGAGTTCGTGGACGAGGCCCAGCTCGCAGCCTGCCTCGCCTTTCTCGACAATCTCGCCGGCGAACTCGCGCGTTAGGCGCCTAGCGCATGGCTCAAGATCGTCCGGCCGCAAGCGCCAGGCCGAGTTCCCTGCTAGCAGGAGAAAGCAGGGAGAATGGGCGTCTCCAACTGCTTTTGTGGCGGAAACGAATTGAATTCCAAGAGCTTGACCAAGAAACGCGCGGGCAGGGGACCGGACATTAACAGCGTGGCTATCAGGGAGATAACAGGTGGGGAAAGAGCAGGAACGGGAGCTTGCACACTGGCAGAGCGGCCGTTCGACGGCCAAGAGTTTCCGTTCGCATTCCTCGAAGCCTTCGGCAACAAGGAGACCACGATCAAGCGCCTCCGCAAGGGCAAGTCGAACAAGTCGGACTTGGGCGGCCTCCTTCAGACCAACAACATCCATATCGCCGTCGCCCCGACCGGCGAGGTCGCGGCGACGCTCGACAAATTGAAGGCGAGTCCCGCGACGGCAAGGGCGAAGGCCAAGTTCATCCTGGCGACGGATGGAGAATGGCTCGAGGCCGAGGACCTTGGCGGCGGCGAGACGGTCGCTTGCGCTTATGCCGACTTTCCCGACCATTTCGGCTTCTTCCTGCCGCTCGCCGGCATCTCGACTGTCAAGCAGATCAGTGAGAACGCCTTCGACATCCGCGCGACGAGCCGACTCAACCGGCTCTATGTCGAGCTTTTGAAGGAGAATCCCGATCGGGGAACGGCCGCGCGCCGGCACGACATGAACCATTTCATGGCGCGGCTCATTTTCTGCTTTTTTTGCGGAAAAGACCGACATCTTCCTCGGCGACGGGCTTTTCAGCGACACGATCGCGCAGATGAGCGAACGCAACTCGTCCAACACGCATGAGGTCATTGGCGCGATCTTCCGCGCGATGAACACGAAGGGCGCCGATCGCGCGGCGGCGAAACTGCCGCGCTGGGCGGACGCCTTTCCTTACGTGAATGGCGGTCTGTTCTCAGGGAGCCTCGACGCGCCACGCTTCAGCCGCGCCGCACGGTCCTATCTCCTGCACGTCGGCCGGCTCGACTGGACGAAAATCAACCCGGACATTTTCGGGTCGATGATTCAGGCGGTCGCCGAGGATGAGGAGCGCGGCGCGCTGGGGCTTCACTACACCAGCGTGCCGAACATTTGAAGGTGCTGAACCCGCTATTCCTAGACGAGTTGCGGGCGCGGCTGGAGGAAGCGGGCGACAATGCCCGCATGCTGCTCAACCTGCGCCGGCGCATGGCGCGGATCAGGGTGTTCGACCCGGCCTGCGGCTCGGGCAACTTCCTCGTCATCGCCTACAAGGAGATGCGGGCGATCGACGCGGTCATCAATGCCCGGCGCAAGGAGGAGGGGCGCAGGAGCGACATACCGCTCACCAATTTCCGCGGCATTGAACTCCGCGACTTCCCGGCCGAGATCGCGCGCCTCGCCCTCATCATCGCCGAGTACCAGTGCGACGTGCTCTATCGCGGTCAGAAGGAGGCGTTGGCCGAGTTCCTGCCGCTCGATGCTGAGAACTGGATCACCTGCGGCAATGCCTTACGCCTCGACTGGCTGAGCGTGTGTCCGGCGACCGGGACGGGGGTGAGGCTGCACGCGGACGACCTGTTTCATACACCGCTTGAGCAGACGCAGATCGATTTCGAGAACGAAGGGGGGGAGACATATATTTGCGGGAATCCGCCCTATCGTGGGTTCACCTGGCAATCGGGAGACCAAAAGTCAGACATCGAATCGATCTTCTCAGACCGAACAGGGAGTTGGAAGTCGCTTGACTATGTGACTGGGTGGTTCATGAAAGCCGCCGACTACGGCACAAAAACCAATTCAGCAGCCGCTTTTGTCTCCACCAATTCAATCTGCCAAGGGGAGCAAGTGCCCATCCTTTGGCCCCTGATCCTGGGCCAAACGTGATTGTGGAATCTGTCTCTCGCGCGCCCTCAACCGAAGCGTCGATGGTGTGGGGCAATAAGCCGTCGGATGGCGGAAACCTGATTTTATCCGCGTCTGAAGCCAACGACGCAATCGGCCGTGAGCCGTTCCTGTCCAAATTCATATTTGATTTTGTTGGTTCTCAGGAATTTGTGAGAGGTATAGTTAAGTTAGGAGTTGCATCTGGATCGAAGATGCTGAGATCGACAACGCTGTAAGATCAGACTTCATCGCTGATCGAGTAGGCGCGGTTCGTGCAATGCGGTTGGCGAGCACGGCTACCTCGACGCAAGCATATGCCGACAAGTCTCACCGGTTCAGGCAAATTCAGGGGCGCAGTAAGAAACATGCGATCGTTGTCCCCAAGGTCACGTCAGAAACGCGCCCATATCTCCCAGTTGGCTTAATATTTTCGCGCTCTATCGTCTCCGACAACGCTTTTGCCCTCTACGACGCCCCCTCTGGAACATGGCGCTGATCGCCTCGCGCCTCGACCTCGTCTGGATCGCCACCGTCTGCGGCAAGCCGGAGACCCGATACCGCTCCTCCAACACACTCGGCTGGAACACCTTGTGTCCGCAAAACGTGAGAAAGTGTGCGAACGGGCGGTTGCCTGAAGCAACCGCCCGTCGTCGGACCTGAGCCCGTGGCCACCTGAGGCGAAACCCTGCGGGGAAGCGAGGGACGGGTCTGGCGTCTTCCTCAACCCGAACAGTTGCATGGGCGCGAGAGCCCGAACGAGCAAGGAAGGGAGTGGGAGTATGCCACAAGAGAAGCGAGTTGTCGGCCTTGATGTTGCAAAGAGCAAAGTCGACGCCTGCATTCGCTCGGCCAAGCGGCGCTTGTCGACGCCGGGCACGCCGGAAGGCCGGGCC
>JAFAHO010000035.1 GCA_019237205.1 Hyphomicrobiales bacterium
CTCAGCATGGTCTACGGCTTCGTCAAGCAATCGGGCGGGAACATCCAGCTTTACAGCGAGCCGGGGCGAGGAACGAGCGTACGGATTTTCTTGCCTGTCGCCGACAGGGTCGTGTCAGGCGAGGGGCCAGGGGCAGCTGAAACGCAAAAGGCGGATTTGCCGCAGGGATCCGAGACGATACTTTTGGTGGAGGACGACCCGCGTTTGCTCAGGGTCCTGAGCAAACGGCTGAGGAGCCTGGGATACCAGATCATCGAGGCGAATAACGGCGCAGCCGCCTTGGATCGGCTCGCAGCTCGGCCGGAAATCGCATTGGTCTTCACCGATATGGTGATGCCAGGCGGGATGACCGGCTATGATTTGGCGCAAGCCGCCTTGGCTATGAAGCCTGGCCTCAAGGTGCTCTTCACTTCCGGCTACGCGGAACCGGCGATCGCCCGTCTCGGACTGAAGGCGGGCGCTTGGCTCAAAAAGCCCTATACGGCAGACGAGCTGGCCGAAAAAATTCGCGAGGTACTTAACGACCCTGAGGTCTGAGCGGGCTAGGAGGCCGCGGCTGAATCGGACACGGAAGCCGGCTCGAGCGCCTCGGCGGCCGCCTCGTCGACCCGTTCGAGCCAAACGAAGCTGAGCTGCTGGCGGACCTCTTCGGGGATGTCCTCGAAGTCTTTCCGGTTGCGCGCGGGCAGCATGACGCGCTTGATTCCGGCCCTGTGGGCGGCGATGACCTTCTCCTTGATGCCGCCGACCGGTAGCACGAGCCCGCGAAGGCTGATCTCGCCGGTCATCGCCGTGTCGCTGCAGACGGTACGGTTCGTCATCAGCGAGATGAGCGCCATGAACATCGCGACACCGGCGCTCGGGCCGTCCTTCGGGGTCGCTCCCGCCGGAACGTGAATGTGGATATCCGTCTTCTCGAAGCGATTGGGATCGATCCCGTACGAAGCGGCTCGATTCTTGACGATGCTGAGCGCCGCCTGGGCGCTCTCCTTCATGACGTCGCCCAGTTGACCGGTGAGGATCAGCCGGCCGTTGCCAGGGGTTGCGGTCGCCTCAATGAACAGGATGTCGCCGCCGACCGGCGTCCACGCAAGCCCCGTCGCCACGCCCGGGATGCTGGTGCGCATCGCGACCTCGTCCTCAAACGGCTGCGCGCCCAGAATGACCTGAAGATCGACGGCGGAGATTGCAATCGGCCCGATTTCGCCTTCCGCGATTCGCATCGCCGCCTGACGCAATAGCCTCCCGATCTCGCGCTCGAGGCTTCGAACGCCGGCCTCCCGCGTATAGTGCTGAATGATGGCGCTGAGCGCGTCATCGGCGATCTCGACCTGCCCGGGTCTGAGGCCGTTGGCGTCCAGTTGCCGCGGAACCAGATAGCGGCGCGCAATCTGCAACTTCTCGGTGGCCGTGTAGCCGGGAAGACTGATGACTTCCATTCGGTCGCGAAGCGGCCCCGGGATCGTGTCAAGCATATTCGCAGTCGCGATGAATACGACGCGGCTGAGGTCGAACGGCACGGCGAGATAATTGTCGCGAAAGGTATTGTTCTGCTCGGGATCGAGCACTTCCAGCAAGGCCGAACTGGGGTCGCCCTGAATGCCGGCGCCGAGCTTGTCAATCTCGTCTAGCATCATGACGCAGTTGCGCGCGCCGGCCTTGCGGATCGCCTGAATGATGTTGCCGGGCAGGGCGCCAATATAGGTCCGTCGGTGTCCGCGGATCTCCGCCTCGTCGTGCACGCCGCCGAGGCTCACGCGCACGAATTTGCGGTTCATCGCGCGCGCGATCGACTGGCCGAGCGACGTCTTGCCGACGCCCGGGGGTCCGGCAAAGCAGAGGATCGGCGCCTTGCCGCCCGGGGCCAGCTTGCGGACGGCCAGATATTCGATGATCCGGCGCTTGATCTTCTCGAGATCGAAGTGATCCTCGTCGAGGATGCGCCGCGCCGCCGCGATATCGATCGGCGCCTCCTCAGGAAGGCTCCAGGGCAATTCAACCAGCCAGTCGAGATAGGTCCTGACCATTCCGTATTCGCCGGCGGCTTCGGGCATCCGCTGCAGGCGCCGCAACTCCTTGCGCGCCTGGTCCTCGACCTCCTTTGGCATCTTCACTTCGCTGATCGCCTTCTCGAGCTCGGCGATTTCGGCGGCCTTTCCCTCGTCGCTCTCGCCGAGCTGGCGCTGAATGGCCGCCATCTGCTCGCGCAGCAGCACCTCACGATTGCGGGCGTCGAGCGACGCCTTGGTTTCCCGGCCGATCTCCTGCGACAGCCGCAGAACCTCGATCCGATGGGCGAGGAGTCGCGAGACCCGCTCCAGTCGGGCGCCGATATCCACCGTCTCGAGGATTTCCTGCTTCTCGTCCGGGGTCGCGTCCATGAAGGTCGCCACCATATCGGCGAGCGCGCCGGGCGACTCGACCGCCTGAATCGTCATGAGCAGTTCGTTCGGCGCTTGCGGCAGCAGCTGCACGGCTTCAACCGCTTGGCCTTTAAGGTGGACAAAGCGAGCCTCGATCTCGTTCGATGACGGAATAGGCTCCGGAATCCTCACGGTCTCGGCGACGAAGAACGGCCAGCCGTTCAAATACTCGACGACGCGGAACCGTTGCTCCCCCTGGCAGACGAGATGATGCGTTCCATCAGGCGCCGTGATGTAGCGAACGATATTGGCGGCCGTACCCATTCGATGCAAGTCGACAGGCAGGGGATCGTCGACCCCGGCGTTCCGCTGCATCACGATGCCGACCGGCTTTTGTTCCCTGACCGCTCGCTGCGCCGCCAGCACCGAACGGGGGCGGCCGAGCGTGATCGGCAACACGGTCCCTGGAAACAGCACCATGCCGCGCACAGGCACGATGATGAGCGCGTCCGACGGCAACGGCGGCGCCGAAACTTTGTCGACAATCTCCTCGGAGGCTTTCGCGGCCTGTTGATCAGCCATTGCGGACCTCCGATTTCTGAAGCGTGATCAAGAGGCAACCGTTGAAGGCGGTTCGATGAATCGCGGCGTAGCGTCCGGGGGGAAGACGAACCCGCCGCTCGAACCGGCCCTGCGGAAGCTCGAGACGATGGATGGTCGCCGTCTGCATCTCCGGCGGATAGGTTCGAATCCCCGAAACCATCAGCGCATCGCCGTCGATCAGCGCTTTGACCTCGCCAAGGTCGACCCCCGGCAGGGCGACGAGCACCAGCACTGAGCGTTCCGTCTCGAGAACGTCCACCGGCGGCTCCCATGTGACCGATGACGGGGAGCTCGGCGGCTGAAAGAACTGCCGATGCATCCGCTCTGCGCGCGCCAGCATCTCGAACGCCTCTGACCACATCCAATGGCGGGGGAAATTCGTTTCCATCGCTTCACCTGCCGGTTGGCGCCGAATTTGGCGCCGGAGCCTCAACCATCCATAGCCTAGTTCTGGCGGCAGTTCATGGGGGGACCGGACCGGGGTCATCCGACGCTCTTGAAAAGCGGCCGCGGGACGACCGCGCCGGGCCCCGGGAGCTTACCCTTGCCCTGAGGCGCCCTTGCGCAGCGAGAGCCTCGAAGGCGGCGATCGAGGGCGGTTGTGTCTGTTCAACGGCTTTCTGCTGCCGAATCCAATCGCGCGGCAGCCCCTTCATCCGAGGGCAAACTCGTCAGGCGAACGCCGCGGCGCGCGTACGTTCGACCAGCAGGGAATCGCCAAATTCATGGCCACGGTAGCGGCGCTCCACGAGCGCTGAGGCCGCGCGCTCCAGCAGCTCGTTAGGGGCGAAAGCTCGAAGGAGCTCGAAGTGGCTCTCGCCCGGCTGGTGCACGCCGGTCAGGATGGCATCCACGACGCGAAGCTGCGTCCCGCCAACGATCCGTCCGCGGGCAAATCCATCCCCCGCGCGCACCCCGCACTCGGCCATCGCCGCCGACTCGAGCGCGCGGACAACTGTCGTTCCGATGGCGACGATCCGCGCATCGTTGGCCTTCGCGCGCACGATTGCCGCCGCAGTTCGCTCAGGGATGCGAAAGGGCTCGTCGAAAGGGAGCTTCGAATCGAGCGCCGGGCATCCGGTCGAGGAGACCCCCGCGGCAAGCGTGAGCGTGGCGAAATCGACGCCGCGCCGCCGCCAGATCGCCAGCGTACGCCAGTCGAGCGCAAAGCCCGCCGAGGGCGGCTCGAACGCAATCGGATCGGCGGCAATTCGGGTCCAGACGTCCCACAGGGCCAGCGGCTCGGGGACGTGCGCGTACTGGATCGGCGCCCCGTGTCGGGCGAGCCCGGCAAGGACGGTTGCGCGATCGCCCAGGAATTGGAGTCGAAGCAGGCATGGAGGGTCGAGCGGGCGCTCGACCACCGCCTCAAGCGCGCCAAACACGAGCCGGTCGCCGGGCGAAAGGGGCGGAGGCGACAATCGGTCTTCGGTGCGCGTGCGGTGATCGCCAGCGCCGAAGGCGAGTGCGATGAACCGTGTCAGGTCGCCTGCCGAGACCCATCCGGCAAGGCGGACCTCGATCGGTTCGCCGCTGGCGCTATGGACGCCTCTGAGGCACGCTGGCAGCGTCGCCGCATCGTTGGCGATGACGAGGTCGCCAGGGTCGAACAAGGACGCAAGGGCGGCGCGCGGCAGATGTCGCATTCCCCCGTCAGCGCCGACGACAAGGAGTCTGGCGGACCGCCGGTCGCGGCGGTCGGAGGCGATCATGCGCGCGCCGCGATGGGACGCGCGTCCCAATTGGGCAATGCGGCAATCAGCGCGTCCACGATCTCCACAGCGACGTCCTCCGGACGCTTCAGCGTCGCCGGATCCGCATCCGGAATGGCCAGCGCGTGCAGCGGCGTGTCCATGTCGCCGGGGTCCAGTGAGAGGAATGCGACGCCCTCGGCCCGCGCCTCTTCGGCCCAGATCGCAGTGAGAGAGCGGAGCGCCGCTTTGCTCGCCGAATATGCGCCCCAGCCCGAATAGGCGTTGACTGCGGCGTCGCTCGAAATGTTGATCACGACCGCGCCGCGCCTATCCCGCGCCGAAGCGGCGAGGGCGCCGAAGAGGGCCTTGGTCAATCGAAACGGTCCCAAGAGGTTGACAGTGAGCGCCTGCTCCAACTCTTCGCATTCCGTGTCGGCGAGGGGCGCGAGCGGCGTGGGTCCGAGGCTCGACGCGTTGTTGACGAGCGCGTCGAGGCCGCCGAGGTTGCCGGTCACCTGCAAGGCGATCGGGTAGATATCGTCCTTGCGGCCAACGTCGCCGACGATCCCGTATGCGCCCGTCTCTTTGGCGATCAGCTCGACCGCGCGAGCGGTCCGCGCGATGAAGGCGACGCGGGCGCCCCGGGCGGTAAGGCGCTGGACAAGGGCGAGACCGAGGCCGGACGTCCCGCCGGTGATGGCCACGCGAAGCTGCTTCAAGTTGGTATCGGTTGGCATCGTTTCGCTCTCCCGCTCGACGTTGCGTCCGTTCTACAAGTTAAAGTTAACTTGAAGTCAAGCGTGAATTGTGCTCCTTCTTGGTGATGGATTCCATCCTCACGATCGGCGAGGTTTCGCAGCGCAGCGGCGTCGCGTCGTCGGCGCTGCGGTTCTATGAGGATCGCGGGCTCATTCAATCGGAGCGGGCAGGCTCCGGCCATCGTCGTTTTCCCCGCTCGGTGTTGCGGCGCATCGCCTTCATCGTTTTCGCGCAGCGGATCGGGTTCACGCTCGAGGAGATCGGCGTGGAACTCGCCAAGCTCCCGTCAGATCGTATTCCCGGCCGCAAGGACTGGGCGCTCCTTTCCGGCGCGTGGAAGCAAAGGATCGATCAAAGGATCGCCGAGCTTGAGCGTCTGAGGGCTGGGCTGGTGCAATGCATCGGATGCGGATGCCTGTCGATCGACAAGTGCAGATTCGTCAATCCATCCGACCTTGCCGGACGTCGGGGACCGGGGCCGCGCTATTGGCTTGGCTAAATCGGTCCGAGCATGCGGCGTCTTGACGGAAGAGAGCTCGTCATCGCGGGCAAGGCGAAGCGATCCACGGATGAAGGAGATGGCGCCGTCAAAAACACCGCTCTTGGCGCCGAAGCGTCGGTCGGCTAGACCGCGCACCATGACAAAGCCTCTGCCCTTGATCGCCGGCATTCTCGGCATCGTGTTCTTCGCGCTCGCTGCACTCTACGGACTCACTCCAGCGGGCAACCTTCCCGCCTTCATCCCCGGGTTTGAGGCTGACTCCACGCACATTCACGTGACACACGCGCTCGTCTCGCTGATCGTGGCGCTCGCCCTTTTCGCCCTTGCCTGGTTTCAGCGCGGGTCTGAAGAGTCATAGACCTCGCCGGCTTGGATTGGGCTTGTCGGCGCTCGGATGGCCCTTCGCCCGGCGGGCGGACGGCGATTCTCCGCGACAGGTCCGCATTGACGCGGGGTGTGGCCGACGAATAGATCGTCGACGCATCGGGGCGCAGAACTCATGACCGCTATCGAGCTAGTGGCGCTGTTCGACCTGGAGCCGTCGGGCGACGATCGGTTCGTCGGCCATTCGCCGAATAACGGCTGGAAGCGTGTCTTTGGCGGCCAAGTGTTGGCGCAGGCGCTGGTCGCGGCGGAGCGTACGGTCGCTGACCGCGAGCCGCATTCCCTGCACGCCTATTTTCTGCTTGCCGGCGATCCGCGCGAGCCGATCCTGTTCGAGGTCGAGCGGGTGAGGGACGGCCGCAGCTTCACCACCCGGCGGATCGTCGCCCGGCAGCGGAGCGAGGCGATCTTTGTCATGACCGCTTCGTTTCACTTCAAAGAGCCCGGCTTCGACCATTTCGCGCCGATGCCCAAGACGCCGCCGCCCGAGGACTGCCCCGATCCGCGGAAGGCCATCGAACGGCTCGAAGGACCGGCCCGTTTCCGTATGAAAGGCATGCTGGATACGATTTGGCCGATCGACTTCCGTCCCACCGACCTCGGTCGCTATACACCCGGCGCCCGGGTCGGGCCTCATCAAAACTTGTGGACGCGGATCGGCGAACCTCTGCCGGACGACCCAGCCCTTCATCGAGCATCGATTCTGTATCTGTCGGACATGTGGCTGCTCGATACTGCGCTCGGCGCGCACGGGCGCTTGATCTACGACAACCGAATCCAGGTCGCGAGCCTGGATCACGCCCTATGGTTCCACCGGTTCGCGCGCGCCGACGACTGGCTGCTCTATGCTCAGGACAGCCCCAACGCGAGCGGCGCGACCGGTCTTGTTCGCGGACTTCTCTATGCCCAGGACGGCTCGCTGATCGCCAGCGTGGCCCAGGAAGGGCTCCTGCGCCAGCGCCGCGACACCTAGGCGATAAGATCAAGAATTAGGCGCCTATTTATTAGTCAGTCGTTGTTCGAGCGTCGTTTCGCTCCAATTCCGCGCCCGCGCCTGCCGGAAAACAGCCGGATAAAGCCGCTGCGAGCCGATTCCGTGGCGCGTGGCACGGGCCTTGTAAGGCGCTGGTGGGCGGGGCGTGTTCGCGCTCCGACTTCACCGCACGAGGCGGCGTGGTCTTGAAAGAGCTGCGACGCGTCCAATTGGGGCGAGGCCAATGAAAATTGTGATGGCGATCATAAAGCCGTTCAAGCTGGAGGAAGTGCGCGATGCGCTGACTGCCATCGGCGTGCACGGCCTCACAGTCACGGAAGTCAAGGGATACGGCCGACAGAAGGGCCACACGGAAATCTATCGCGGCGCGGAATATGCGGTAAGTTTCCTGCCCAAACTCAAAATCGAAGTCGCGGTCAACGCCGACGTCGCCGACAAGGTCGTCGAGGCGATCGTTGCGGCCGCGCGGACCGGCCAAATCGGCGACGGCAAGATCTTCGTCTACGACCTCGACGCTGCGGTGCGGATCCGCACGGGCGAAAAGGACAAAGACGCGCTCTGACAGGGCGCCCATTCCCTTCCCAGATCGGAGTTCCGGAACAATGAAACTGATGCGATTCATCTCAGGCCTTGCGCCGACGCTGGCAATAGCCGCCTTCGTCGGCTTCGCGGCCCCCATGCCGACCTACGCTCAAACCACGGCGCCAGCGACCACGGACGCGCCCGCCGCAGCGGCTCCAGCCGCCGCCGCGCCCGCCGCCTCCGCAAAGCCTGCGCCTCCGGCTACTCCCGCCTGCGCCGCGGCCGTCGCCGCCATCCCTGAAACCGACAAATACGCCGCCGTCCCCGCGGTCCCGGCCGTGCTGACCAATTGCACGCCGAGCGGCGGCGACACGGCATGGATGCTGACCTCCGTGGCGCTCGTATTGATGATGACGATCCCCGGTCTCGGGCTCTTTTATGGCGGCATGGTTCGCAAGAAGAACGTCGGCGACACGGTGATGACCAGCTTCGCCATCACCTGCCTGGTGACGGTGGTGTACGCAATCGTCACCTATTCGATGGCGTTCACCTCCGGCACGCCGTTCGTCGGCGGGCTCAGCCGCGCGTTCCTGCAAGGCATCCTCAGCGACATCAACAACGGCGGCATCGGCAACCCGAACCCGCTCGCGCCGACGATCCCCGAAACCGTCTACATGTGCTTCCAGATGACCTTCGCGATCATCACGCCTGCGCTTATCGCCGGCGCTTACGCAGAGCGCATGACGTTCTCGGCCATGCTGTGGTTCATGGGCCTGTGGGCGATCTTCGTCTACGCCCCGGTCGCGCACTGGCTCTGGGGACCCGACGGCATTTTCAATTCGAGCAACGATGCCGCCTGGGTCAAGGTTCTCGACTTCGCCGGCGGCACGGTCGTGCACATCAACGCGGGCGTTGCGGGTCTCGTCGCTGCGATCATGCTCGGCAAGCGCCGCGACACGGGGCCGGGCCACAACATGGTGCTGACCTTCATCGGCGCAGCCCTCCTCTGGGTCGGCTGGTTCGGCTTCAACGCGGGCTCGGCGGTGAGCGCCGGCGTGCAGGCCGGCATGGCGATGACCGTCACCCAGATCGCGACCGCGGTCGCGGCGCTGACCTGGATGTTCGTCGAGTGGATCCACCGCAGCAAGCCGACCGTCATCGGCATCGCCTCCGGCGCGGTCGCGGGCCTCGTCGCCATCACCCCCGCCTCGGGCTTCGTCGGTCCGGTCGGCGCGATGGTCATCGGGGTCGCCTGCGGCGTCGGCTGCTACCTCGGCGCGACCGCGCTCAAGCACGCCTTCGGCTACGACGACGCGCTCGACTGCTTCGGCGTCCATGGCGTCGGCGGCGCCATCGGCGCCCTCCTGACGGGCGTATTCGCGGTCCAGCAGTACGGCGGCACCGCCGGCCTGATCGAGGGCAATCCCGGCCAGGTCGTCAACCAGGTCATCGGCATCGTGACCGTCGTCGTCTACGACGCGATCGTGAGCCTGATCATCCTCGCCATCCTCAAGGCGACGATCGGCCTGCGCGTCTCCGACGAAATCGAGCGCGACGGCCTGGACTACGCGCTGCACGGCGAGGTCGTCCAATAATGGGTTCCCCCGGCGGCTTCGGCCGCCGGCTCGGGTCCTCCCGCGGACCTTGGACGCCTCTTGGGGCGTCCAATTTTTTTGCGCGGGGGCGCCGGCAAAAACACTTGGAACGCGCAAAGGGCGCCGCTACGGCCCGTTAAGGTTAGGCGCGCATTAACTCGGCCGGCATAGGGTTCATGAGGGGCGACGCGCGAGACTTCGCCGCACGGGCCGACGAGTGAGCCATGCGTACGACGACTTTCTCGGTTTTCGATTATCTGCCGGCGACGCTGCGCGAGTTTCCGAAACGCCGGGCGGCCGAGATCCTGGGCCTTGGCGCGCTCGCCGGCGTCGGGGCGCTCGGCCTCGCGCTCCTCACGTGGTCCGTCGCCGATCCGAGCCTCAATCACGCGACCAACGCGCGCGTCCACAATCTGCTCGGCGCGCCGGGCGCGATCGCCGCCGACATCGTCATGCAGATGCTGGGGCTGGGCTGCATTGCCGCTCTTGCGCCGCCCGCCTTCTGGGGCTGGCGGCTCTTAACCGAGCGCCGGCTCCAGCACCCGCGGTTGAAGGTCGGCCTCTACGTCGTCGGCATTGCCGCGACGTCGGCGCTCGCTTCGCTCCTGCCGGCGCCCGGAAGCTGGCCGCTGCCGACCGGGCTCGGCGGGGTCGCCGGCGATGCAATGCTTGCGCTCCCGCGCCGGCTCCTTTCCGGCGCCCCATGGGGGATGGCGGTGAGCGGCGCGGCCTTCGCGGCGCTCGCCATCCTGACGCTGGCCGCGGCCGCCGGAGTGGGCTTCGCCCATCGTTCGCACGCCGACGACGGAACGCCGCGCGGCAAGACCGCCCGGAGAGAGGCGCAGGCGCG
>JAFAHO010000039.1 GCA_019237205.1 Hyphomicrobiales bacterium
AAGCCGGCATCGAGCGCGATCGAAGTGATGGAGCGGCTGGCCAGGCGCGGCGCCGTCAACAGCCGATGGGCGAACTCCAGGCGCCGCGCCAGCACGAATTCCGAGAAAGTCGAGCCTTCGCTTTCGAACAGCTTATGGACGTAGCGCCGCGTCACGCCCTGACCGGCTGCGACCGCCAGGACCGACAATTCGGGATCGCCCAATCGGCTCGATACGTCCGCCTTGATCGCTTGCAGACGCGCCGCTCGCACGCCGCGGGCGCCCGCTTCGGCCGCGACATCCCGATCGGCGCCGACGCTGAGGGCGAGCAGGTCCAAAATATGGGTCGAAACAGCATGATCCAAAGCGGGCGTCTGCGAATCGCCTCCGCGGGCGAGAAGACCGACATAGTCCACCAGCAAACGCAGGGAACGGCTCTCGCCCGGTATCGCCCACATCGAAGCCTGGTCGAGATTGGCGACGAGCGGCGCGAGCGCCCGGCGCGGCAGCCGGACGCCCAGAAAGCGGCTCGGCCTCGTTCTGATCGAGACGAAACCGGCTTCTGCGTCCGAGAACAGAACGCCGTCGCCGTCAGTAAGAGCGAGCTCCCGGCTGCGATGGCGGATCACGGCATGGCCCGCGACGTTCACGCCCAGGAAGACTTCGTCGGCGAAGCCCTGGACACGCGGCGACACGACCTGGCGCAACCCGCCGAGCACGCCAAACAATACGGCCACATTGCCGTATGCCCGCGCCGTGATGTCGGCCTCGACGACGCAGGCCGGCAACGGCTCCATCGGCAGCGAGCCTCGCTCCGACAACGCCCTCAGCGCTGCTTCGCGGGCGTCCGGGGCCATTCCCCGAGTTGAGAACCGCCACGGCAGGCGACTGTCGGCCGGCAGCATGGGCTATCCCTGCAAGAACCGACTGCGCCGCCGCTGAGAGCTGTCGCCTCAGTTCTCGCTGGTCCAATCGGATGTTCGCCGTGAGCCAAGACACGGCGTTCAAAAGCATCCAATCTGCGCCTTCAAGGGCGGCCCCGAGCCGGTCGCTAAGCAGAGACTTTATCAGGACTAGCGAGCTTCTGAAAGGAGACGCCGATGCGCAAGTTCATGAACGCGATTGCGTTGGGTTTGGCGTTGGCCATGATGCTTGCCGCCGATTTTGCGGCGGCCTTTCCCACCGGCCCCTGCCGATAAAGCCTGCGAACTGACAGACCGGCTTCGATTGGAGGTCTCATGGCGAGGATTGAACGCATCCTCATTGCCGGCGGGGGCATCGCGGGCTTGACTGCGGCCATCGCCCTCAGGAAGCGCGGGTTCGCGCCGGAGCTGGTGGAGCAGAGCGAGTCCTGGCGCGCGCTGGGCGCCGGCATCGTCATTCAGCCGAACGCGATGCGGTTGCTGCGGAGCCTGGGGATCGGGCGCGCGATCGAGGTAGCCGGCGCCGCGCCCCGCCAATTCAAGTTCCTCGACCGGGAGGGCGAGCTCCTTTTCGAGATCGACCTGATCGATCTTTGGAGCAGTGTCGGTTCGGGTGTCGCGGTGGACCGCGGCGCGCTTCAGAAAGCGCTCGTGCGCGCCGCTGACGGCGCCCATTGCTGGCTCGGCGTCAAGGTGACAGGCCTGCGGCCATGCGAGGACTTGGTCGCGGTCGACTTCAGCGATGGCGAGAGCCGCGACTACGACCTCGTGATCGGCGCCGACGGCATCGGCTCGACCGTACGCGCACTCGCGGTGAGCAAGGCGCAGCCGAAATATTGCGGACAGACGGCTTGGCGGGCCGTGGCGCAACTGAAGGCGAGCGTCTCGGACGAAATCCAGTTCTGGCTCGGCGAGGGCTGCTTTTTCACGACCTACTCGGTCGGTGAGCGCACTTACGGATGCGGATATATCGCCGAGCTCAATCCGAGCCGCGAGCCGATCGAGGGCCGCGTCGCCAGCCTCCGTAAGCGCTTTGCCTCGTTCGGACGCCCGATTCGAGCCTTTCTCGAAGCTCTGGAGCGAGACGACCAGATCCATTGCAGTCCGATCGAGGAGCTCGAACTGCCCGAATGGCGCAACGGACGCGTGCTGCTGATCGGCGACGCCGCCCACGCCAGTTCGCCAATGATGGGCCAAAGCGGCTGCATGGCGATCGAGGACGCCGTCGTGTTGGCGGAA
>JAFAHO010000179.1 GCA_019237205.1 Hyphomicrobiales bacterium
GGTCGAGAAGCCGTCGGGGGCGCCGATCCGCACATCGCCCGCGAGTTCGAGATCGACGTCGGAAATCTCGCCCTGCGCGTGCAGGAACGCGCTCTCCATCTGCTCCGCCGCGCCCAAAAAACGCTCGCCGGCGCTGGTCAGTCGCGCGCCGGTCGTGCGCCGGTCGAACAGTTTCGCGCCGAGCGCGGCTTCGAGCGCAGCGACGCGGCGGCTGACGGTCGCGTGATCGAGCCTGAGCCGCTTGGCGGCGGCGACGAACTGCCCGGCGCGCGCGACCGTGAGAAAGACCCTGACGTTGTCCCAGTCCATGCGCCGACTGTTTAGCACAATTTCGCACAGCCGCTGCGCGAACTCCGACATTGCTGTGCGTAGAAGCCTGAGGCATAAGACCGCCAATCACTCATTCGCCAGGGAGCGGAACATGATCGAATATGGGCATTTCATCGGCGGCAAGCATGTCGCCGGCAAGTCGGGTCGTACGTCCGAAGTCTTCCAGCCGATGGACGGCACGGTGCGCGCGCATGTGGCGCTCGCCAACAAGGCCGAGGTTCGCGCTGCCGTCGAGAACGCCGCCGCCGCCCAGGGCGACTGGGCTGCGACCAATCCGCAGCGCCGCGCCCGCGTCTTGATGAAATTCCTCGATCTCATCGCCAGGAACAACGATGAGCTCGCCGACATCCTCGCGCGCGAGCACGGCAAGACGATCGCCGACGCCAAGGGCGACATCCAGCGCGGCGTCGAAGTGGTCGAGTTCGCGCTCGGCGTCCCGCATCTGATGAAGGGCGAATTCTCCGACGGCGCCGGACCGGGCATCGATCTTTATTCCATGCGGCAGCCGCTCGGCGTTGTCTGCGGCATCACCCCGTTCAACTTCCCGGCGATGATTCCGCTATGGAAGCTCGCGCCGGCGATCGCCTGCGGCAACGCCTTCATCCTGAAGCCCTCCGAGCGCGATCCGGGCGTGCCGATGCGGCTCGGCGAACTCTTCGTCGAGGCGGGCGGGCCTCCCGGCATCCTCAACGTCGTCAACGGAGATAAGGAAGCGGTCGACGCGATCCTCGACGACCCGGACATCCAGGCGATCGGCTTCGTCGGCTCGACCCCGATCGCGCATTACATCTATTCGCGCGGCACCGCGAGCGGCAAGCGCGTGCAGTGCTTCGGCGGCGCCAAGAACCATATGGTGGTGATGCCCGACGCCGACATGGACCAGACGGTCGATGCGCTGATCGGCGCGGGCTACGGCTCGGCCGGCGAGCGTTGCATGGCGATTTCGGTCGCGGTGCCGGTCGGCCAGAAGACGGCGGACGAACTGATGAAGCGTCTCACCCCGCGCGTCGAATCGCTCAAGATCGGCCCCTCGACCGACGCCTCCGCCGACTACGGTCCGCTCGTCACCAAGGCGGCGCTCGACAAGGTGCGCGGCTATGTCGACATCGGCGTCAAGGAAGGCGCCAAGCTCGCCGTCGACGGACGCGGCTTCAAGATGCAGGGCTACGAGAACGGCTTCTATATCGGCGGGTGCCTCTTCGATCACGTGACGAAGGACATGCGCATCTACAAGGAGGAGATTTTCGGCCCTGTCCTGTCGGTCGTCCGCGCGCACGACTATCCTGAGGCGCTCGGTCTCTGCAACGACCATGAATACGGCAACGGCGTCGCGATCTTCACCCGCGACGGCGACGCGGCGCGCGACTTCGCGACCAAGGTCAAGGTCGGCATGGTCGGGGTGAACGTGCCGATCCCGGTTCCGGTCGCCTACTACACCTTCGGCGGCTGGAAGCGCTCCGGCTTCGGCGACCTCAACCAGCACGGGCCCGATTCGATCCGCTTCTACACCCGCACCAAGACCGTGACCGCGCGCTGGCCCTCCGGCATCAAGGACGGGGCGCAGTTCAGCATCCCGACGATGAACTGAGCGGGAGACACGCTCGCGGGGCGCGGATATACTTTCCCTTCCGCCGCTCGCGGGCGCGCTTCGAACGGCTAGAATGCCCACCGCGTTGAAGCAAATGACGGTCGACGAATTCCTCCTCTGGGCAGAGGGGAGGGAGGGGCGTTGGGAGCTGCACGACGGTGTTCCGGTGATGATCTCGGACGCTCCAGTCGCCATGTCTCCGGAGCGGCTTGCTCACACGCGAACGAAAGGGACCGCTTTCGTTGCGCTGGCCGACGGGCTGAAAAAGAAGGGTCTTCCGTGCGAGGTCTTTACTGACGGCCTTGCGATAAAGATCGACGCGAGAACGACCTTCGAGCCCGATGCGTCTGTCGTCTGGGGCCCACGCCGGTCCGACGATGCGATTGTCCTCACGGACCCCATGATCGTCGTCGAGGTCCTGTCGCCGAGCACCGCCGCGATCGACCACGGCCGCAAGCTCAGCGGCTATTTCTCGCTCCCGAGCGTTGAGCATTATCTCATTCTCGATCCGGAACGCCGCGTCGTCATCCACCACAAGCGCGGGCAAGGCGACGCGATCGAGACCCGGGTCCTTTCGGGCGGCGCGGCCAGCCTCGACCCGCCGGGCTTCGAGGTAGCGGTAGAGGCCCTGTTTCCTGCGCCCTGAGAGCCTACCGGCTACACGACAATGATCGCCTGACCGGGCGATCGGCTTCGAGCGGCTAAGGCGAGTATGGCCGCTCCGGCGGCAATCCGTTGACTCGAAGGCTGCGCAGGTCCGCCTCCACGATGTCGTCAATTTCAGCCTGTTGGAGGCCAAGATCGCCGCGGGCCGCCATCAGCATGCGGCCGGCGAGCCTGTCGAATCGACCGGAGCCGATTTCGACGCTGAGGCGCGCCGCGAGCGTCGGCGGCACGTTGACGCGCGTCTCGAACAGGCGCGGCAAGTTGGGCAGATGCGTCCGGCCAGCCTCGCTCGACAGCTGATATTCGGTCATCGCGGTGCGCACCAGGCCCGGGTCCATCGCGAACACGAGCACGCCGCTGCCGGCAAGGCTGTCCGAGACGCATTCCGTGAAGCGAAGCAGGCCGGCCTTGCTGGTTGCGTAACCGGAACCGCTGGGAAAGGAGGTCGCCGTCCCGCCGCCCGTCATGTTGATGATGCGGCCCCGGCCGCGGGCCATCATCGCTGGAATCGCCGCGCGGCAGCAGTTGAAGGCTCCGCGGACATTGATCTCGATGTCACGCCACCAGGCCTCGGGCTCGACCGCCCAGATCGGACCGATCGCGACGAACGAGCCGGCATTGTTGGCGAGCAGGCTGACCGGGCCCAGATCCCTTTCGACGGCTGCGAATGTCTTCGTGACCGCGCCGAGGTCGACGATGTCGACGGCGTAGGCGCGCGCGGCACCGCCCTCCGCTGCGATGGCTTCCGCAACAGCCGCGATTTCGGGCGCTGTTCGCGCCAGCAAAGCGACCTTCGCGCCCTCCCTGGCGTGCGCCAGCGCGATCGCCCGGCCGATGCCACGACCAGCTCCGGTGACGACCGCGACTTCGCCGGCGAGTTTCAGGTCACGGCTCCCATTTCTAGAACCGGAAGAGCGGGAATCCGGGATTGTCGTACCGGCCGAGCGCCTCCCGGCCCCGCATGCCCGCAAACGTCCCCTCGATCGGCGTGGGCTGGTTGAATGTGTCGATCACGTAGTTGTTTGTGGAGGTGACTGCGGGAGCCGCGACGCCGCCGAGCGTCAGATAGGACGGCGTCGCCTTGTGCACGGTGATCTGCCGGCCCTCGGGCTCGGCCTTTTTTCTGGCGTGATGTTTCGCCCGGGCATGGATCGCTGGCGTCTGCGTCGTCTGCGCGTCCGCCGGGGGCGCGGCGAACGCGAGGGCGAGCAGCGCCGCGCCCATCAACGGAACCGAACGAACCATCATACCAGCCCTCCGCCCGCTCAAAGCGCGCTGCCCCGAATTGCCATGCGCCGACGCGCGGGTCTCCGCATTGCCCCGGCCGGGCCAGAAAATCAAGGACAACCGCCCGTCAGTCCAGAGAGCTGCGGAACCATAAGGACGCTCGATCCGAGGAGCGCGACGGCGAAAGCCTGATGGTTGCGAAGGAGTTGGTCGCAGTCCCAGCCTTGCCGCGCGCGGCGCCTTCGGGCAATCTCGTTTGAAGTCCCTGCGCCCGTAAACGTTGAAGGCAAAGCGTTGCGATGTTCGCCCTCACTCCCGATCATCTTGCCGTCCGCGACATGGCGAAGGCTTTCGCCGATGAGCGCATCGCCCCCAATGCTCTCAAATGGGACGAGACCGAGCACTTTCCCGTCGACGTGCTGCGTGAGGCGGCCGCGCTCGGCATGGCGACGATCTATGTGCGCGAGGAGAACGGCGGCAGCGGCATGACGCGGCTCGATGCGGCGCTCATCTTCGAGGCGCTGTCGACCGGCTGTCCCTCCGTCGCCTCGTTCCTCTCCATCCATAACATGGTCTCCTGGGTCGTCGACCGCTTCGGCTCGGCCGACCTGCAAAGACGCTACCTGCCGCGGCTCGCCGGCATGGAGCTCATTGCGAGCTATTGCCTGACAGAACCCGCCGCCGGCTCGGACGCCGCGGCGCTGACGACGCGCGCCCGGCGCGATGGCGATACTTACGTGCTCGACGGCGTGAAGCAGTTCATTTCCGGCGCCGGCGCGAGCGACCTCTATCTCGTGATGGCGCGCACCGGCGAGGGCGGCGCCGGCGGGATTACCGCCTTCATGGTCGAGAAGGAAACGCCGGGCTTAAGTTTCGGCGCAAAAGAGAAGAAAATGGGGTGGCGCGCGCAGCCGACGCGCCAGGTGATCATGGAGGGCGTGCGCGTGCCGGCCGCCAATCTCGTCGGCGCCGAAGGCGACGGCTTCAAGATCGCCATGGCCGGGCTCGACGGCGGGCGGCTCAACATCGGCGCCTGTTCGATCGGCGGCGGCCAGGCGGCGCTCGACAAAGCGATCGCCTACATGCGCGAGCGCAAGGCGTTCGGGCGGCGCATCGCCGACTTCCAGGCCCTGCAGTTTCGTGTCGCCGACGTCGCGACCTCGCTCGAGACGGCCCGCTCGATGCTGTGGCGCGCGGCGAGCGCGCTCGACGAGAGATCGCCCGAGGCGACGCGGCTCTGCGCGATGGCCAAACGCGTCGCCACCGACGCCGGCTTCGACGCCGCCAACGACGCGCTGCAAATGTTCGGCGGCTATGGCTATCTCGCCGACTACGGCGTCGAGAAGATCGTGCGCGACCTGCGCGTGCACCAGATTCTCGAGGGAACGAACGAGATCATGCGCGTCATCGTGGCGCGCGGCCTGATCGAGAACTGAGGGTCGAGAGATCATTTATCACCGGTAATACTTCTCAGAACCCAGCAAATAGGCACAAGCTTGTGCTAGTGCTAAACCTCCGCCACTAACCTTAAGACCAGAACTCAGAGTGTCGCGACCTACTACTGAGTTATCCCTAAATTGGCCCAACTACTACCTTGAGCGTCCTTTTGTTGCTGAAACCAGAGTATTTGGCCCGCCGGTTGTTCTACCTGTAATCGCCGGTTTTAGGTAACAAGTACCGTCGTTCTCAGTACCAGTGAACGTAAAAGCGAGACATTGAGTGTCGATTCTGCAGGACTCTCTGCACACCGTGAGTGTGCTAGGATAAAAAACGCGATGGTTGTACTCCCAATAATTCACTCCTATTTCGTCAGCGTTCATCACGTAGCCGTCAGGCTTCGTTGGTCCTGTAAACAGTTGAGTATTTGTGTCTTTTGGTTTTTGGGCGAGAGCGTTTTCTAAATCTGTTATTTTGGAACTTAGAGTTGTTATCTCGCTATCTCTCTGGTCCACTTGGTACTTATAGTTAAGGCTTCTCGACGCGGTACTTTCTATTTCTCTTTGTGCTTCAGCTATTCTTTTTCGCAAGTCGCTGATCTCAGTATCTTTTTCATCCATCTGGTACTTATAGCGCACAGTTTTCGAGGCACTATCTTGCGCTTCCTCTTGTACTTCGGTTAATTTCTTTCTTAAATCGTTAATCTCGCTGTCTTTCTCATAAATCTCAAGCTTATTATCCGACTCCTCTTTGGTTACTCCCAGTTGATAAGCACCGCCTACGACAGAGGCCAGCACGGTTACCGTCGCAATGACGTCAGGTATACGCAAACTTCCCATCAGTTGGAATATTCCAACCTTATCGGGGTCGAACGCCTTGGGCTCCACGGATTCTGGCCGGTTATTACTCAACCCTATTCTCCATTAAACATGGTTTAGCTGAATTCAAGGAAGCTTAAATACAGAAACAAGGTCGACGTCAGAGCAAATGGCGTTAGTCCTAGCGGTTTATGTTCTCCAAATCTCGTTTGTCCGCCCAGAGGCAGACATCCTTCCCCTAAAGTTCACGAACGTCTCCGATTACCTACGCCAGCAAGTGGAGGCCGCGCTAGCGAAATCGATTAGGACGGTTGCCCATGTGGCCGGATGGAGCGCTAGTATGACCAAACATTAGCGCTTTGCGGCGCTGCGCGTAGGTTTAGACTGAGCCACTGGCCGGCCGTCGGGAGGACCCCATGTCGAAAATCGCCTTCATCGGTCTCGGCAATATGGGCGCGCCGATGGCCGCCAATCTCGTCAAGGCGGGCCATGCGGTCATGGGCTTCGACCTCCTCGAGGCCCAGCGGGCCGCCGCCGCCTTGACCGGCGTGACGATCGCGGGCGCCGCGCGCCAGGCCGTCGCCGGCGCCGATGCGGTGCTGACCATGCTGCCGGCCGGACGCCACGTGATCGCAAGCTGGACGGAGTTCCTCGACGCGGCGCCGAAGGGCTCGCTCGTCATCGACTGCTCGACCATCGACGTCGACAGCGCCAAGCGCGCCCACGAGGCGGGCGCCGCGGCCGGAGCGCTGACCCTCGACGCGCCCGTCTCGGGCGGGGTCGGCGGGGCGAGCGCCGGCACGCTGACCTTCATGTGCGGCGGATCGACCGAGGCTTTCGCGCGCGCGAAGCCGATCCTCGAAAATATGGGCAAGCGCATCGTTCATTGCGGCGGCCCCGGCGCCGGGCAGGCGGCCAAGATCTGCAACAACATGATCCTCGGAGCGACGATGATCGCGACCTGCGAGGCCTTCGCGCTCGCCGAGAAGCTCGGTCTTTCGGCTCGGGCTCTGTTCGAGGTCGCTTCGACCTCGTCCGGCCAGTCCTGGTCGCTGACCAGCTATTGTCCGGTCCCCGGTCCCGTGCCGGCTTCGCCCGCCAATCGCGACTATAAGCCCGGCTTCGCCGCCAGTCTGATGCTGAAGGACCTCCGCCTCGCGCAGGAGGCAGCGACCAGCGTCGGCGCCGTGACCCCTCTCGGGGCCGAAGCCGCGCAGCTCTACGCGCTCTTCGTCGCCGCCGGCCACGGGGGCGACGACTTCTCCGGCGTGATCAATTTTTTGCGAGGAACGAAAATCCCCGCTCCGAATTGATCCGCTGCATGGACGAGCGCCCTGCCGGGCGTGTTCTTCCACCCGACGCAGTGGATCGGCCGACAGCACTTTCAAGCGCAGGCTGTACTGTGCGGAAGGGCGGTTTACTGTCTTTGTGGACGTTTATTCATGAATAAAATGACCGGAAACTGCCTTCGGAGTAGACTTCGCGCATTGGGCGCCGGGGCGCCCCCTTTCGATCAAATTAAGGCCGGACTATGCTGAAAAGAGTGTTAACGGCGCGCCCAAACGGAATGCCGCACGACGCTAGCTTGCGCCGGCCCGTTTTGGCGCCGGTTTTCGGAGGGTGAAATGCGTAACATGATATCCAAGGCGGCAGTCGCCGCGGTGGCTGCGGTGTCGCTCGTGGCCGCTCTGGCCGCCTCGACAGAGCCGGCCGCCGCCCAATTCCGGCATGGCGGCTTCGGCGGCTTCGGCGGCGGCTGGCATGGCGGCGGCGGCTGGGGCGGCGGCGGCTGGCGTGGCGGCGGCTGGGGCGGCGGCTGGCGG
>JAFAHO010000228.1 GCA_019237205.1 Hyphomicrobiales bacterium
TCGCGGGCTGTGAAACCGAGATGGCGAACGCTGTTGTGAACTTGAAATGCGCCGACCTTCTGAATAGCGCTGGCGGGTATTTTTATGGCCGCGGCGTCTATTCGAAGGCGCGGCCGCTCTTTGAGCACGAGCTGGCAATCCGCGAGAAGGCGCTCGGCCCTGAGCATCCCGATATGGCGTCGACCCTCAACAGTATCGCCCTCCTGCTTCACGCCCAGAATTGGCACGCAAAGGCCATCGCAAGGCGTGGCGAACGGGCCGGCGGCATGCTTAGAGCAGGACTCGCCCAGACGGAACCAACGTCGTCATCGCGAGCGAAACGCGGCGATCCAGGGCCGCCGCCGCAGCCCTGCGATCCCCTGGATCGCCGCGTCGCTTTGCTCCTCGCGATGACGATTCCGTAAAGGCGCGCACCGCTAATAAAACCCAATCGGAAAATACTTCAGATAGATCTCGGCGTAGGTTCCGCGCGACGCCATCTGCGCCAGCGCCCAGTTCAGCGCCTGGCGCAGCTGCGCGTCGTCCGTGCGGACCGCGATGCCGACGCCTTCGCCGAAGAACCGGCTTTCGCAAAAAGGGCCGCCGAGGAAGGCGCAGCAGTTTTGCGAGGATTCGCCGTTGAGCCAGACGGCGAAGGTCAGCCCATCGCCGAACGCCGCGTCGATTTCGGAAGCGCGCAGCGCCTCCTCGAGAGCCGATGCGTTGGGATAAGGTTTCTGCTTCGCGCCTGGGAAAAAGGCCTTGAGATAGGCTTCGTGCGACGATCCGGCGACGACGCCGATTGTTTTTCCCGCAAGCGCAGCCGGCCCTGCGTCCGGCGGCGCCGAGCCCTTGCGCGCGATGAAGCGCGCCGGGGTCTGGTAGTAGGGCAGCGAGAAGTCGACTTGAGCGCGGGTCGCGGGCGTCGCGGAGATCGATGCGATGACGGCGTCGCCTTTTCCGGTCGTCAGCGAGTCGATCAGCGTGTCGAAGGGGCGCGACTGGATGGTGCAGCCGATCTCGAGCGTTTCGCAGATGGCGCGGGCGATCTCGACGTTGAAGCCGGCGAGCGTCCCGTCGTCGAGGGCGAAGTTGAGCGGCGGATAGTCGTCGGCGGTGAGGAACCGGATCGCGCGCACGCCCGAAAGGTCAGGCCGTTCGAGGCGCAGCGCCGGATCCCAGAAGCTTGGCGTGAACGGCTGGGAGGCAGCGAGCGCCGCCGGCGAAAGCAGCGCGCCGAGCGCGGCGAGGGTCGCGCCAAAGATTCTTGACCTAACGTCATTCATTCGCATGACAAGCCCGAAAATATGTGTCTATTTGTCGTTAACAACGATAACGACGGCTTGGGGCGATGGCGGGGGTCTCGGAAGGTCCAAAGACTGGGTCGGCGCCGGCGCGCGTGTCAATGGCCGGGTCTTTCGACCGGCGCCAGGTTCGCGGCGAGGGACCGGCGGAGCCGCCCCCCGCGCTCCCGCTGGAGCTCGGCTTCATCGCCGGGCAGGGGCTTTCGCCGCAAAGCCTCATGAGCGCAGTGAAGGCCGCCCCTTTGGGCGTGCGTCCGCTGGACGCGCTCCTCAACGAAGGGATCCTGCACGAAGACGCGTATTATGGCGCGCTGGCCCGCCACCTCGGCTGCGACTATTACCGCGGCGACCCGCCGTTCGCGGCCGGGTTTGACGCAGTGAGGGGCCTCCGGTGCGGCGTCGCGCCGCTCGAGGAGCGCAGCAGGAGCGCCCGGGCGGTCATCGCGCCCAGCGCACGCTCCGTTTCGCGCCTCATCGAAATGACGTCGTCCGGCCGCTTGCATCCCGCGAGCTTCGCCGTGACTTCGCCGCAGCGATTCGCGTCCCTCGTCAGGATGCAGCGCGGGGAAGCGATTCTCGCCGAGGCGCTCGGCCGTCTCCCGCCAAGCCTTACCGCGCGAACGGGCATGAGCCTCGCGCAGATCGCCGCCGCCGGACTGCTCGCGGCGGCGGCGCTCGCGCTAGGGATCGCGAACGTTCGGCTTCTCGCTGCGAGCCTGGCCGCGGGCTGCTGGCTGACGTTTCTCGCCTCGATCGTGCTGAGGTCGATGGCGGCGGTCGCCAATGGCGCGACGGTGCGGCCGCTTCTGCTCAGTGACGACGAGCTTCCGATCTATACGGTCGTCGCGGCGCTCTATCGCGAATCCGAGGTGATCGCGGACCTTATCAAAGCCTTCGACGCCTTCGACTATCCGAAGAGCAAGCTCGACATCAAGCTCGTCGTCGAGCGAAGGGACCGGGAAACCCTGTCGCGCATTCTCGCGCTTCGATTGCCGGCCCGCTACGAGGTCATCGTGGCGCCCCCGGGAGAGCCGTCGACCAAGCCGCGCGCGCTCAATATCGCGCTCGCGTCGGCGCGCGGCGATTGCCTCGCAGTCTACGACGCCGAGGACGCGCCGGCGCCTGGCCAGCTGAGGCGCGCGGCCTCGCGCTTTGCACACGAACGCGACGTCGACTGCCTTCAGGCGCGGCTCGCCGTGCGCAACACGAAAGACTCCTGGCTCTCGGCGCTGTTCGCGATCGAATACGCGGTCCTGTTCGATCTGATCAATCCGGGCTTGAGCGCCCTCGACCTACCGGTTGCGCTCGGCGGCACGTCCAACCATTTTCGCGTCGACTCGCTGATCGCCGTCGGCGGCTGGGACGAGTGGAACGTGGCCGAGGACGCCGATCTCGGCGTCCGGCTGGCGCGCTATGGATATAAGGTCGGCAGCCTCCAGTCCGACACGAGCGAAGAGGCGCCGCACGAGCTCGGCAACTGGTTCGGGCAGCGGGTGCGCTGGCAGAAAGGCTGGATCCAGACGTTCATCGTCCATTCGCGCAAGCCCGTCGCGTTTGTCAGCGATCTCGGGGCGCGCCGGGCCGCCGCGGCGGCGATCCTGATCTTCGGCTCGGTGATGAGCGCCCTCTTCTGGCCGGCTTTCGCGCTCGATACGCTGTGGCGCGCCGTCTCCGCTCGCTCGGGCGAACTCTCGGCCGCAAGGGAGGCGACTGACGTCTTCGTCTATATTCTCGCTCTTGCCGGCATATGGGCGATCGTCATTCCGGCGATGGTAGCGGCGAGGCAGCGGCGTTTCGCCTTCTCCATGAAGTCGCTCGCGCTGCTGCCCGTCTATTACGTCCTCGTTTCGGCGGCTGCCTGGACGGCGATCGTCGATCTCGTCCTCAGGCCTCACTATTGGGCGAAGACCGCGCACGGCCGATCGCCGCGCGCAGTCGTGGCTCCGGGGCTCAGGCGCCCGGCGGCGCCGGCGAGCCCGGCGGAGTGAATGGCCCGCGCGCCCGCTGCGCTGGGCCTCGTCGATCGCGCGCTTCATGACCCGCCCGCGCCCCCGCGAAGGCGCCAACACGGCGGCGATGAACCTTCGGCGATTGACCATGCGCGGCGCTCGAGACGGGAACTTCGAGACAAGCGGGCGCGCCGAATCCTAGGGAATCGCAGGCCGCCCAGGCGCCCTCGTCCCAGCGACGTCTTCGGGAATGCCCAGCGCCCAAGGAACAAAACCGGCTCCGGAAAGGTCAATTGCCGGATAGCCCTGCCTCTCGTATGACCCGCAATCGCTCCTGCCCGGGGACGTCGATAGTCCCGGCGTCGCCCCTTTATTCCCCGCATCGGCGGCGTAAGGTTGAGCGATCGACCCCGGGCTGTACGGGCGCGCACGGGATCGCGGAGGTTCCCATGAGCGGCGACGACAACCCTAGCGAGCGGCGGCGCGCCGACGAGGCGTTGCGCGAGAGCGAAGCGCGGATGCGTGCGGTGATCAACGGCGTCGCCGACGCCATCGTCACCCTCAACGAAGACGGGATCATTCAAAGCGTGAACCTGGCAACGACGCGGATGTTCGGCTATGGCGCCGACGAACTGGTCGGGCGCAACGTCAATGTGCTTGCGCCCGAATCCCGCCGCTCGCTGTACGACGGCTACATCCGGCGTTATCTCCACACGGGCGGGGCCGGCGTCTCCAACCGGGAAGTCGAGGCGCGCCGCAAGGACGGCTCGACCTTCCCGGCCGAGCTGACAGTGTCCGAGATCCGCCGCGACCAGCAGCGGCTGTTCATCGGCTTCGTTCGCGACCTCAGCGAGAGGCGGCAGTTTGAAGCGTGTCTCGACCGCCTGCACAAGGGCCGGCTGGATCTGATGACGAACATGACGACGGCGCTCGCGCACGAAATCAATCAGCCGCTCGCGGCGGCTTTGAACTATCTGTCCGCCGCGCGCCAGATCCTCGGCGCTGAGGCGGTCCCGAATCGTTTCGCCGCCGAATCGCTCGAAAAAGCAGCGGCGCAGGTGCTGAGGGCGGCGAACATCATTTCGCATTTGCGCGAATTCATGGTGCGCGGCGAGCCGAACAAAGTCGAGCGGAGTTTGCATGCGCTCATTCGCGGCGCCTGCGATCTCATGCAAGCGCCCGCGAAGGAGGCGGGCGTCGCCATCGTGCTCCTCCTCAATGCCGCGGAAGATCAGGTGCTCGCCGACCAGGTCCAGGTCGAGCAGGCGATCCTCAATCTGATGCGAAACGCGATCGAGGCGATGAGCGAGGCGAGGGAGCGGGAGCTGACCATCGCGACGTCGCTGGACGAGGGCATGGTCCGCACTGACGTCTCAGACACGGGCCCGGGTCTCAATCCCTCGGCGCGTTCCGGTCTCTTCGTCCCCTTTGCCTCGACCAAGCCGAAGGGCCTCGGCGTCGGGCTGTCGATTTCGCGCTCGATCATCGAGGCCCACTACGGAACCATCTGGGCCGATGACAATCCCGGCGGCGGCGCGCGGTTCAGCTTCACCATGCCGCTCGCCCGACTGGAGAGTAGCGGAGATTGAGGATCGGGGGCGCGGGGGCGGCCTGCGTCCCTGTCGAAAACGCCTTTCGACGGCCTGCGCCGGGGGGTCGAAAGCTCAAGCCCCGAGCTCTGTTCGTACGGCGGTAGAGCCTTCCCGATTGACTTGCCGCCCCTGATTTTCCAGTAATGCCGGCTTTCCGGCCGACCGAGGCCGGGCATCCCAGCAGGATCAAGCCGTTGCCCCCATTGCGCGAGGCCGCCGAGGTCTCCAAGGCCTGGCCGTTCGAAGAAGCGCGAAAGCTGATCGCGCGGCTCGAGCATGCGCCCAAATCGGAAGTGATCTTCGAGACCGGCTACGGCCCCTCCGGGCTGCCCCATATCGGCACCTTCGGCGAGGTGGCGCGCACGACCATGGTGCGGCACGCGTTCGGCGTGCTGACGGACGACAGGGTCAAGACGAGGCTCATCGCCTTCTCCGACGACATGGACGGCTTGAGGAAGACCCCCGACAACATCCCCAACCGCGAGCTTATGTCAGCCCATCTCGGCAAGCCGTTGACAAAGGTGCCCGATCCGTTCGGGGAATACGAGAGTTTCGCCGCCCACAACAACGCGATGCTGAGGCGCTTTCTCGATCGCTTCGGCTTCGACTACGAATTCATGTCGTCGACCGAGTGCTACGCGTCAGGGCGCTTCGATGAGGCGCTGCTGACCGTGCTGGCGCGGTTCGACGACGTCATGGCGATCATGTTGCCGTCGCTTCGCGCCGAGCGCGCCAGCACCTATTCGCCGTTTCTTCCGGTTTCGCCGGCGAGCGGTATCGTCCTCCAGGTTCCGATCCTCGCGCACGACGCCGCGGCAGGGACCATCACGTACGAGGATCCCGACAGCAAGGAGCGCATCACGACGCTTGTCACCGGCGGCCGCACCAAGCTGCAATGGAAGCCCGACTGGGCGATGCGCTGGCTTGCGCTGGGCGTCGACTACGAAATGGCCGGCAAGGACCTGATCGATTCGATCAAATTGTCGAGCGAGATCTGCAAGGCGATCGGCGGCGCCCCGCCGGAAGGCTTCACCTACGAGTTGTTTCTGGACGAGAAGGGCCAGAAGAGCTCGAAGTCGAAGGGCAACGGCCTCACCATCGACGAGTGGCGGCGCTACGCCAGCCCCGAGAGCCTGTCGCTGTTCATGTATCGCGAGCCGAAGGCGGCGAAGCGGCTCTACTTCGACGTCATCCCGCGCCACGTCGACGAATATCTGC
>JAFAHO010000096.1 GCA_019237205.1 Hyphomicrobiales bacterium
GATCGAGGAACTGACCGAAGACGAGGCGACGACCGAGCAGGAGCGCATCAAGCGCAAATGGGCAACCGTTGAGGCGCTGGTGGGGTCTGAAAAGCGCCTCCAAATCGTCGCGGCGGACCTGGTGCGTCATTTCGAGGACCGCGTCGCCGCGATGGATGGCAAGGCGATGGTGGTCTGCATGAGCCGCCGCATTTGCGTTGCGCTGTACGATCAAATCGTGGCGCTCCGCCCTGACTGGCGCAGCGATGATGACGCGGCGGGCGCGATCAAGGTCGTGATGACCGGATCGGCCGCCGATCCTCAAGGTTGGCAACCGCACATCGGGACCAAAGCGCGTCGCGATCTCCTGGCGAAGCGCGCCAAAGACCCGAAAGACTCGCTCAAGCTTGTGATCGTGCGGGATATGTGGCTGACCGGCTTCGACGCGCCGTCGATGCACACGATGTATATCGACAAGCCGATGAAGGGCCACGGGCTGATGCAGGCCATCGCCCGTGTGAACCGCGTTTTCCGCGACAAGCCGGCCGGTCTTGTCGTCGACTATATCGGGATCGCCCAGAACCTGAAGAACGCTCTCGGTCAATATTCCGCTTCCGACCAACGGCAGGCCGGGGTCGATGAGGCCGAAGCGGTCGCCGTGCTGCTTGAAAAGTACGAAGTGGTGAAAGCCATCTATCACGGCTTCGACTACGCGCGGGGCTTGGCGGGCGCGCCGCATGAGCGCCTCGTCGCGCTCGCCGAGGCCATTGAGTGGATACTTGGTCGCCAGCACGAAGCCGCGGCCAGGGAAACGAGCGAAGATGGGAAGCGCCGCGAGAACCGTCGCTATCAAGATGCCGTGCTCGCTCTCTCCAAGGCATTCGGGTTGGCTGCGGCAAGCGATGAGGCGCGCGACATCCGGGATGAAGTCGGCTTCTTCCAAACGGTTCGCGCCGCCCTTGTGAAGTCGACAGAAGGCGCAGGAAGGAGCGGCGCCGATCGCGAGTTCGCAATCCAGCAGATTTTGGACCGCGCGGTCGTCTCAACCGAGATCGTCGACATCCTCGCCGCCGCTGGGATCACGACGCCGGACATCTCAATCCTGTCGGACGAATTCCTCGCCGAGGTTCAGCAGCTCGAAAAGAGGAACTTGGCGCTTGAGGCCCTGTCCAAGCTGCTAAACGATGAAATCCGCTCGCGCAGCAAGACAAATGTCGTCGAGACCAAACGCTTTTCCGAGCGTCTGGAAGCCGCCATAGCCCGATACCACACCAACGCGATCAGCACCGTTGAGGTATTGCAGGAGCTTATCGAACTCGCGAAGGACGTCCGCGCCGCTCGCAAACGCGGCGAAGATGAAGGACTGTCGCAAGACGAAATCGCCTTCTATGACGCGCTCGCCGAGAACGAAAGCGCCGTTAACGTCCTAGGAAACGACTCTTTGAAAGTCATCGCGCACGAATTGCTCGAAAGTCTTAAGGGCAACGTGACGGTCGACTGGTCGCATCGCGAAAGCGCGCGTGCTCGAATGCGCGTCCTGGTAAAGCGAATTCTGCGGAAATACGGCTACCCGCCCGATCTCCAAGACGCCGCCGTCCAAACTGTCCTTCGGCAAGCGGAAGCTCTTTCGTCGAAATGGGCTATTTGACCGAAGTGGACGGCCGCGCCCGCCCCTGATCCGTGGAAAACGAAATCACCTCGCCACCGCGACGCAACTGGTCGAGTCTATCCGCCCACCATTGCATCATTCTCACGCGTTCGTCCCAAAACTCCGCCCGTGCGTAGGCGCGGCGAACGACATTCCTCTCGATATGCGCGAGTTGTGCTTCGATGGCGTCCGGATTCCAGAAGCCGCTTTCGTTTAAGATTGAGGAGGCAGCGGAGCGGAAACCGTGGGCGCTCATGTCGTCTTTGGCGTAGCCAAGGCGGCGCAAGGCCGCGTTGAAGGTGTTCTCGGATAGCGATCGCCCGCGGCCCCGCATCCCCGGAAGGATGAGTGCGGCATCCGGATTGACGGCTTGCGCATCCTTCAGGACGTTGAGGGTCTGGCGGGCGAGCGGGATGCGGTGGGGGCGGCGCATCTTCATGCGCTCGGGCGGAATGGTCCAAACCGCCTTGGCGAAATCGACCTCCGACCATCTCGCTCCACGCAACTCGCCGGGCCGGACAAAGGTGAGAGCGAGCAGTTGCAGGCCGAGGCGGACCTCCGGCGTTCCGATGTGTCCGTCGATCGCGCGCAACAGCGCGCCGAGCCCTTGCGGATCGATGATCGCCGCCCGGTGGCGGACGACAGGGGAAATCAGTGCGCCGTTAAGCGCGGTCGTGGGATCGTTTGCCGCGCGCCCTGTCGCAATCGCATAGCGAAAGACCGATCCGATCGTCCCTCGGAGGCGCTTTGCGCTTTCGTGCCGTTCTCGCGCCTCGACGCGTCGGAGAACCTGAAGAATCTCCGGGGCGGTAATTTCGGATATTGGCCTTAGTCCGAGCAGGGGTTTCGCAATTCCGATGAGCCATTTGAGTTTGCTCAAGGTGGCGTCGGCTTTGCCCTCGCCGCGTTTCTTGTCGAGAAACTCCGCGGCCAGCGCATCGAATGTGTTGGCCTGCTGTAGGGCCGCAGTCAGTTTCGCGATCCGTTTTTGCTGGCTGGGGTCGAGGCCAGCGTCCAGTTGGTGCTTCGCGTGATCCCGGCGCGCCCGCGCCTCTTTCAATGGGATGGTGGGGTAGGAGCCTATTGCGAGTTTTCGCTGCTTGCCGGCGAATCTGTACGCAAGGTTCCAAAGCCGGGCTCCGGAAGGCGTCACCCAAAGCTGAAGGCCGCCGCCATCGGAATGTTTGGTGACGCGGCCTTCTGTTGGACGAAGGGCCTGAATCTGTTTGTCCGTGAGTGGCATTCTGTTGGCCTCGCGACGGGCCTGTTGGCCTCAAGGCCAACAATGAGGCCAACAATAGCATCGGCTGTCAATGGCCGGTCCTAGACCGTATCGGACCTATGTGCCAACGATACCGTTGAAATTCAATGGTTTATTGGACAATATTAGACATTAGGAGATAGTTGGATGGTGCCCAGGGGCGGAATCGAACCACCGACACCGTGATTTTCAGTCACGTGCTCTACCGACTGAGCTACCTGGGCGACCGTGCGTCCTTTTAAGGACCCAAGCGATGGCGGCTTATAGGCGTTCGCCCGGCGCCTTGTCCAGAGCGCGTGGCGCCAATCGGGGCGGGCGTTGGGGACGCGCTCTTATGAGGCATGGCGGCTCATCGAGCCGCCATGAAACAGCCGCAGTCTCAGCGCGTCCAGCTTGCGATTGACTTGCCTGCGCCGGCGCGGCATAAGCCCAAGCCTTGCAGCGGCGCGTGAAGCGCCGCAGTCGTTTTTTCCGGCTCGCTGCCCCGGTCGCGTGGCCGGTGCGGCAGAGCCGGGGTTCGCGCGTTTAAGATCGGGCGGCGCTCGATTTTTCCGCCGACGATCGGAGAGCAATTGTGAAGCGGACCTATCAACCCAGCAAGCTCGTGCGCAAACGCCGGCACGGGTTCCGCGCCCGCATGGCGACCGCCGGGGGCCGCAAGATCCTGAACGCGCGCCGCGCCCGCGGCCGCAAGAAGCTCTCCGCCTGATCCAACGGCCGGCGGCCGGCAGGCCGCCCTCGCGCCCCACCTGTCCTGCCGCCCATGCGACGCCGCCGATGGAGCCCGAATCCCTCGATCTGGACGCAAGGCGGCCCGCCGGAGAACGGCTCGGCCGACTAACGAAGCGTGCAGAGTTCCAGCGCGTCTCACGCGGGCGGCGCTGGGCCGCCCAGGCCTTTTCCCTGCAAGCGGCAAGGCGGCAGGATCCAAACGGGGCGCCGGCGGGCGCGCGCATCGGGCTCACCGTCACCAAGAAGGTCGGCAACGCAGTCGTACGCAACCGCATCCGCCGCCGGCTGAGAGAGGCGCTTGTTGTGGCCCGGCCACTTGAGGCGCGCGAGGATCACGACTACGTGCTGGTGGCCCGCCGGCAGGCGCTCTCGCGCGACTTCTCCGCGCTGGTCGGCGATCTCAGGGACGCGTTCCACGCCACTGCGCGAGCAGATGAAGACAAGGGTCGGCCGCCATCGGCGGCGAAAGACAAAGACAGGCGAACATGAACTCCGAGGACACGAGAAACCTTTTTCTCGCCATTGCGCTGTCGGTCCTGGTCATGGCCGCGTGGCAGTACTTTTACGCAGGGCCCCTCTATCAGCGAGAGCATCAGGCGCAGCTGCAGGCGCAGTCCCAAGCCCAGTCCCAAGCCCAGTCCCAAGCCAACGCGGTTGCGAGATCCGAGCCGGGCTCGCCAGCGCAAGCCGGAGGGTCGGCGCCGGGTGCGCCGGCGGGCCGTGGCGCTGCGGCGACAGAAACGGTCGGCGAGGCGCTCGCAGCCGAAAAGCGCGTGGCGATCGACACGCCGAGCCTCGGCGGTTCGATCGACCTCAAGGGCGGCGGGCTCGACGATCTCGTGCTCAAGGACTATCACGAGACCATCGACAAGAAGAGCCCGCTGATCCGCCTCTTTTCGCCGAGCGGCGCGCCGAACGCATATTGGGCCGAAACCGGATTCGTCAGCGCTAGCGGGGTCAGGACACCCAATCGCGAGACCGTCTGGACGGCCGACGTCAAGACGCTGACGCCTCAGCAGCCGGTGACCCTGACCTGGGACAGCGGCGCGGGCCTCGTCTTCAAGCGCGTCATCGCAGTCGACGACAAGTACATGTTCACGATCACCGACTCGGTCGTCAATTCCGGCCCCGAGGCCGCGAGCGTGCGCCCTTACGCCCTGATCCTGCGCCGCGGCAAACCCAATGTCGCCGGCTATTCGGTGCTGCACGAAGGCTTTGTCGGCGTGATTGGCGACGGCGGCGTGCAGGAAGTGACTTACTCCGCCATCGACAAGGATGCCGGCAAGCCGCGCGAATTTGCCGGCGACGGCGGCTGGCTCGGATTCACCGACAAGTATTGGGGCTCGGCGGTCATCCCTGACCAGACGGCGCCGATCGAGGCCCGCTTTTCGGCGAGCGGCGCTGTCCAGCCGGTCGACTATCAGGCCGACTTCCTCGGAGCTGAGAAATCCGTCGCGCCGGGCGAGTCGTTCGCAGCGACGACAAGGGTTTTCGGCGGCGCCAAGGAGGTCAGCACGATCGACAACTACCAGACCAGGCTCGGCATCAAGAAATTCGACCTGATGATCGACTGGGGCTGGTTCTATTTCATCACCAAGCCGCTCTTTCTCCTAATCGACGCAATCTACAGATACGTCGGCAATTTTGGCGTCGCGATCCTGATCGTGACCGTGCTCGTCAAGCTCGCCTTCTTCCCGCTCGCCAACCGCTCGTACCAGTCGATGGCGAAGATGAAGAAGATCCAGCCGCAGATTGCGGCGCTGAAGGACCTTTACCCAGACGACAAGGTGAAGCAGCAGCAGGAGCAGATGGAGCTCTTCAAGCGCGAGGGCGTCAACCCCGTCGCCGGCTGTTTGCCGATGGTGATCCAGATCCCGGTGTTCTTTGCGCTCTACAAGGTGATCTTCATCACCATCGAGATGCGCCACGCGCCGTTCTTCGGCTGGATCAAGGACCTCAGCGCCCCCGATCCGACCAACATATTCACCCTCTTTGGTCTCATTCCTTGGGATCCGACGGCAGTGCCGATGGTCGGGCACTTTCTCGCGCTCGGAATCTGGCCGCTCATCATGGGCGTGTCGATGTTCTTCCAGATGAAGATGAATCCCGAGCCGGCCGATCCGGTTCAGAAGTCGATGTTCGCCTGGATGCCGGTCATCTTCACCTTCATGCTGGGCACGTTTCCGGCCGGCCTCGTCATCTACTGGACCTGGAACAATACGCTGACGATCATCCAGCAATATTACATCATGACAAAGGCGGGGGTGAGGGTCGAGCTCTGGGACAATCTGACCAAGCTCTTCGCCGGCCCGGCGAAGACGCCGAGCGTATGAGCGACGTCGAGTCCGCGACGGACTGGACGGAGGCGGGACGAAGGCTTTTCGCTGGCCCCTGCGACTTTTTCTTCGCCGCCGCGCGCTCCGACGGACTTCCGCCGGTCGGGCCGCCCGAGGTCGCCTTCGCAGGCCGGTCGAACGTCGGCAAGTCCTCGCTCATCAATGCGCTGACCGGCCGCTCCGGCCTTGCGCGCACGTCGCACACGCCAGGCCGCACGCAGGAGCTCATTTTCTTCGATCTCGGCGGCAAGGCGACGCTGGTCGACATGCCGGGCTACGGCTATGCCGCGGTCGCCAAATCGAAGTCGGCCTCCTGGGGGAGGCTCATCAGCGACTATCTGCGCGGCCGGCCTTCGCTCTTGCGCGTCTTTGTCCTTGTCGATGGGCGCCACGGCCTCAAGGCGAGCGATGACGAGACGATGCGGATGCTCGACGCCGCGGCCGTCTCCTACGCCGTGGTGCTGACGAAGCGGGACGAGGTGAAGGCTTCTGAACAGGAGGCGCGCGTCGCCTCGACGCTGGAGGGTCTTCGCAAGCACGTCGCTGCCTATCCCGAAGTGATCTTTACCTCGGCGCGCAGCGGCGAAGGCGTCGCGGAGCTGCGCGCCCATATCGCGCGGCTGCTCGCCGAGCGCGGCGCGGCCCGGCCGGATTGACGCGCCCACGCCGCCGGCGCGATTGTCGCTCGATGGAGACGCATACCCGTTACAATCGCATCGCCGGCGCCGATGTCGGCCGCCTCGAAGCGCTGAGCGACGGCATTTTCGCCTTTGCGGCGACCGTGCTTGTTCTCGACTTTCACACGCCCGACGCCGCCGACATTCACACCGAGGCGCAATTGCTCGGCGCGCTCGCGGCCTCGGCGCCGAGGCTCATGACTTGGCTCCTCAGCCTGATGACGCTTGGCATATTCTGGGTCGGCCAACAGACTGGACTCAACCAGCTCGAGCGCTCGAACCGCGACTTGACCTGGTTGCACTTCGTTTTTCTTGCCATCGTCACCGTGCTGCCGTTCTCAACGCGGCTTCTTGCCGACTTCTTCACCTACCGCACCGCGTTCGTCATCTACTGGGCCAACATCTTCCTGCTTGGCGCAGGCCTTTACGCCACCTGGGTCTACGCGGAATGGGCGAAGCTCATTCGAAAGGACGCCCACGGCGAGATTTCGCAAGCGATACGGCGGCGCATTGTGATCGCCCAATCGCTCTATGGCGTCGGCGCGGTTGTGGGCCTTTTCAACGTGACGCTCGGAATTACCCTGATCATCCTGATCCAGCTCAACTTCGCGATCGCGCCGAGGTTGCCGATTCTGTCGCGGCTTTAGGTTAGGCGCTGACGGCTCGCGTCCCCCCTCTCCTTTGGGAGAGGGGTCGGGGGTGAGGGGACCGAGCGGAGGAGGAAAGGTCAATGGCGTCAGAGCGCCGCGAATTCGCGAGCGTGCTGCGCAAGCAGCAGACCAGAGCTGAAGACATTCTCTGGATATGCCTGCGCGGGTCACGCTTTCATGGAGCGAAGTTCCGGCGGCAAGTTCCGTTTGATCGGTTGGTGGACGATTTCTACTGCCATGCGGCCAAGCTCGTTGTCGAGTTGGACGGCAAACAGCATGAATGGTTCGCGGACTATGACGCCGAGCGGACGAAGGTCTTGGAGAGCCGTGGCGTCAGCGTCATTCGCTTCACCAACGCCGAAGTCGAGGGCGATCTCGATTCCGTTGTGGCGCGGATCCGGGAAGCGCTGCAATTGCCTTTCGTCTAAGGCGCGGTCCCCTCACCCCCGGCCCTTCTCCCAAGGGAGAGGGGCCCTCACTCCTCGAAGGGCAATCCGGCATATTGCTCGGCCAGCGCGGCCTGGGCGTTCGGCGATGCGTGGAGGTAGTCGAATTCGCTCGTTTTGATCCTCATCTCAAATTCGTCGTCGTCGGGAAAGACGTGCAGGAGCTTGGTGAGCCACCAGGACAGACGCACAGCCCCCCAGACGCGGCGTAGCGCCATGTCCGAATAGCTTTCCAGATACCGGTCATCGCCATGGCGGAAATGCGCGATCAGGGCGCGCTGGAGGTAGAAGACATCGGAAATAGCCAGATTGAGGCCCTTGGCCCCGGTCGGCGGCACGATATGTGCGGCGTCGCCGGCAAGAAAAAGGCGGCCATACCGCATCGGTTCCGCGACGAAGCTTCTGAGCGGCGCGATTGACTTTTCGATCGACGGGCCGGTCACGATCTTGTCGGCGATCTCGGGCGGAAATCGCTGCTTCAGCTCCTCCCAGAACCGGTCGTCCGGCCAGTCCATGAGGTCGGCGCCGACGTCGCACTGGATGTAGTAGCGGCTGAGCATCGGATTGCGCAGCGAAGCGAGCGCGAAGCCGCGCTCGTGCCGCGCATAGATGACCTCGCCGACCGGCGGCGTTTCCGACATAATGCCGAGCCATCCGAAGGGATAGGCGCGTTCGAAGGTCCGCAGCGCCCTGGCGGGGATGCAGCGGCGCGAGACGCCGTGGAACCCGTCGCAGCCGGCGATGAAATCGCAGGCGAGGGTGCGGGTCGCTCCGTCCTTCTCGTATGTCACCTTGGGCGCGCCGCCAGTGATGTCGTCGAGGCGCACGTTCTCCGCTTCATCGACGATCAAGCCGGCGTCGCGCTCGCGGACGCGGTAGAGCTCCTCGGTGATCGCCGTCTGGCCGTGCGAAACCATCGGCTTGCCGCAATGCGCCTTGGTGTTGATCAGGAAAGGCTCGCGGTCCTGCCAGGCGATCCAGCTTCCGTCGTGGACGTGTCCTTCGCGGTCCATCCGCTGCCCGACCCCGGCGTCGCGCAGGAGCTTAACGCTCCCGGGCTCCAGCACGCCCGCTCGAATGCGCTTGAGCACATGCGCCCTGGACTGGCGCTCGAGCACAACGCTGTCGATTCCGCCAAGATGCAGCAGATGAGACAGAAGAAGGCCCGCCGGGCCGCCGCCGATGATCGCGACTTGGGTGCGCTGCTCCTGGGCGCCCTGCATGGACACTGCTCCTCCCTTCGGCCCGGCGCACGGGCCGGCCTGATCGTCCGTTTCGCCTAGGTCCTCAAGCCCACCGCAGCAAGCGCTTCCGCTTGTCGCTTTGCGACCGCCATCTCGTCGAAACCAGCGATGGCGTCCTCGTACATGCGGTGAAAGTTGAGCCGCGCGCCGAGGCGCAGGAAGGCGCCGCCGAGGCCGATGGTGGCGCGCTCGAGGAACACGAATTCGCGCGGAATGACGAGCCCGCCGCCTTCGGCCCTCAAGGCCCGCATGACCGCGCCGATCTCGCGCCTCCCGTATTCCGAGGGCTTGACGCCGTCAGCCGCCGTGCGCACGCGGTCGTCGAGGATCGGGCCGCAGATGAAGCGCGCCCAGATGGTCATCGCGTCGAACGCGCCGCGCGTCAGTTTCGAAAAGCCCCACTTCCTGTAGGCTTCCGCGATATGCGCATCGTCGTTCTCCTTCAGCGCAAGATAGAGCTCGACGACCCCGCGCACGAAGCGTGGCGGGAAGATGCGCACGCAGCCGTAGTCGAAGAGATTGATCCCCTCGACCTTGCGCGCCTTGTCCTCGCCCGACGCGACGACGGCGTAGTTGCCGAGATGCGGATCGCCGTGGATGAGGCCATAGCGCAGGAAGGGGCGCCACCACGCGTCGAAGAGGCCGACGGCGATCGCGTCGCGCGCCTCCTGCGGTGCCTTTTCGAACGCCGTCAGCGGTTCGCCGTCGAGCCATTGCAGCGTCAGAAGCCGGCGGGTCGACAGGCTCTTTTCGACGCGTGGCACGCGCACGAAGGGTCGGTCGGCGAGCATGAAGCCATAAAGATCGGCAACCTTCGCCTCGCGCCCGTAGTCGAGCTCCTCGCGCACCCGCTCGCGGATCTCGTGCGCGATTTCGCGCGTGTCGATCGCCGCGCCGATGCGGCGATGCAGGGAAAACAGGAGATCGAGCTGGGAGAGATCGGTTTCGACCGCAGACGCCATCTCGGGATATTGCAGCTTGCAGGCGAGCGGCTCACCGTCGAGATTTCGCGCTCTATGCACCTGCCCGAGCGAGGCGGCCGCGGCCGGCTTCAGATCGAACTCAGCGAAGCGCTCGCGCCAACCGGGCCCGAGCTCGGCCTGCATGCGTCGGCGGACGAACCCCGCGCCCATCGGCGGCGCCTGCGACTGCAGACGAATGAGTTCGTTCGCATAGTCCGCGGGCAGCGCGTCTGGGATGGTAGACAGAAGCTGCGCCACCTTCATCATGGGGCCCTTCATCGAGCCCAACAGCGACGCCAGCGCCCTGGCGTCCGTCTCGCGCCCGCCCCCGCGCAGGCGGTTGACCCCGACCCGGGCCGCGAGCGCGCCCGCATTGACGCCAAGGCGCGCATAGCGCGAGGCGCGCGCGCTCAGGCGATTGGCTTCGTCGTCGCGGGTCAAAGGCGCTCCAGCCCTGCGTTCAATACCCTGCCGGCGACACCCACAAGGTCTAGGCCGCCCGCACTGATCGGGAAATATAAGAAGCCCAAAGCTGTTTGCATACGCCGACGCATGAACGACGCTTTTGCCTCGAGCCCGACCCGCTATTCCAATCGATCCATATCGCGCAGCGCCGGGAACAGCTTCATCCATAGGAGCGCAACTGCTATAGTTCCGAGACCACCCCAGCACGACTGCCGAGATTGCGCCGAACAGGGCCGCAGTAACGCCGCTTTCGAATTCGCCGAGCTGGTAGGAGGCGTTGACGAACAGGAAGTTCACCGCGCTCACCCGCCCTCGCATCGCGTCGGGCGTAGCCAACTGCACGAAGGCTATGCGAATCACCACCCTGACCGTATCCGCAGCGCCCATGACGGCCAAGGCGAGAATTGAAATCCAGATCGAGCGCGAGAGGGCGAACGCCAATGTCGCCAGGCCGAAGACGATGACCGCTTGGAACATCCGCATCGCCGCCCGACGATTGATCTCGCGATGGGCCAGCGCCGCCGTCATCAGCAGCGCGCCAACGGCTGGCGCGCCCCGCCAGCACGCCTAGGCCCCATGGCCCGGTATGTAGAATGTCGCGCGCATAGATCGGCAGCAGCGCCGTCGCGCCGCCGAGCAGCACGGCAAACAGATCGAGCGAAATCGACCCCAATATCGCCGGATTCCGGCGCACGAACCCGACGCCGGTGAATAAATCGGCAAGGGTCGGCGGTTCTTCCGCTTTCGCCAGCCGATCCAGCTTGATCGCGCCGTTCAACAGCCCCGCCAGGAGCCAGAACGTCGCGATCATCGCGTACGGCGCGCCCGGCGCCGCAGCATAGGCCAAGCCGCCGAGCGCCGGTCCGCTGATCGCCGCTGCCTGAAGCGCGCCCGTCGAAAAGGCTGTGCCTCCTTGCAGCATTCCCTCGGGCGTGACGCCCGGCAGCAACGCCGCAGCCGCCGGGCTTTCAAAAGCCACTGCGACGCCGAAAATCGCCACCGCTGCGAACATCCCCGGCGCGCCGAGCCAGCCGGCGAAGCTGCCCCAAGCCAGAAACGCCGCCGTCAGAGCCTCGGCGAACTGGCATATTTGGACCACGCGCTTGCGGTCGTAACGATCCGCGACGTGGCCGGCGACAAGAGTGAGAAGCGCGGTCGGGATGAACTGGACCAGCCCAACCATGCCAAGGGCGAACGGACTGTTGGTTAGCGCATAGAGCTGCCAACCCACCGCCACAGCGGCGATCTGGTAGGAAAACTCGGAAAAGCCGCGCGCTGCAAAATACAACAGGAACGGTCTACGGTCGAAAAGGACCCGAGCGCTGGAGTGACGGGCATCGGCTTACGAACGCCGCCCTACCCCATCGCCTCGAGTTCGCCGATCATCCGATCGATCACCGAGAGGCCGATGTTCCAGAAGGCCGGATCCTTCGCGTCGAGGCCAAAGGGCGCGAGCAGCTGCGAATAGGACTTCGAGCCGCCGGCCGACAGCATCGCAAGATAGCGTTCCGCGAATCCCTCCCGCGAGCGCTCGTAGACGCCATAGAGCGAATTGACCAGACAATCGCCGAACGCATAGGCGTACACGTAGAACGGCGAATGAATGAAGTGGCCGATATAGGCCCAGTAGGTCTCGTAGCCGTTTCCGAGCTCGATCGCCGGACCGAGGCTTTCAGCCTGCGCGCTCATCCAAAGTTCGCTGATTCGGTCGGAGGTGAGTTCCCCCGTGCGGCGCTCGAGATGGACGAGCCGCTCGAATTTGTAGAATGCAATCTGCCGCACCACGGTGTTGAGCATGTCCTCGACCTTGGCGGCGAGCATCGACTTGCGCTCGGCCGGGTCGTCGGTCGCCGTGAGAATCGCGCGGAAGGTCAGCATTTCGCCGAACACCGAGGCAGTCTCAGCGAGCGTCAGCGGGGTCGGCGCCATCAGCGCGCCGTTGACGCCAGCCAGAACCTGATGGACGCCATGCCCGAGCTCGTGGGCGAGCGTCGTGACGTCGCGCGGCTTCCCGAGATAATTGACGAGCACATAAGGATGCGCCGACGGCGTCGTCGGATGGGCGAAAGCGCCCGGCGCCTTCCCCGGCCGCACCGGCGCGTCGATCCAGCCCTCGTCGAAAAAGCGCCGCGCGATGTCGGCCATGCGCGGCGAAAAGGCGTTATAGGCCCCGAGCACCGTGTCGCGCGCCGTCTCCCAGGCATAGACGCGCGGGGGCGCGCCGGGCAGCGGCGCATTGCGGTCCCAATGGGCGAGCCGCTCCTTGCCGAACCAGCGGGCTTTCAGCCCATAATAGCGATGCGAGAGGCGCGGATAGGCCTCGGTCACCGCCGTGACCAGCGCCTCGACGACCTCACGCTCGACACGATTGGCGAGATGGCGCGAGTCCGCGACGTCCGTGAACTTGCGCCAACGGTCCGAGACCTCCTTGTCCCTGGCGAGGGTGTTGGTGATGAGTGAAAAGAGCCGCAGGTTCGCCCCGAGCGTCGCGGCCAGCGCGTCCGCCGCCGCCTCGCGTTTTCTTTCGTCCGGGTCCTGGAGCTTGCCGAGCAGCGGTTCGAGCGTGAGGCTCTCGCCCTCGAAATCGAACCGCAGGGCCGACATCGTGTCGTCGAACAGGCGGTTCCAGGCGGCGGCGCCGGAGACCGACTTTTCCAGAAACAATTGCTCGATCTCGTCGGCGAGCTGATGCGGCTTCTCCTTGCGGATGTCTTCGAGCCATGGGCGGTACCGGCCGAGCGAGCGAGTCGCCATCGCCGCCTCGAGTCTCGCATCGTCGACGCGGTTGAGCTCGAGCTCGAAAAAGAGGAGGTCGCCCGCAAGCTCTGTCACGCGTTCATGCACATCGCCGTAAAATTTCGCCCGGGCGGCGTCGCTCGTATCCGAGGCGTAAAGCAGCGACGCGTATGACATGACGCGCCCGATCAGGTCCTGGAGCGCCTCATAGGCTTTGACCGCCTCGGCCAGCCGCTCGCCTGCCTCGTCTAAATCCGCGATCGCCGCCAGTTTGCCGCGCCAGGCCGCGGCGAACTCCTTTGCCTCGCGCCGGGCGCGTTCGAGATCGGCGGCAAAACCCGGCGATTCCATGCTTTCGTAGAGATCCTCGAGGCGCCATCGCGGCAGAGCGCCGAGGCCGTCAGGGACCGGCGATGGCGCCATAGCGGCGCGAACGGAATCGAAAAGCATTGTCATCGACGAGGCCTCTTCAATCCTTCGGTAAGCTTCGCTGAATCCTTCACCCCGGCAAAGCGGCGCTTTTTGGGACTCGGCGCGTCAAGACACGACGTCATTAACACGGCGTTTACCCTGATGTCAGACTGTGACGCAACGCACGCGCGGAGCCGAACTGCGCCGCCACGGGATGACAATGGCCGCCCTCGTACTCATTGTGGACGACGATCCTATCCAGCGTCGCTTGCTCGAGGCGATGGCGAGACGGTTCGGCTACGACGCCGAGACCCTCGATTCGGGTGAGCGCGCGCTCGCCCGCCTGCAGGCGGCTGACCGGCCTCCCGTCAGTCTCGTCATTCTTGATCTTGTGATGCCCGATTTGGACGGCATGGCGGTGCTCGCCCGCATGCGCCAACGCGATATTGCGACGCCGGCGATCGTGCAGACGGCGCACGGCTCGATCGAGGCGGTCATTTCCGCCATGCGCGCCGGCGCGACGGACTTCGTGGTCAAGCCGGTCGGCGCCGAGCGGCTGCAAGTCTCGATCAAGAACGCGCTGAGGGTCGACGCGCTCGAGGACGAATTGCGCCGGGCGACGCGCCGAGCCGCGGGCGAACTCGGTTTTCGCGACATCGTCAGCCAGGCGGAATCGATGGCGCGCACGGTGCGTCTCGCCGAGCGCGCGGCCAAGTCCAATATTCCCGTCTTGATCGAGGGCGAATCGGGCGTCGGCAAGGAATTGATGGCGCGTGCGATTCAGGGCAGCTCCGAGCGCCGGGGAAAGCCGTTCGTGACCGTCAATTGCGGGGCGCTGCCAGAGACGCTCGTCGAGTCGATCCTGTTCGGCCATGAAAAAGGCTCGTTCACCGGCGCGACGGAGAAGCACGTCGGCAAATTCGTCGAGGCCAACGGCGGGACGCTTTTTCTCGATGAGATCGGCGAGCTCACACTCGAGGCGCAGGTCAAGCTCTTGCGCGCGCTGCAGGACGGTGAAATCGATCCTGTCGGCGCGCGTCGGTCGGTCAGGGTCGACTTCCGGCTCGTCTCGGCGACCAACCAGAACCTCATCGAACTCGTCAAAGCCGGCCGCTTTCGCGAGGATCTGTTCTATCGCCTCAACGTCTTTCCGATCTCGATCCCGCCGCTCCGGGCGCGCGCCTGCGACGTGCCCGACCTCGCTGTGCGCTTTCTCGCTCGCTTTTGCGCCGAGGAGGGCAAGCGGATCCGGGGCATATCGCCTGAAGCTTTGGCGCTGCTCAGCGCCTACGACTGGCCGGGCAACGTCCGCCAGCTGGAGAATGCGGTGTTCCGCGCGGTCGTGCTCGCCGACGGAGACGAATTGACCACAGCGGAGTTTCCCCAGATCGCGGCGCAAGTGGAGGGCTATGAGGTGCTGATCCCGCGCGCGCCGCCGCCGGTCGCCGCCGATCCGGCGGCGTCGCCGGGGTTGCCCGCGACGGCCATCGAAACTCGCGACCCCCATGCGCTCAGGCTCATCAACGACAGCGGCGACGTGCGCAAGCTCGAAGAGATCGAAGCCGAATCCATTCGCTTCGCCCTCGCCCACTACCGCGGACAAATGTCCCAGGCCGCCCGCAAACTCGGCATCGGCCGGTCGACCCTCTATCGAAAGATGAAGGAGAGCGGCATCCCCGAAGACATGATCGGCGACGCCGCGGCATGAGGGTGGAGCCGCTGCCCGGACATGCCCGCAGCGCCATTTTTCCCGTGCGGACACGACGCTTTGCTATATGACTGAGAGCGTGACGCCTTCGGGGCTGGCAGAACGAAACGTGCGCTCCCACAGTCGAACCGTGCATCGCCTGGTCGTGGCGAAGGGGATCGCCCTCGCGGCGCTCCTGCTCGGCGCGAACGCGGCCGCGGCGGAAGGCGTCACAGTTACGCCAGCCGAACAGGCTCGGCGCTCCCTGCTGGCGCCCGAAACGCTTCCAAGCCTCGGCGACGTCGCCGCCAGCCCCCTGTTGGCCATGTTCAACGCGCCGCATGGAACAGCCCTCGAGACCTTCGAACCCGCCGCTCAGTTTCGACTGGCGCCGAGTGACGCCGAGGCGGGGCTGAGCCCGATCCTCGCCGTTACCTCAGCAGCATCGGACACCGCGGCTTCGCCCGGCGCCGAGCCGGCGCATCGCGTTCCGGCTCCAGGGCGTTCGGAGGGCGCGCCGCCGGATCCCGTCCCGACCGCAATCGCTGCGGCGCTCGCGCGCCTCATCGCGCGCGATGGCCTCAATCCGCTCGGCGACGGCGATTGGCGCGCCGCCCGGGCGGCGATCGGGGCGTTCTACGCCGACCGCCTATTCGCGCCAGTCTGGGTTGACGGGACCGGCCTCACCGCCGCCGGACGGGCCGCGCTGGCGCAATTGGAACGAGCGGCGGACGACGGCCTCAATCTCTCCGCCTTCGCGCTACCCAGGCCTTCAGAGGGCCGCCTCAGCCCAAAGGATCTGGCGGAAGCGGAGACGACGATCGCCGAGGCCGTGGTGGCGTATGCCGAACAAGCCAGCGGCTCGCGCATCGCGCCCCTTCGGGTGTCGCGGCTGGTCACCGTCGCGCCAAGCGTCGCCGATCCTGGCCTCGCGCTCGCCGAAACCGCCTCGGCGCCGGACCCCGGCAAGCGCCTCGCCGATTTCAATCCGCCGCAAAAGGGCTATCGGGCGCTCCGGGAGGAATTGCGCCGGCCGACCGACCCCGGGCCGCGCCGCGGCCAAAATGAGACCGCCGTCGGCCTGACGGCCGGAGCGCTGGATGATCCCCCGCTCGTCGACACCGACATCGAGTCGCCGCGCCCGCGGCTCAAAACCGCCCGCCGTCGTCTGAAGCGGCTCGTCCGCGACGCCGGCTACGCGCCGCCCTCCACGGACCGTGCGCAGGCGCGCCGCCGTGCGGCGATCCTCGCCAACATGGAGATGTGGCGCTGGGAGCCGCGCGACATGGGCGAACGGCGGATCGAAATCAATGTCCCGGATTTCACCGTCGCGATGCTGGATGGCGATGCGATCGTCCACAGCGCCCGGATCGTCGTCGGCAAGCCGGACACGCCGACTCCGATCTTTTCCAATGTGATGCGCTATGTGCTGATCAATCCCTCCTGGGAAGTGCCCGACTCCATCATCAGGAAGGAGATGCTGCCCCGGCTGGCGTCGGATCCAAACTACCTCAGGCGTCGCGGCTATGAAGTGAAAACGGTCGACGGACGGCTCACGGTCCGCCAGCCGCCCGGCGAGGACAACGCGCTCGGACGGATCGCCTTCATGTTTCCCAACGAACACGCCGTGTACATGCACGACACGCCCTCGCAATCGCTCTTCGATTCCGAGATGCGCGCCTTCAGCCATGGGTGCGTGCGCGTCGAGGATCCGCTGCGCCTCGCCGAGCTCGTGCTTGGATGGCCGGAAGAGCGAATCACTGCGGCGATCGGGGGACCGGAGAGAACGGTATTTCTGCCCCGCCCGGTGCCAATCCACATTGAATATTTCACGGAATTCGTTGATGAATTCGGCGCATTGCAGGAACGGCCGGATGTCTATGGGCTAGAGCAAAAAGTCGCCAACATATTGGCCAGCGTTCGTCAAGATTGAAATGCTGACGCTATCGGTCTATAGGCCTTTCAGGGCGGTTTCTTGGTTCGTGTGGCCTCGGGGTCACAGAGCCGCGGTCGGCCGGCAGTGCGCGCGGAAGACGCGATCCGAGCCAGAACACGGCGGCCGGCAGGGAATGCCGGATGGAGGGAGTAGGCGGGTTACGCGCACGGTTGTCCGAGGTCAGGGCGGCGATGTCGCAAGGCGCCGCATTTCGGAAGGATGAGGTGTTGGCGGGCTTGTTTGCAAAGGGGAACATCGGCTGGCTCGGAGGGACGGCCTCGACAGCGTCCATGGCGGCGGTCCTGATCGCGGCCTGGCTCGCGCCAAACTCCACGGAATCGGCGGTCGCCAACGGCGACACTCGAACAGTCGCTTTCTCCAATTCCCACACCGACGAGTCGGGTTCGTTCACCTATATGGTCAACGGGGTCTATGATCAGGCGACGCTCGACAAGCTCAATTGGTTCCTTCGCGACTGGCGCATCAACGAGCCGACGAAGATGGACCCCCATCTCTTCGACATCATCTGGGAAGTCTATCGCGAATCCGGCTCGCAACAACCGATCGACGTTCTCTCCGCCTATCGTTCGCCGCAGACCAACGCCATGCTGCGCCGGCGCTCCCGCCAGGTCGCCGAACATTCCCAGCACATGGAAGGCCGCGCCATCGACGCGCACTTCACCGACGTTGGAACGGCGCGCATTCGCGACATCGCCATGCGCATGCAGGAGGGCGGCGTCGGCTTCTACCCGACCGGCGCGACGCCCTGGGTTCATATCGACAGCGGTTCGGTGCGCTACTGGCCCCGCATGAGCCGCGACGCCCTTACCCGGCTTTTCCCCGACGGCAAGACAGTTTTTATCCCGTCCGACGGCCAGCCGATGCCCGGCTACGAGCAGGCCCGCGCCGAGATCGAGCAGCGGGGCGGCGAGATTCAGACAGCCAGTGGCGGCGGGCTGTTCGCGTGGCTGTTCGGCGCGCGTGGCGGCGGCGAGGACGACGCCGAAGAGGGCGGCGGGCAGGAGACCATGGCGGGCGCGCGCGGAGGCAGGAACGCGGCGCCGATGGTTCAGATCGCAGACGCGGGGCCCGAAGCCGTAGCCAGAGCGAAACGCAACCTGCCGACGGGCCCGACTTACGCCAGCGCTCCCGCGCCGGCGCCTGCCCCGGCGCAGGCGGCCGCGCCCGCTCCGCAGCAGGAAGTGGCCGCGCTCGAGCAGCCGAGCGTCGAAAGCGACGCGCCGGCCGACTCTGCGGTCAAGCTGCACGGTCCGAGCGCGGCCCTTTATCTCGCGCCTCTGCCGCCGCGCCGCCCCATCGATCTCAATCAACAGGTCACCGCGCTGACGAACATCCCGCTGCCGCCGGTCCGGCCGTCCGATCTTCTCGCTGCATCCGCGCAGCCGGGCGGGCCGCCCGCCATGCCGCCCGTTCGACCCGCCGATCTCGCGGCCTCTGCGCCTGACACGACGGCCTCGCTCGCACCCCTGCCCCCGATCCGGCCCGCCAGTTTCATCGTCGGCTCGATGTCGGACACAGGCGGCGCAGGCGCCAAGACACTGGCGCAGCCCGACGAGGACGACCTTATCGCCGACGTCCTCAAGGGCCGATTGCCGAAGGTCATCACGCGCGGCGTGACCGCTCAGCCGACGAATGCGCTGGCGCTTGCGGAAATGCCGGCTGCGGCGACGGACGACAACACGCTGCTGGCGCGCGCTGCCGAGATGACTGCGCCGCTGCCGCCGATGCCGATCCCCAATGTCGGGGCGCCGTCGCCAATCAAGTCGGTGACGGGCTTGTCGGCGGCAGACGTTTCACGGCTATTCGGCGCAATGCCGGTCGACGCGTTCACGACCGCGCCAGACGCCAGCGAGTTGCGCGGAGCTCAGCAGTAACCCGTTTCGAAGAGCAAAAACGTATTCGGCGCGAGCATGAACTCGCGCCGAACTTTTTTCGCAGTGTTGGTGGACGACTCGATTCAATCCCTGTCGATCGCCCAGGGGCCGGCGCCGGCCGCCGCGAGATAGAGGAAGATGAAGCAGTAGAGCAGCGCGGGCTCGCCCATATTGATCGCCGGGAAGAAGCTCATCGGGAAATGAGCCATGAAATAGGCCGCCGCCATGAAGCCCGAGAGGATGAACGCGACCGGGCGGGTGAAGAGCCCGAGGACAATCAGCGCGCCGCCGACGAGCTCCAGTGTGCCGGTGAAGTAAAGCAGTCCGGCCGGCATCTGGTCGATGAACGGAAGCCCATGCGGAAAGCCGATCAGCTTACCGGTTCCGTGCTCCATGAACGCAAGCCCAGCCACGATGCGCAGCATCGATTGCAGCGCGGGCGCGAAGGAGCGTGGGATGACGGTAAACGAAGAGGGGGCTCGGGGGAAACTACTCGAATTGGTGTTGGTCGCGGAACTCATGTTGATCTCCTGAAGTAGGGACGTGGGCGGCACGAGGAAGGATGGCTTGCGCCGAGCGCTCAGAGGACTTTGGCCATCTGGTCGAACGAAAGCCGCGGGCTGCGGGGAAACAGTTGGGCGTCGTCGCCGTAGCCGATGTTGATGACGACGTTGGCCTTGATCTTTCCTTCCGGAAAGAACTCGGCCTCGACCTTGGCTGGATCGAATCCACCCATTGGACCCGCGTCGAGGCCGACGGCGCGCAATGCGAGGATGAAATAGCCGACCTGAAGGGTTCCGCTCTGCGCCGCGCTACGCGCCGCCAGCTCCGGGTTGCCCGCGAATAGGCTCTTGAAGTCCCGGTGCGGCATCAAAAAGGGCAGATGCTCGTAGAACTCGAGATCGTAGCCCGCAATCGCAACCACGGGGGCGGCCATTGTCTTCTCGACGTTGCCTGGGGCCATCGCCGGACGCAGCCGCTCCTTGGCCTCCTTCGAGCGTAGGAAGAGGATGCGCAAAGGCTGCTGGTTCGCCGCCGTCGGCCCCATCTTGGCGAGATCGAGCGCCTCGCGCAGCAGCGCGTCCGGGACGGGGCGGTCGAGGAAAGCATTGTGGGTGCGCGCTTCGGTGAAAAGCTGCGCGAGAGCGGCGGCGCCGAGCGCCGCGTGGCGACTGACGGTCTTCGGATCGACTGTGACGGTCATTCTCGATTTCCCTTTCGAAGATTGGACAAGCGGATTTCCCTCGCGCCCGTTGCGGCGCGCTTCTGCAACACGATGGATGGGCCTATTTGCCTGGGCTCAATCTCACTCGGCGGCGATCGTCGCCTTCTTTGCGGCGGCTTCGCGCGCGACCTTGAGCGCGTTCGTCCACCAGACGAGCTCGTCGAGCATGGTGTCGGCGGTCGGCTTCAGATAGGCGAAGTCGGAGATCGGCTTGCCTTCGCGGAACGCGGCCATGAAGTCGCCGCCCGCAAGATGGACGCCTGTCCGGGTCGAGGCCATCTGCAATTCGACGCCGATCAGCCGCAACTGTTCGATCGCGCGCGCTGCGCCGACGCCGCCATAGCCGAAGAAACCCGCGGCCTTGCGATTCCACTCTGTATAGGCGTAATCGAGCGCGTTTTTCAGCACCGCGGGAACGCCGTGGTTGTATTCGGCCGAGACGAAGATATAGCCGTCGTACTGGGCGACTTTCTTCTGCCAACGCACCCCTTCAGGATTCTGGGTCGGAACCCAGGCATTGGTGGCGATCTCGTCAAAAAATGGCAGCGGGTAGTCGCGAAGGTCGATCAGCTCGACCTCCATGTCGTCGCGCTTGCTGGCGATGTCGTAAATCCACTGCCCGGCCTTGTGGCCGAAGCGAGCGGCGCGGGTTGTCGAAAGGATGATGGCGATTCTGGGCTTGGTCACTGCCGGTCCCTCATCATGTCCATACTACACAGAGAAGTGGCGCAAAATCCGCTCTAACCGCAATTTGGGGGCAATTAAGCATCATGACAATGAGCCAAATTATGGTAGGTACCATCAGTATTGGTGATGGACGTGGAGGCGAGGCTATGATTGATCCGCTCACGCTGGACCAGATGCGCGTTTTGGTCGCTGTCGCCGACGCCGGCAGCTTCTCCGCCGCAGCTCGAACGCTCGGCCGCGTGCAGTCGGCGATCAGCCAGTCGGTTCAGACGCTCGAGACGACGCTCGGGCTCACCCTCTTCGACCGCTCGCACAAGACGCCTCGCCTGACCGACGCAGGGCGGGCGATCGTCGATGATGCGCGCGCGCTGATCGTCGGCGCCGGCGCATTGCGGGCCCGCGCCCAAAGCATGGCCGAAGACGTCGAGCCGGAGCTGACGCTGGCGGTTGATGCGATGTTTCCGATTCCCTTGCTGATGCAAAGCCTGAAGGCGCTCCGCGACGCCTTCCCGCGGCTGCCGGCGACCCTCTTCACCGAGGCCCTGGGCGGCGCCGAGCAGCGGCTTCGCGACGGCGCGGCGCGACTGGCGATCTGCCCGGTTTCTCCGATGCGCCAGGACGATCTCATGGCCGAGTTCATGACCCGGATCGTCATGTGGCCGGTGGTTGCGGCGAGCCATCCGCTGGCCGCGCTGTCTGGGACGCTTACGCGCGAGGCGCTCGAGCCGCATGTGCAGCTCGTGCTGACGGACCGCACGCTCCTGACCCAGAATTTTTCCGGCGGGATTATCAGCCGCCAGATCTGGCGCTTCGCCGATCTCTCGACCCGCCTCGACTTCCTCCTCGCGGGGTTCGGATGGTGCAACATGCCGGTCCACATGGTCGAAGGCCACGTCGCGGCCGGTCGGCTGAAAAAGCTCGACGTCGCGGACCGGGATGACTTCAGCGTGCCCATCTATGTCGTGCACCAGCGCGGCCGCGAGCCGGGCCGCGCCAGCCGCTGGCTGATCGCCGATCTCCGCGAGCGCGCGAAGACCTGCCCGAACGCCTATAAGAGCGGCGAAGCGCGACTCCCGGCGGCGGCCGCAGCCGCCTGATCGTCGCTATCGCGCCCGACTCTCGCGGCCGTAGAGCAACAGCATCGCGATGATGACGACGCCGTAGATGATCTGGCGTCCCGCCTCCGGCATCTGCACGACCGACAGGATCGATTGCAATAGAGTGATGAGGATGACGCCGGCGATCGTGCCGAAATAGCTTCCGCGCCCGCCGAGGATGGAGGCCCCGCCGAGCACGACCGAGGCGATCGCCGGCAGGAGATAAGCGTCGCCCATCGCCTGCGCCGCCTTGCTGGCGTAGCCGGCGAGCAGCACGCCGCCGAAGGCCGAGAGGCCGCCCGCGATCGCAAACGCGATCAGCACGATGCGCTGGGTGTCGATCCCCGAGAGATAAGCGGCGCGCTCGCGGTTGCCGATGCCGTAGACCGCGCGGCCGAAAGTGGTGCGGTTGAGCAGGAAGATCGTCCCGGCGCCGACGACGGCCCAGACGATCAACGCATTGGGCAGGCCGAATACCAGATCGCCCGTCGCCAGGGTCCGCATCGCCGGCGACGACGAATCCTGGGGCGAGAAGCCGCCGGTGTGCACGACCATCAGGCCTTGCGCGACAGCGTTGACCGCGAGCGTGATGATCATGGACGGGATGCGCAAATAGGCAACGCCGAAGCCATTGACGAGCCCGAGCGCGACCCCGCAGGCGATCCCGAAGGGAATTGCGAGCGCCTCCCCCGCCGGTCCCCATCCGGTTGCGGCCGTCGACATCATGCCGCCGACGGCCACGACCCAGGGCACCGAGAGGTCGATCTGGCCAAGCAGAATGACGATCATCGTCCCGGTCGCGATGACGCCGAGAAACGAGGCGACCTTCAGCTGCTGAAGCAGATATTCGGGCGACAGAAAGCTGCGTGAATAGAGCGACCCCACGAGCAGCAGCGCCACGATGCAGGCAAAGGCGATCACGACCGGACGGTCGGCCCTTTTGAGGAGCCCATCGGAAATCTTGGCTTGCGCCCGCACGCTCATTCAAACAATTCCAGCCGGTTGCGGACCTGAAACAGCCGCGCGGCGCCGACGCAAATGGCTGCAAGCAGCACGAGGCCCTGAAACAACGGCTGCCAAAGCGGGTCGAGATTGAAGACGAAGAGGAGATCTCCGATCGTGCGGAACATCAGCGCGCCGAAGATGGCGCCGATCGCGCTTCCCGAGCCGCCGTAGAGCGAGACGCCGCCGAGCACGACTGCCGCGATCGAATAGAGCGTGTAGGTTCCGCCATTGGCGGCGGAGGCTTCGCCCGAGTAAGTGACGAAAGTCAGAAAGAGTCCTCCCATCGACGCGGCGAGGCCGGAGAGGACATACGCGCAGAATTTCGCCAGGTCGACCGGCACGCCCGACATGAAGGCGGCCTGTTCCGAGGAGCCGACGGCGTAAGCCGCTCGCCCGATGACCGAACGACGGTAAGGGATCCAGATGACGACGACGACTGCGGCCAGCGCCACGAGACTTGCCGGCAGGACGCCGAACACCCGACCGGTCAATGCGTCGGCGAGCGGGCCATAAACGTCGCCGCCGGGCGTGGGGCGCAAGGCCAGCGCCAGGCCGAAAAAGACCGCGCCCGTGGCGATGGTGGCGACGATCGGTTGCAGACGGCCGACGATGACGATGAGGCCGTTGACCGCCCCGCACGCGAGGCCAGTCAAGAGAACGCCGGCGACGCCAAGCGCGCCGGTCCATGCCGTTCCCACCACGATCCACGACGCAAGGCAATTGGTCAGAACGAACATTGCGCCGACCGAGAGGTCAATGCCGGCAGTGATGACGACAAAGGTCTGCGACATCGCCACCAATGCCAACAAGACGCCCTTGTTGGCCGCGGTTTGGACCACGTTGGCGCTGAAGCCCGCCGGATGATTGCTCGAATAAATTGCGAACATCACAACGAAGAAGACGAATGCGAGCAGAGTCGCGCGGTTCTGGCTGAACACATAGCGCCAGTCGGTCATTGAAGCCGAACCCCGCTCGAGGCGTCGTCGGCCTCGTCAGCGATGTTGAGCGCGCTGCTGATCAGCGCACGTTCGGTGATGTCCTTGCCGACAAGAACCCGCTTAATCGCCCCGTCGTAGAGCACCAGCGCACGGTCGCAGCAGCCGATCAGCTCGCTATAGTCGGTCGTGTAGAAGATGATCGCCGCCCCGGAGTCGGCGAGACGGCGCAAGAGCTGATAGATCTCCTGCTTGGTGGCGACGTCGATGCCGCGCGTCGGATCATTGAGCAGGATGATGCCCGGCTCGGCCATCAGCCATTTGGCGATGACGACCTTCTGCTGGTTGCCGCCCGACAGCGCTCCGGCGGAAATGTCGGTT
>JAFAHO010000197.1 GCA_019237205.1 Hyphomicrobiales bacterium
TACTGCGAGGTCGACGCCATCTACACCAACACTGCGCCGGTTGACGCCTATCGGGGCGCCGGCCGTCCAGAGGCGACTTTCGTCGTCGAACGCCTGGTCGAGATCGCCGCCCGCGAGATCGGACGCGATCCGGCCGAGTTCCGCCGCATGAACTTCGTCAAGTCGTTCCCGCACCAGACCCCTGTGATCCTGGCTTATGACGCCGGTGACTACCCGAAAGCGCTCGACAAGGCGCTGGAGCTCGCCGACTACAAAGGCGTTGGCGCCCGAAAGGCCGCCTCGGCCGCGAAGGGCAAACTCCGCGGCATCGGCATTTCGGCCTATATCGAGGCGTGCGGGCTTGCGCCTTCGGCGGCGGTCGGCTCGCTCGGCGCCGGCGTGGGCCTATGGGAATCGGCGGAAGTTCGGGTGAACCCGGTCGGCACGGTCGAGGTTTTGACCGGCTGCCACAGCCATGGCCAGGGTCACGAGACGACCTACGCCCAGCTCGTCTCCTCGCGCCTCGGTATTCCGCTTGAAAACGTCTCTGTCGTCCATGGCGACACCGACAAGGTGCAGTTCGGCATGGGCACTTATGGTTCGCGCTCCGGCGCGGTCGGCATGTCGGCCATTTCCAAGGCGCTCGATAAGATCGAGGCCAAGGCGAAGAAGGTCGCAGGCCATGTCCTCGAAGCGTCCGAAGGCGATATCGAGTTCAAGGACGGCAAGTTTACGGTCAAGGGCACCGACAAGTCGATCGACTTCGGTTCGGTCGCCCTGAACGCCTACACCGCCCACAAGTTCAACGGGCAGGAGCTGGAGCCGGGCCTGAAGGAAACCGCGTTCTGGGATCCGACCAACTTCACCTTCCCGGCCGGCGTACACATTTGCGAACTCGAAATCGATCCGCAAACCGGGGTCACAACTGTCGAGCGTTGGACGGCGGTCGACGACTTCGGCAAGCTCATCAACCCGATGATCGTCGAGGGCCAGGTGCACGGCGGAGTGGCCCAGGGGATCGGGCAGGCGCTGCTTGAGGGCGCCCACTACAATAGCGACGGCCAGCTCCTGACGGCGAGCTACATGGACTATTGCATGCCGCGCGCCGACAATGTGCCCTCGCTCAAGGTCGACACAATCGAGACGCCCTGCCCGTCCAACCCGCTTGGCATCAAGGGGTGCGGGGAAGCCGGGGCGATAGCCTCTCCGCCCGCGGTCATCAACGCCATCACCGACGCCGTCGGCCACGAAAACGTGACGATGCCCGCGACGCCGCAGGTCGTCTGGCGCGCCGCGCAGAACGCCGCGACCAAGCGCGCCGCGGAATGACATTTCGACGGAAGCGGCCTCGCGCCGCCTCCCCTGATCCCTCGTTCGGAGACATGTCTCATGTACGCCTTTGAATATCATCGCCCGCACACGCTCACCGGCGCGATTGCCGACCTCGAAAAGCAGGACGCCAAGGCGCTCGCCGGCGGAATGACAATCTTACCGACGATGAAGCAGCGCCTCGCGGCCCCGTCCGCCCTCGTCGAGCTGAAGGACGTTCCCGAGCTGAAGGGGCTCTCCCGGGACGGCGACAACCTCGTGGTCGGAGCGATGACCCGTCACGCCGAAGTCGCAAGCAGCCCGGTCGTCAAGTCTGCCATCCCGGCGCTCGCCACGCTCGCCGCCGGCATCGGCGACGCCCACGTGCGCAACCGCGGCACGATCGGCGGCTCGCTCGCCAACAACGATCCGGCCGCCGACTATCCGGCCGCCGCGCTTGCGCTCGGGGCGACGATCGTCACCAGCAAGAGACGGATCGCGGCCGAGGACTTCTTCAAGGGCCTGTTCGAGACCGCGCTCGAGCCGGGCGAACTGATCACCCAGGTGAGCTTCCCGGTTCCGCAAAAGGCGGCCTATATGAAATTCGCCAATCCCGCCTCGCGCTACGCGCTGGTCGGCGTTTTCGTGGCGAAGACCGCGGGCGGGGTGCGCGTCGCGGTGACCGGCGCGGGCGAGAGCGGCGTCTTCCGCTCGCAACCCCTGGAGGCTGCGTTGAACGCGAATTTCGCCGCCGCCGCGGCGGACGGCGTCTCGGTTCCCGCGAGCGGGCTCAACACGGACATTCATGCGGATGCGGACTATCGCGCTCATCTGATCAAGGTGATGGCGAAGCGCGCGGTCGCGGCCGCGGGCTGAACAACCCGCCTTCGCGCCGCCGGGCCCGGCGGGCCGCATCGGGCAGGAAATCTGTCCGATCGGGCGCAAGGCGGCGCTGATTAATTTTTTCCTATTATGCGCCGCGAAAAGGCCGGATTTGGCCGCGCCGGTCGCTCGCTTTTGGCAGAAAGATGTTTTGTTTCAGACGCTTGGACAAAATGCCCGTGCGCTGGAAGCGCGAAAACAACAGGAGCATAATCAGGCCGCATAACGGGGCCTAACAGGCGCATCGCAGGGCGACGGCGCGACCGAGAAACGGCCCCGCGCGCCGGCCTGGAGGGTTTAGGATTTCTAGCGGAGTTTCCCATGGAGGAATGCGTTTCCGCCGCTGACGCCAGCCGCCGGTTCTCGCTCCTCCTTCGCGGGGTTCGGGAGGGGCGCAGTTATGTAGTGACCAGCCACGGCAAGCCCGTCGCGCGGCCCGCGGGCAGGAACGACGGGGTGGTGAAGCGCGCGCGAGCGACGCTGCTCAAGCGCCTTGAAAAGCAGCCCGTCGTGAATGCTGGGCGATGGACGCGCGATGAACTCTACGAGGACATTTCGTGAGGGTCGCTCTCGATACGAACGTGCTCGCCAACGCCGAGGGGATCAACGGAGCCGAGCGGCGCGACGCCGCTCTCGCCCTCATTCGCCGGCTGCCGCAGGAGGCGCCCGTCGTGCCGGCGCAGGTGCTCGGTGAGCTTTCAACGTACTTGTCCGCAAAGGCGGAAAGTCGCGCGGCGACGCCCGCGCCGCTCTCATGAGCTGGCGCGATGCGGCGCCCGTTGTCGAGACCTCAGCCGAAGCGATGCTGGCGGCGGCCGATCTCGCGACGGACCATCAACTGGGCATATGGGATGCGGTCATCCTCTCGGCCGCCTCGCGGTCGGGCTGCCGGCTGCTGTTGTCCGAGGACCTTCAGGAAGGCTTCACTTGGGCCGGCGTGACGGTGGTCAATCCCTTCGCCTCGCCGCAGCACACCCTGCTGCAGGCGTTCTTGGAGGAGGATGAGGAATGAGGACGCAGTGCGCGCAAATGGCGAGACGCGAAGCCTACAGTTGGGGATTTAGTAAATTGTCATCGTCTGCAAAACAACCTCATACCCTACCAGCAGCACGAGGTGCAGCGGCACTTTGCCAAAGGCGACTCGTAGCGTAGCGTTAGCGGCGTCAGCCAATCGACCGTCAGCCCACTTCCACAACATTCGAGCAGGTGACGAATGCCCGGCGAAGGAATCCCGATCAACAAGGATTTGATCGCGTGGGCACGGAAGCGCGCCGGGTTAAGCGAAGATGAAGCCGCGCAGAAGTTCGCGAAGATAGCGGCTTGGAAAGCGGGCACTGCGCTGCCGACCTATCCGCAACTTGAATCCATGGCCGAAGAGTTCCGTATCCCGATAGCGGTGTTCTTTTTCCCGCAGCCGCCGAACATGTCGCCGATTCAGGAGACGTTCCGCACGCTGCCCGATGCCGAGTTTGCGCAGCTGCCACGCCGCATCCAGCAATTGCTCAGGAAAGCCAAGGCGTTTCAGCTTGGGCTTTACGAGCTTACGCAAGGGCGTAACCCGGCCGAACGCTTGATTACGCGCGACCTGGAATTCACCGCGCGTATGTCCGTCGAAGCCATGGCGGCGCGCGTCCGCAGCTACCTTGGTGCGCCGTTAGAACAACAGGTGGCAAGGCACGGTGCCGACGAGGCGCTAAAGGAATGGCGGCAGGCGCTTTACGGTGTCGGCGTCTTCGTTTTCAAAGATGCGTTCCGTGAGGAAAGCTTTTCGGGCTTCAGCCTCTATGACAACGTCTTCCCGATTATCTATGTCAACAACAGCGCAGCCAAGACACGGCAGATTTTCACGCTGTTTCACGAACTTGCGCATCTGCTGTTTCATACGAGCGGCATCGACCCGCTTGACGACCAATATGTTGAACGCCTGCCCGAGCGGCCGCAGCACATTGAGGTCCTATGCAATCGGTTCGCAGCGCAGTTTCTGGTGCCGGAAACGTCGTTTGAGGTGGCATTCGCCGGACAGAGAGCGACCGAACGCACGGCCGAAATTCTCGCAGAACGCTTTCACGTCAGCCGCGAATTTATCTTCCGCAAGTTCCTCGATCGTGGCCTGATAACGCAAGACGACTACACGCGTGCAGCTCGAAGGTGGGCTGACCAAAGGCAAGGAGGCAGCGGCGGCAACCCGTATTGGAGCAAGCTTGCGTATCTCGGCCGTGATTACGTGGCGCTCGCTTTCAGTCAGTACCATCAGAATCGCATCGACGAAACGCAACTCGCTGAATATCTTGACGTGAAGCCAAAGAATATTGGCACGCTTGAGGAATATTTTGTCAAAGGCGTGCAGTGAGTTACGTCTTTGACAACTCGCCACTGTCGGCGCTATTTCGTAATTACTACCGCCGGAGCTTTCCATCCCTGTGGCGGCGTTTTGACCAGCTTTTTGACGATGGCCGCCTTTGTTTCCACTCGCGAAGTGTTCCGTGAAATCGAGGACGGCCCGATTGAGAGCCTGCTCGAATGGGCGAAGCAAAATCGCGAGCTATTTGCTACGCCGACAGCGGAGGAGGGCGCGTTCGTCGCGAGGATCTATGCGGTTCCACGTTTTCAGCAGAACGTTGAGCAAAAGAAGCTGCTGCGCGGCGGTAAGGTAGCAGACCCTTTTGTCATCGCCAGAGCGGCGTCCGAGAACCGAACCGTCGTCACTATCGAGGTGATGAAGCCCCACGCTGTGAAGATTCCCAACATCTGCGCGCACTTCGGTGTCAAATGCCTGTCCCTTCCCGAGTTTATGGAAGCCGAGGGATGGACGTTCTGATTTAAGTGCAACGGTGAAGCCGGACGAGCTGCGATTCCAGCTGGAGCGCAACGTGCACGCTCAAGAGGCGGATGCGATCCCCGTCGCCTCCGCGCACCCGGCCGTGCTAGGCTTCGCCGCAAATGGATAGAGCCCTTCCAGCCTCACCTTCGGCCCGGCCCCTGCCGACCTCGATCGATGAAACCCTCGCCCTCCTGCAGGGCGCTCACTACGTCGCGGACCGGTCGCTGGCGACGGTCCTTTTCCTCAGCCTCAGGCTTGGCCGGCCCCTCTTTCTCGAAGGGGAGGCGGGCGTCGGCAAGACGGAGATCGCCAAGGTTCTGGCCTCTTCGCTCGGCCGGAAGCTAATCCGCCTTCAGTGTTACGAGGGCCTCGACGTCGCGACCGCGGTCTACGAATGGAATTACCCGGCCCAGATGATGGCGATCCGGCTCTCCGAGGCGGCCGGCGAGCACGACAAGGAGCGCATCGAGCACGACGTCTTTTCCGAACGCTATCTGATCAAGCGGCCGCTTCTCCAGGCGATGGAGCCGAGCGTCGACGGACCGCCAGTGCTGCTGATCGACGAAATCGACCGCGCCGACGAGGCGTTCGAGGCTTACCTTCTCGAGATCCTGTCCGATTTTCAGGTGACGATCCCGGAAATCGGCGCCGTCAAGGCGCCGGAGCCGCCGATCGTCGTCATCACCTCGAACCGTACGCGCGAGATCCATGACGCGCTGAAGCGCCGCTGCCTCTATCACTGGGTGGGCTACCCGGACGCTGACCGGGAAATGGCGATCGTGCGCGCCAAGGCGCCGCAGGCGCCGGCGCGGCTCACCGGCGAACTCGTCGCCTTCGTCCAGCGCCTCAGGAAGCAGGACCTGTTCAAGTCGCCCGGCGTGGCGGAAACCCTCGACTGGGCGGCGGCGCTGACCGAACTCGACGCGGTCGCGCTCGATCCTACGCAAGTGTCCGATACGCTGGGCGTCTTGCTCAAATATCAGGACGACATCGCCAAGATCGAAGGCGCCAAAGCGCAGACTCTGATCGAGGAGACCCGGGCCGAACTGCGCCGGATGGAGACCGGCTAGAATGTTGCGCCTGGATCGAGCCGACCATTCGGAAGAGGGCCGAATCGCGACTGCTTCCCTTGTACTACCGCATTCGCGCATCTCCGACGGCGCGCGTCGCCTTCTCCCTCCGGGAGAAGGTGGCTACGCGTGAGCGCAGCCGGATGAGGGTCTCGCTCACCACGGTAGACCTGCGCGAGCAAGGATCGTATCGATAGTGCTTTCGCGATTGCATAGAATCTCGTGGTTCCAGAAGCGCAGCACGGCCCAGCCTTGGTGAGCGAGATATGCGTCGCGACGTTCGTCGCGAATGCTTTCCCCATGCTGAGAACCGTCGGCTTCGACGTTCAACCGCGCGCTGACGCAAAGGAAGTCGAGGATGTAGGGCCCGATCGGGACCTGCCGGCGAGACTTGAGGCCGCTGAGGCGCCGGTCGCGCAGCAGTCGCCAAAGGCGAAGCTCGGCCTCGGTCGGCGCGCGCCGCATCGCGCGAGCGCGGGCGCGTTCGTTCGCGGAAACGCCCTCATGGGTCTTCATCTGCGACCCTCATCCGGCCGCGCTTACGCGCGGCCACCTTCTGCCCGAGGGAGAAGGGGGGCACTCAGCGCATTCACTTGGCATCAGCTCCGCGAGAGGCGCGCGATGATTGTATGACGAACCTCGAATCCGAGCCCTCCAGCGGCGGCGCGCTCGCGCAGAACATCGTCTATTTCGCCCGCGCGCTGCGCGAGGCCGGCGTGCCGCTCGGCCCCGGGGCGGTGCTCGACGCGCTCGCCGCGGTTGAGGCGGCGGGTTTTGGCGATCGCGACGACTTCTATGCGACGCTGCACGCCGTCTTCATCAAGAAGCACGAGCATAGCTTGCTGTTCGATCAGGCGTTCCAGATCTTCTGGAGGCGCAGAGGCCTCCTCGAAAAGCTGATCGCGATGATGTCGCCGCAGGCGCCGGGCGAGCGCAAGCCCCAGCGCGCGGAGGCCGGCGCGAGCCGGGTCGCCGATGCGTTGTTCAAGTCCGGGCCGCGCGAGCCCAAGGCCGTCCCCTCGCTCGATCTCGACGCCCGGTTCACGATGTCGGACAAGGAAATTCTGCGCGCCAAGGACTTCGCCCAGATGAGCGCCGCCGAAATCGATGAAGCGCGCAAGCTGATCCGGACCCTTGTGATGCCGGAGGACCGCCGCCGCACCAGGCGTTTCGCCCCCTCTGCGCGCCGGATTCGCATCGACGCCCGCCGCAGTTTTCGTCGCTCCCTGCAGCCCGGCGGCGCGATCGATCTCGAATTCCGCGCCAGCGTCGTGCGGCCGCCTCCCATTGTGGCGCTGTGCGACATTTCCGGTTCGATGAGCGAATACACCCGGCTTTTCCTTCATTTCCTGCATGCGATGGGGGAAACGCGGCGCGTTTCCACTTTCCTGTTCGGCACGAGGCTGACCAACGTCACCCGCGCGATGCGGGCAAGCGACCCCGACGACGCGCTCGCCCAATGCGCGGCGCTTGCCGTCGACTGGTCGGGGGGAACCCGCATCGGCGAAGCGCTCGCCCGCTTCAACCGAGAGTGGGCGCGCCGCGTGCTCGGCCAGGGCGCGATCGTGGTCCTGTTCACCGACGGGCTCGAGCGGGACGGCGTCGAGCAGCTTGCGGCCGAGATGGAGCGCCTGCGCAAGTCGAGCCGCGAGGTGATCTGGGTCAATCCGCTGCTGCGGTTCGACGGTTTTTCCCCCCGGGCGCTCGGCGTGCGGTCGATGCTGCCTCACGTCGATTCGTTCCGGCCGATTCACAATCTCGCCAGCATGGCCGACCTCTGCAAGGCGCTCTCCGGGCAGCGCAGCGGCCCCCGGGACCCCGCCGCGTGGCTCAAGGCGTCGGCGTGACGCTAAGAGCGGGCTTGCGGAGCGACGCGGGCGGAGCCATTTACCCCCCAGCAATCGGCGCCGGGCAGAAAGTGGAGCGCGATGACCGACGCAGTCGAAACCATCACGGGCAAGCAGGCGACGATCCGGTTTGACGGCAGCTGCGGTCACTCGGGCCGCAAGCCGTTTTGCGACGGCAGCCATGCGAGAGTCGGATTCAGCGCCCCATGAGGCGAGACGGGAAAGGGCTTTGATATGCTGACGCGGGAAGAGGACGTCCTGGCTGCCGCCGAAGCGTGGCGCGAGGCGGGGCGCGACGTCGCGATCGCCACGGTCGTCGAAACCTGGGGCTCGGCGCCGAGGCCGGTCGGCTCCCATCTCGTGATCGACGGCGACGGCAATTTCCTGGGATCGGTGTCGGGCGGCTGCGTCGAGGGCGCAGTCGTCGAGGAAGCCGGCGAAGTGATCGCCAGCGGCGAGCCGCGCATGCTCGAATTCGGCGTCGCCGATGAGACGGCGTGGCGCGTCGGGCTCTCCTGCGGCGGCCGCATCAAGGTCCTCGTCGAGAAGCTCGACTGATGCGTCTCGAGGTTCTCAAGGCAATGAACGCGGCGCGGCGCGAACGGCGCGCGGGCGCAGTCGTCACGAGCCTCGCAGACGGCGAGCAGCGTTTCGTCGAGGCCGCCGCGCTCGCCGCCGACCCGCTGTCCGGCGAGATCGAGGCGGCGCTGCGAATGGGCAAGAGCGGCGTGGTCACGGCCGCGGGGGTCGACTATTTCCTCACCATTCAGGCGCCGGCGCCGCGATTGACCCTCATCGGCGCGGTCCATATCTCGCAAGCGCTCGCGCCGATCGCGCGCATCGCCGGTCTCGACGTCACGATCGTCGATCCGCGCACCGCCTTCGCGACGCCCGAACGTTTCCCCGAGACGCCGGTCCTCGCCCAGTGGCCGGACGAGGCGCTCGCCGACCGGCCGCTCGACCGGTTCACCGCGATCTGCCTTCTCACTCACGACCCCAAGATCGACGATCCCGCGCTCACGATCGCGCTAAGGGCCGGCTGCTTCTACGTCGGCGCGCTTGGCTCACGCAAAACGCACGCCAGGAGGCTCGAGCGCATGCGCGCTCACGGCTTCGACGAGGCTACGCTCGCGAGAATCCATGCCCCGATCGGCCTTGACATCGGCGCCGTCAGTCCGGCCGAAATCGCAGTGTCGATCATGGGCGAGATCGTCGCTGCGCTGCGCAAGAAGCCGCTGCGCTCGGAAAGCGCGGCGGCATGAAATTCGGCGAGGTCCCGCTTGTTGAGGCCGAAGGCGCGATCCTCGCCCACGCCGTGCGGGTCAAGGACGTCACGCTGAAGAAGGGCGATATCATCACGCCGGCGCGCCGGCTCATGCTGGCGGAGGCGGGCGTGACCAGTATCGTCGCGGCCCGTCTCGAAGAGGACGACGTCGGCGAGAACGAGGCGGCGCAGGAGCTGGCGAAGCGTCTCGCGGGCGCCAATGTGCGTGTCGCCGCCGCGTTCACCGGACGCGTGAACCTCTTCGCCGAGGCCGCGGGACTCGCGGTTGTCGACGCCGCCGCGATCGACCGGATCAACGCGATCGACGAATCCGTCACGGTCGCGACACTGCCGAACTACCGGCCGGTTGAGGACGGCGACATGATCGCCACCGTCAAGATCATCCCCTTCGCGACCCACGGCGCGACGCTCGAGGCCTCGGTCGCGGCGCTCAGCGGCGCGGCCGCCGTTTCCGTCGCGCCGTTCCGGCCGCTCCGGATCGCCGTCGTCTCGACCCTGCTGCCGGGGCTCAAGATGAGCGTCGTCGCCAAGACCCTGAGAGCGCTCGAGGCTCGCCTCGCGCCGACCGGCGCCCGCATCGTTGCGCACGAGACGGCGCCGCACGAAATCGGCGCCCTCGCCGACGCCCTGGCGCGACTGGCCCCGGGAGCCGACGCGCTCATCATCTTCGGCGCTTCCGCCATCACCGACCGCCGCGACGTCATTCCCGCGGCCGTCGAGGCGTTCGGCGGCCAGATCGAGCGGTTCGGGATGCCGGTCGATCCCGGCAACCTGCTGCTGCTCGCAGCGCGCGGGGACATGCCGATCCTCGGCGCCCCGGGCTGCGCCCGCTCGCCCAAGGAGAACGGCTTCGACTGGGTCCTGCAGCGCCTCATCGCCGGCGTGCCGACATCCCAGTCCGACATCCGCGCCATGGGCGTCGGAGGGCTTCTGATGGAGATCGCCCTGCGCCCGCAGCCGCGAGAACCGCGTGACTAAGGTCGCCGCCCTCGTTCTCGCCGCAGGCCAGTCGTCGCGCTTTCGCAAGGCGGGCGGGGCCGAGGAAACGAAACTCGTGGCGATTCTCGGCGGCAAGCCGATCGTTTTGCGCGTCGTGGAGGCGGCGCTTGCCTCGCGGGCGCGCCCGGTGATCGTCGTCGTCGGCCACGCCCGAGGCGCGGTCGAGACGGCGCTCCGCGGCCTGCCCGTAACGATCGTGTTTAATCCGGATTATGCGACCGGTCTGGCCTCATCGCTCCGCGCAGGACTGACCGCGATCCCGGACGACGCCAGGGGCGCGCTGGCGCTGCTCGGCGACATGCCGAACATCGAGCCGCGGCTCCTCGATTCGCTGATCGGCGCTCTCGAGGCGCAGCCGAATGCGCAGGCGATCGCGCCGGCTGAAGGCGGACGGCGCGGCAATCCGGTTCTTCTCCGCCGGACGCTGTTTGATCGCGCGCGTCGGCTCGTAGGCGATGAGGGCGCGAAGCGGCTCCTTGGTTCCCTTAAGGAAGGCGACGTTGTCGAGATCGCCCCGCCGCCGGGTTCGGACGTGTCCTTCGACGTCGATACGCCGAGCGATCTGGCAGCCTCACGGCAGGGTCGAGCGTAAGGTCCCGCGCCGGCCTCGCGATTGACAATTGCCGCCGCGCGCAATTTAGTGGATGTGCTTGTAGTACGTATGATTCTGTTTGGGCGGGGGTCATGGCGAACCATCGCATTGTGGCGATTGTCGCTGTCGGGGTTGTGTCCGCGATTTCCACGGTCGGCATCGCGCGCGCCCAGCAGGCGATCGGATCGGCGACCACGGCGCAGAATCAGGTCACGCGCGAAATCGGGGGAGCCTCGTCTCCCTTGACCGCCGGAGAATCAGTCTTCCGCAACGATGCGGTCAAGACGGGCCCGGATTCTCTCGCCAAGCTCGTCTTTCTCGATTCAACCAACCTCGCCGTCGGCCCAACCTCTCGAGTCGTGCTCGATCGCTTCGTCTACGAAGGGGACCCCAACGCGCAGAAGGTCGCGGTCAACCTCGCCAAGGGCGTCTTTCGCTTCACCACAGGCGGGCTGGACAAGAAATCCTATGCGATCGATACGCCCACGGCGGCGATCGGCGTCCGCGGCACGGTGCTGGACATCGACGTGCGCAGCGCCCAGACCCGCGTGACCCTGGTCGAGGGCCAGGCGATCGTCTGCCCGCGCCGAGCCGGAGTCACTCTCGAGCAGCAGGAGCGCAATTGCGGCCTCGCGCCCGGTCCAAAGACCGGCCGATGCGACTGCGAGCCCATCGTGAACCCCGGACAGACCGCGGTTGTAAAGAAGGTCGGCGGCGTCAACCAGGCGGGCCTGACCTCGACCCCGGTCAATTTCGCCTCGCTCTGCTCCGGCGCCGCGTCGCTCTGCTCTTCGGACACGAGTTTCGCCTCGAACGCGCTCGGCGGAGGGGGAGGCGCTCTATGCGGGCGGTAGCGGCGGCGCGCTGGTTCCTGTCCTCGGCGAGCATCATCGCGCTGGCGGCGATGTTCGCCCCGGAGCGCGTCTATGCCACCTGCTTCTATGACGTTTCGGGCAGTGGCATCATTGCACACAGCGGCGACAATTGCTCGGCCGCTGGCTTTTACAGCGGGGTGCCGCCTGGATACGTCGCGTTCTCCGCCAGCAGCGGCGGCGTCATCACCTCCACGCCGGCCGGGGTCACGATCGACACTCCTACGCTCGCAAATGCCTATGGCGTTTATGCGAACGGCGGCCAGATCAATTTGACCGCCGGCATAGCCGACGTCCAAACCAGCGGCGCCACAGCCTACGACTTTTTTGCGAGCAACGGCGGCGCGATCACGTTCGCCAGCGGGAAAATCAAGAGCACCGGCGCCGGCGCATTCGGCCTTTTTGCGAGCGGCGCCGGATCGACCATCACGGCGAACGGAGCCCCGACCATCCAGACGTTTGGGGCGGGGGCCGACGGCGCCGTCGCCGATTTGGGCGGCGCCATCAGTCTCATGAACGGCGGTCAGATCACGACGAACGCGGGCGGCTCCATCGGTCTCGTCGTCCAGGGGAGCTCATCCACAATCGCCGGCAGCGGGTTGATCGTGGTGTCCAATGGCGACTCCGTATCTCCCCCGGACACCGGCGCAGCCTTCAATGACGGCGCCGGCTTCAGCGACGCGCCGGGGCTGACTCTGACGGATTCGACGCTCGCCGCGGCCGGGACGGCGGCCTTCGGCGTCTACACCACGAATGGGGGATCGACGTCGCTCAGCGGCGGATCGGTTTCAACGGCGGGCGACTCGGCGCCAGGCTTGTGGGCGAGCCGTTCGGGCTCGATCATCGCGACCACGAACGGGACGTCGATCTCGACCGGGGGTTCCAACGCCTATGGCGTCCAGGCGGACACGGGCGGCGCAGTGACGCTGAATGGCGGCACGGTGATGACGTCCGGGACCGGCGCTTACGGCCTCTACGCGACGGGCGCGGGCGGGGAAAGCGGCGTCCAATCGACAATCACGGGGACAAACGTCGCTGTGACGACCGGCGCCGACCCTGGCCCCGGAACGGGCGCAACCGGCGTCCTCGCCGAGGCCGGGGGCCAAGTGACGCTGACCGACGGATCGGTGACGACTTTCGGCAATAGCGCTTACGCGGCGGTCGCGCACAGCGGCGGGCTCATACGGCTCAACGGGACGTCTATCAGCACCAATGGCGATGGGTCCGGCGGACTGGGAATCAACGGCGCGGGGTCCGAGATCGACGCGACGAACGTCACTATTTCGACCATTGGCGGCGCCGATTCCAGCACGGGCCAGACTCTCCATTCCTATGGCGTTTACAATGGCCCGTTCGGGAGTTTCACGACAGGCGGCGTCGCAATGCTCACGGATACGTCGGTCTCGACACAGGGCGCGCAGATCTATGGCGTCCTCACCTCGACCGGTGGCTCGACGACGATCCTCAGCGGCTCAATCAGCACGGCGGGAGCACATGCCGACGCGGTTCTCACAATAAACGGAGGATCGACGAGCATCTCCAATAGTGAGGCTGGCCCCACGGTTATCGCCACCACGGGGACGAGCGCGAATGGCGTTAGCGTAAGTTCAGGCGGCTCCGCGCAGGTATCCGGAGCCCAAATCATGACCAACGGCGACGGATCGAGCGGCCTCGTCGCAACTGGCGCCGGCTCGATGCTCACGGCCACAGGAATCAGCATAACGACCCACGGCAACGTCGATACGAGCGACGGCTTCTTCGCCTTCGGCGCCTACAATGGCGCCAGTCCGTCGGAAACGGCCGGCGGCACGATGGATCTGGCAAACGCGACGATCATCACAACAGGCTCAAGCGCCGGCGGCGTGATGACCAATAACGGCGGCTCCACTACCCTAACCAACAGCTCCGCCACGACCTCCGGCCAGGATGCGCATGCCCTTGTCGTAACCGGCTCCGGCTCACAGGCCAACCTGGGCGGGACCAACACGTTCACCACCCAAGGCGCAGGCGCGATCGGCCTCTACGCAACGGCGGGCGGCGGCGTCACGGCGACAGGTCCGGTGACGATCACGACTATGGGAGGCGTCTCTCCATCGACGGGATTGGGCGCTTTCGGCGTTAATGCGGACGGCGCGGGCTCGCAGATTACGCTGGCTTCGGCCACCATCACGACCTCTGGCGTCGGCGCAACCGGACTTTTCGCCAGCGACGCCGCATCGAGCGGGACCGCCGGTTCGATCACGGCGACCGGAACGCTCAATCTTCAGACGAACAACGCAGCAGCGACAGCTGTCGCGCTGCAGGGCAACAGCGCCTCCATTCTCGCGACGGGCGGCGGCAGGATCGCCTCCGCCGGCGACGCGATCCAGTTCCTCGGCGGAAAGAACCAGGTCGCGACCTTCAACAATTTCGCCATCGCCAATCAGACGGGTGATCTGATCTTCGCCAACCAGTCAACGGCGACCGTCAATTTCAATGGCACGACTGCAAACGCCGGAAATAACAATCTCCTCAACGCGACCGCCAGCAGCAGCATCATTCTGAACGCGAACGCATCGACATTGACGGGCGCGATTCAAACGGACTCCACCTCGAACACGACCTTAAGTCTTATCAACGGTTCGACGTGGACCGCGACGGGATCGTCCAATATCCACACGAGCAGCGCAGCCGCCGCGGCGCTTACGCTGCAGGGCAACGGCGCCTCCATCTCCGCGACCGGCGGCGGCACGATCGCTTCGGCGGGCGACGCGATCGACTTCCTTGGCGGGAAGAACCAGGTCGCGACCTTCGACAATTTCACGATCGCCAACACGACCGGCAATCTGATTTTCGCCGATCCGTCGGTCTCGACCATCAATTTCAACAACACGACCGCCAACGCCGGGCTCAACAATCTCCTCGACGCGACCAACGGCAGCACGATCACGCTGAACGCGAACGCGTCCGCCCTCACCGGCGCGATCCAGACCGACTCGACTTCGAGCACCGCGGTCAATCTGGTGAACGGATCGCGCTGGACCATGACCGGTTCGTCGGCCGTGTCGAACCTCTCTGTCACTAACAGCGCGATCGTGTTCGCCTCGCCAAGCGAGGGAGGCGGATTCAAGACGCTTACGGTCGGCAGCTACGTCGGCACGGGCGCGAACCTGACCATGAACGCGGTGCTCGGCGGAACCGGGTCCGCTTCCGACCAACTCGTCATCAAGGGCGGGAGCGCAACGGGTTCGAGTCTCCTGACCATCAACAACATTGGCGGCGGCGGCGCGCAAACCACGGGCAATGGAATTCCGGTCGTTGTCACCGCCAACGGCGGAACGACCGCCTCCAACGCTTTCGCCCTCGCCAACACGCCGGTCGTCGGCGGCTACCGGTACTCGCTGGAGGACACCAACAACGACTGGTATCTCGTCTCCTCGCCGACCTCGACGCAAAACGACATCGCCAGTTCGATCACCAATGTCGCCAAGTCCCAGCAGCAGCAAATCATCACAAACAGGATCCTCGATTCGATCCTGATCGGCGCGACCGAGCAGGTCAATTGCTCCAATTGCAGTTCGGGCTTCGGTTCGATCGGCTCTTATGCCCTCGGCGCGCATGGGCGGCACAGTCTGAGCGACGAACTGACCGTGATCGGCGGGTTTTCCTATGGCGAATATTCCGCAGACGGGGTCACCGTCAGCAACGCCCCATCCATCGCCGGTTCGCTCATCTACGATTTTGTCAAGTGGGGCCGCAGTCGTCCATTTGTCG
>JAFAHO010000068.1 GCA_019237205.1 Hyphomicrobiales bacterium
CATCAGGCCGGAGCAAAATCAGGCGCAAGGAGGGAATGACCCGATGTTGGAACGAATGCAAGACGCGCCCATGCAAACCGTTGCTCTGCGCGCGACCGGCACGATTATGGCGCGGGACGTCGAGGTGGCGATTGAAACGGCGCTGGGTTCATCAGAGGCCTCGACCGGCCTCGTCATCGTCGTCGACCGGGACTTCGACGGCTATTTCGCCGAGCTCGCGCGCGGGCTCGCGAGCGCCGCCCTGGCGCACAAGTCACTCGTCAAGCTCGCCGTCGTCACCGACACAGACCGCATGGACGAAGCCAAACTCAGTGGCTTCGACGTGTCCGCGGTTCCGATCCGGCTCTTCGCGACGACCGACCAGAAGGCGGCGCTCGACTGGGCGGCGGCGGCGCGGCGCGGGGAGTAAATCCGTGTGGGGTCATTGAAGGCTCGCGAGGCATTCATGACTTGGCTTGCGCGCCCTCTCCCTGAGCGTATTCCTGCACGCGCTGTGCAAGATCGGCAAAATCGCGGAAGAGTTGATCGAGGGCGAAACCGAGCGCAAACAGGCGCTCGACCTCGTCGGTTGAAAGAGCGCGCGTCAGCCCCTCGCTGCGAAGCGCGGCGACCTCGGAGTCGAAAGCCATCAGAGCCGCATCTGCTGGCGCGAACGGCGGCGGATTGCGAAGTTCCACCAGCGCGGTCGCGCTCTCGCGCAGAAATTCGCTTGCCGCGACGCCGATGGAGGTCATGCGCGCACTAAGACGCCGCGCGATGCCCTTGGGAAGCGGCATGGCCGCCGCGCGGCCGAGGATGACGAGATCATGTCGGAGCCTGAGTAAAGTCCGTGAAAGCGGCGCCGGATCTGGATCGCTTCTGAAGGAGACGATGCGCTCGCCCTTCGCCTCCGTGGCGAGCGCTTGAAACGCGGTCACTGAGCTGCCCAGATCGTTCTGCATGCGCGCGATTTCCGCCGCATCAAGACTCTGCTCGAACCCTGCCAACAGTTTGGGGAGGACGTCCGCCATCTTTCTGACATTTTGGGCGGCGGCCTCCAGTCCCAGTCTGTGTGCTCGCTCGGGGAACACCAGAACCGAGACGGCCATCGCGACTGCGCCGCCAAGGGCGACTTCCAACACCCGAACAACCGCGGAATCGATCGGGCTTTCGCCAAGCTCGCCCCCGATCAGCAGAACGAGCACCGCGGAAAACGGCGCGACGCGAAAACTCGGATTGATTGACGCCGCAAGCGCCAGCGGCGCGACTGCGAGCGCAAGTACGACCGCCTGTGAAATCGCAGTCGCGTGAGGAACGAGCACGCCGATCGCCGCGGCGTACACGGCCCCGCTGAGAGTCCCGACGATATAGTCCATCGTCGCTTGAAGCGATCCGCCCACGCTCACCTGCGTTAGGACCACCGCGGTCAGCACCGCCCACAATCCGTGCAACGGAAAGTTGAAACTCCGGGCGACCACAAGAGCCAATAGCCCAGCAACCGTAGTGCGCAGGCAGAAGCGCAATTGCGCTCTGTAAGCGCGGATCGGATCGCGAACCCAGAATCGATTGAGGCTCACGGCTTCAGCCGCCAGCCTGTGCGGAAGATCCGGACGAGAACCGCAAGGCACGCAGAGATGAACAGCGCCGTGAAGCCGAGACTCGCCTCGACGCTGACGTCGCCCTGGCCGTAGAAGCTCCAGCGAAACCCGCTGACAAGATAGACCACCGGATTGAACAGGCTCGCCGTCCGCCAGAACGGCGGCAGCATGTCGATCGAATAGAAGGCGCCGCCAAGAAAGGTCAGCGGCGTGACGATGAGCGCCGGGATCACTGCGAGCTGCTCGAAGTTCTTCGCCCAGATGCCGATGATGAAGCCGAACAGGCTGAAGGCTACCGAGGTCAGGATGAGGAACGCGACCATCCACGCCGGATGCTCGATGCGCACGGGCACGAACAGCGTCGCGGTGGCGAGGATGACCAGGCCGATCGCGATGGATTTGGTCGCCGCCGCGCCGACATAGGCGACGACGGCTTCGATCGCCGACAGCGGCGCTGAGAGGATCTCGAAGATCGTTCCCGTGAACTTGGGGAAATAGATGCCGATCGCGGCGTTCGAGATGCTTTGGGTGAGGAGCGACAGCATGATGAGCCCCGGCACGATGAAGGCGCCATAGCTGACCCCGCCCACTTCGCGCATGCGCGAGCCGATCGCGCTGCCGAAGACCACAAAATAGAGGGCGGTGGTGATGACCGGCGTGGCGACGCTCTGCCAGATCGTCCTGACGGTGCGCGACAGTTCATAGCGGTAGAGCGCCCACACGCCTCCGAGATTGATTCCACTCATGCCGCGCGCCCGACAAGATCGACGAAAATGTCTTCGAGACTGCTCGCAGTCGTCTCGAGGTCCTTGAAGTCGACGCCGAGCTCGCCGAGACGCCTGAGCAGCATCGGCACGCCGGTGTCCTCGGCGGATGCGTCGAAGCGATAGGAGAGGCGTCTGCCGCCGTCCTCCAGTTCGAGCGGCCAGCCGGCGAGCGCGGCGGGGAGGGCGGGCAGCGGGTCGTGCAGCACGAGCCTCAATCGCCGCTTGCCCAGCTTCCGCATTAGCTTCGTTTTGTCCTCGACCAGAATGATTCGGCCTTTGTCGATGACGCCGACGCGGTCGGCCATCTCCTCCGCCTCCTCGATATAGTGGGTGGTGAGGACCACGGTGACGCCCTTGTTGCGCAGCCGCCGCACCAGCGCCCACATCTCGCGTCTCAGATTGACGTCGACGCCGGCGGTCGGCTCGTCGAGGAACAAAACGTCCGGCTCGTGCGCGAGGGCCTTGGCGATCATGACGCGACGCTTCATGCCGCCGGAGAGCTCGAGGGTGCGGCTGTTGCGCTTTTCCCACAGCGAAAGATCGCGCAGGAGTTGTTCGACAAAGCCCGCGTCAGGCGGCCGGCCGAACAGGCGTCGGCTGAACGACACGGTCGCCCGGACGGTCGCAAAAATGTCGAGCGCGATCTCTTGCGGGACGAGGCCGACGATCGAACGCGCGGAGCGAAAGTCGCTGACCACGTCGTGGCCGTCCAAGAGCACCTTGCCCGCGGTCATCGACACCGTGCCGCAAATCACGCCGATCAGCGTCGTCTTGCCGGCGCCGTTCGGGCCAAGGAGAGCGAAGATCTCCCCCTTTTCGATGGCGAGATCGACAGAATCCAGCGCCAGAAATCCGGTCGCGTAGCGTTTGGTGACGGCGGCGACGGAGATCATTGGCGACATGGGTCCTCACAAGGGCCCACCGGGAATGGGCGCCCCTATGTAGTCGGGACTGCCCAACCCCGCCAGCGCTGTGCGCCGCCCAGCGTCAAACCCCGTCGCAACAGATAACGCTTGGCCGACGGCCGCTCGGCTAAGAACCCATGGGCACGAAGAAGCAGTAGACGATCGACCGGGCTCCGCCTCCGCCGTCGTCCCTATAGAATATCCAATAATCTCCGTCCTGGCTCGGCAGCGCGGCTCGCGCTGGAATGCGGTTGGGATAGCCGTCAACCATGTAATAATCGTCCGATATCCGGTGGACCTGCTCGGGCCGCAGATGGTGAACGTCGTCAGGACCGCAGCATGCCGCCTTCACCCAAGCCGGCACCACTCTGCGGTCCGCCCAGACATCATGAGCTCGAGCTGCGCCGCACAAGACGCCGCAAAGAACAAAGACTGAAAGAACAGCGAGTCTAACAAGCATTTTTCAGCGTCCTCCGCAGGGTTTATTTGGGGCGGCCCTGGCCCGATTGCAAATCCTCCGAGCTTAGAATCGATTCCGTAGCAACCCATCACGTTGCTTTGTTGGCGGACGAGAACTCCTGGGATCGGACAGGGTTCCGAAAGCGACGCCGGCCCGCAATATATTCAGGGGTCTGGCGGCGGCCGCCTCCCTTGCGGCGACTCAAGGGCCGGGTTAACCCCGGCTCATGGCCAAAGCTGCTCCGCCGCCTCCCTCGCCGCCTTCGGCGCCGATCGACATCAACCTGCGCGACGCTTTGGAAGAGCGCTATCTCGCCTATGCGCTCTCGACCATCATGGGCCGGGCGCTGCCCGACGCGCGCGACGGCCTGAAGCCGGTGCATCGCCGCATCCTCTATGGCATGCATATCCTCAGGCTCGACCCCGGCACGGCCTTCAAGAAATGCGCCAAGATCGTCGGCGACGTAATGGGCTCGTTCCACCCGCACGGCGACCAGGCGATCTACGAGGCTTTGGTTCGACTCGCGCAGGACTTCGCGTCGCGCTATCCGCTGATCGAGGGGCAGGGCAATTTCGGCAACATCGACGGCGACAACGCCGCCGCCTATCGCTACACCGAAGCGCGCATGACCGACGTCGCGCGCCTCCTGATGGAGGGCGTGGAAGAGGACTCGGTCGACTGGCGCGACAATTATTCTGGCGACGCCAAAGAGCCGATCGTGATGCCCTCGGCCGTGCCGAACCTGCTCGCAAACGGCGCGCAGGGAATCGCCGTCGGCATGGCGACCTCGATCCCTCCCCACAACATTGCCGAGCTTTGCGACGCCGCGCTCTATCTTGTCGCCCATCCGGGCGCCGAGAGCGGGGCGCTTTGCGAGTTCGTTCGCGGCCCCGATTTTCCGACCGGCGGCATCGTCATCGACGACAGCGACGCCATCCGCGAGACCTACCGCACGGGGCGTGGCGCCTTTCGGCTACGCGCCCGCTGGACGAGGGAACACGCGGGGCGCGGAGGCTGGTCCGCGATCGTGACCGAGATCCCTTACGGGGTGCAGAAATCTCGCCTGATCGAGCAGATTGCCAACCTCCTCAACGAGCGCAAGCTGCCGCTGCTCGCCGACATACGCGACGAGTCGACCGAGGACGTGCGCATCGTGCTCGAGCCGCGGAGCCGCGCAGTCGAGCCGGCGACGCTGATGGAGTCGCTCTTCCGCCTCACCGAGCTCGAGACGCGCGTGTCGGTCAACATGAACGTGCTGGTCGACGGCGTGACGCCGCGGGTCGTGTCGCTCGGCGAGGCGCTGCAGCAGTGGCTCGACCATCGCCGGACGGTGCTTGTGCGTCGCTCGCGCCATCGTCTGGCGGCGATCGACAAGCGGCTCGAATTGCTCGCCGGCATGATCGTCGTCTTCCTCAATCTCGACGAGGTGATCCGCATCATCCGCGAGGTGGAGGAGCCGAAAGAGGAGCTGAAACTCCGCTTCAGCCTCACCGATCCACAAGTCGTCTATATCCTCGACACGCGCCTGAGGAGCCTGCGCCGTCTCGAGGAAATGGCGCTGCGCAAGGAAGAGGACGACCTCACGAAAGAGAAGGCCTCGATCGAGGCGTTGATCGCGAGCGACCGGAAGCAGTGGCAGATGATCGCGGTCGAAATCCGCGACGTCAAAAAGAAATTCGGCCCGGAAACCAGGCTCGGCAAGCGGCGGACCAGCTTCGAGGACGCTCCCGACGTCGTGGTCGCCGACCTCGCCGAAGCGATGATCGAGCGGGAGGCGGTGACGATCCTCGTCTCGCAGAAAGGCTGGATACGGGCGTTGAAGGGACAGGTCGCCGACCTCTCGGGCGCAACCTTCAAGGGCGACGACGGGCTGATGACGTCGTTCTTCGCGGAAACGACGTCGAAGATTCTGGTGCTGGCGAGCGACGGCAAGGTATTCACGCTCGAGGCGTCGAAGTTGCCGGGCGGGCGCGGGCAGGGCGAGCCAATCCGGCTCATGGCAGACATCGACGAGAGCGCCTCGATCGTGGCCGTGTGGCCTTACGCGCCCAGCGTCAGGCGGCTGATTGTCGCAAGCGACGGCAATGGCTTTGTCGTCGGCGAGGATGAGCTTCTGTCCTCGACCCGCAAGGGGAGGGCGGTCATCAATGTGACGACTCCTGCGACCGCGGTGCTGATCGTACCCGTCGCTGGCGATCATGTCGCCGTGATCGGCCAGAACCGCAAGCTTCTGGTGTTTCCCATCAACCAGCTCAACGAGATGGCGCGCGGCAAGGGCACGCGTCTCCAGCGGTACAAGGACGGCGGCGTCTCCGACGCCAAGACCTTCGCCATCGCCGACGGCCTCACCTGGCGGGACTCAGCGGGGCGCACCTTCACTGTCGCGAGGCCTGAGCTTAACGAATGGATCGGCAATCGGGCCGAAGCCGGCCGTCTGCCGCCGAAGGGCTTTCCAAAGAGCAACAAGTTCGATGGGTAACCAATTGAAACGATTAGCTTAGCTGCCCTATCTGCGGCCCTCTGCCAGTATTCGCTGCCGGTGCGCTGGCGAGGGAGGAACGACTGGGCTGGGCGATGTCAGCTGTGCGAGGACGCTACGTCGGACGGCGGGAATGCGCAAATGGCGGACATTCGCCAACGGTTTAGCGAACGGGTCAGGTCGACCTTTTGCGCCCGTTCCCAATCGGTCCCGGTGCGGTTGGAATGCGCCGGAATGCGGTCGGAGGCGCTATTGTCGGGTTGCGCAAAGACCGGGCGCGGGCGTTCATGAAACAAGCTGCGAACGCGTCACGTCGACTCGTTACGGCATTGTAGCCACACCGTGCTTGCGACATTGGCTCGCCAGCCCGGCAACAGACCGCGACGGCGTGCGTCAATCGACCGCCTTGTCTCCTTCTCGCCCGCACGGCACGTTGCCCAGCGACATAGGGAGGAGTTCAGGAGGGCTCAATGCATTTTGTCATCGCGCTGGCGGCGGTGAGGAAGACGGCGCCTAGCGCCGCGATCGGCGCGAACAGGATGACGCTGAAGCCGCGGTAGGCGACGAACATCAGGAAACAGAGCGGAAAAGGGCAACCCGTCGCCGCAGCCGAGGCCGTGCGGCTCGTCCGCGACTGTGGTCACCTGACCTTCAGCGGCGCTACAACGGGTTGGAGGAATTGTCCATGAACATTGGCGCACTGCTGCCGCGTCACGCCCGCTACCGGCCTGATCATCTGGCGCTGGTCGTGGGCGACCAGCGGCTGACCTACCGAAAACTGAACGCTGTCGTTAACCGCCTGGCGAACGCCCTGCTGGCCAACGGCATCGCCAAGGGCGAGAAGATAGCCACTGTTCTGCCCAACTGTCTGGAGTTGATGACCGCCTACTGGGCGGCGGCCAAAACCGGCATCGTCATTGTCCCCATGAGCACTCTGCTGCAGGAAGGGGGACTGGCGACCCTGTTGCGGGATTCCGATTCGGTCGCCGTACTTGCCGAGGCGTCCTTCGCCCAAACCCTGGACCGGATTCGCGGCGAGCTGCCGGCACTACGGGCTGATCGCTTCGTGCTGGTAGGCTGCCAGGCGGAGCCGCCGCCGCGTTTCCGCACCTATGAGGACTTCACCGCCGGGGCCGCCGAAGACAATCCCCTGGATGCCGGCCTAACTGACGCGGACGTGTACAACATCATGTACTCCAGCGGCACCACGGGCGCCCCCAAGGGCATAGTCCATTCTCACTACGTGCGCGCCATGTACTGTACGCTGTTCGGTTCGGCCTGGCGGATGACGCCGGAGAGCGTGTGCCTGCACGCCGGCGCCATCGTCTTCAACGGCGCGATGCTGGATCTGATGCCCTGGATGTACTTGGGCAGCACGTATATCCTTCACGAGGCGTTCAATGCGGAGCGGGTGATCCGGGATATCGAACGGGAACAGGTGACCCATACCGTGATGGTGCCATCCCAGATTGTCGCGCTGCTCAACAGCCCGGCCTTCACCCCCCAGGCGCTGGCGTCCCTGGAGATGATCCACAATGTCGGCGGCCCGCTACTGCTGGAATACAAGCATCGGCTGAATGAATTGCTGCCAGGCAAGTTTGATGTGCTCTACTGGCTGACCGAAGGTTTCATGACCGTGCTCGACAAGCATGACGCCATCCGCAAAGAGGGGTCAGTGGGAGCGCCACCATCCTTCTTTGAGATGCGCATCCTGCGGGCGGACGGCACGGAGTGCGCCCCTGGCGAGGTGGGTGAAATCTGCGGCAAGGGCCCCACAATGATGGCGGGTTACTATAAACGTCCGGACCTGACCGAACAGGCCATAATTGACGGCTGGCTGCACACCGGCGACGCCGGCTATGTGGATGAGGACGGCTATCTCTTCCTCATCGATCGGATCAAGGACATGATCATCTCCGGCGGAGTCAACGTTTATCCGCGAGACATCGAGGAGGTGGTGATCCAGCATCCCGCGGTGACCGACGTGGCCGTGTTTGGAGTTCCGGACGAAAAATGGGGAGAAACACCGGTGGCGGCCGTCGTGCTGCACCCGGGAGAGACGATCGAACCCGAACCGCTGAAAGAGTGGACCAACGGCCGAGTGGACGCGAAGTTTCAACGGGTTAGCGACATCATCATCATGAACGCCCTCCCCCGCAACCTCGCGGGTAAGGTGCTCAAGCGGGAGATGCGAGACAGTTACCGGCGCCAGCGGAGCCCCTGACACGGGCGAGGTCACCGACTGACCTGATGTTTGGCTGCTACAAAGTCCGCAAGGTCAGTTTGCGCATTCCGGTTCTAGCCCTCGCCTCTCATTGTGTAGGTCGCGAATAGCATTCCGGCCCTCGACCATGCCAATCGCGTTGAACCGCAGCTCGCCGGCGGCGTCGCGGTCGTCGTACTCGATCGCATATGGGTCGAGGAATAGTTTCGCCGCCTCGGCGCTGAAGCGTCCTATCCAGGCCTCGAGCGCGCCGACCGCATCACGAGGGGCCATCAAGCTCCCTCCACGGACGATTGACTCGCCAAGCTACGGACTGAAGCTTTCGTCGGTCGATTCCGTCTCGGCGCCATCGCCACGTTGCGTCCACTGGCGCAGGAAGGTCTCGAGCTCCTCGGGCGGGATCGGCTTGCTCAGGTGGTAGCCCTGGATCTCGTCGCAATTGTTGTCGCGC
>JAFAHO010000202.1 GCA_019237205.1 Hyphomicrobiales bacterium
GATTGTGGATCTAGAGGTCCCCCGTTCGAGCCGGGGTGGCGGTACCAGTGTCGATCAATTGATACTGTTGAACATCGTTGCAATGGCAATCCCGCGCTTTGAGGATCCAACCAGGCTCCAAAATCGGAAGCCATCGCGTCCACTTTCCAAGAAAGGCGGTGGCGCTGCAAGGGTCTCCGCCGATCGGCCGACCCTCATGCAAATCTCCCCCTTTCTTCATGATCCCCGCTCAGACACGACCGCCAAGCGTCGCACGCGGCCCCACTCGCTTTTCTGGACGGTAGGTGACGAGGCGCTTTCGGGCAACGCGAGTCCAGACGGTCGGTCGAGGAGGCACGCAGCTAGAGCGCCTCATTGACCGATGGCGCGGCTAGCGACCGCCCCACCCACTCGCGCCCGTGAGCCGCAAAGCAACCAGGAGCACCGTCGCTCCGATTGTGGCGTTGATGATGAGGCCGAAGATGCCGGAGCTGAAGTGAATTCCGAGGCGATGCAGAAGCCAATCGCCGACGAGGGCGCCGACGATGCCAATCGCCGCGTCGCCGACGAGACCGAAGCCGTTGCCCCGTACAACCCTGCCCGCCAACCAGCCGGCGATGAGCCCGATGACCAAAATGACGATCAACCCCTGGTCCGACAGATGCATGCTCTTGGCTCTTCGCTCTGATTCGCGGCCTAGTCGCGAGCATTGCAAAAAAATTGGGACGAAAACAGACTTGGGAAAGTTCGAGCCGAGCTCCCGAGGTCGAAGAGGCAACGGGTTGCGATATCTCGCGTTGGGGTCTCCCGGGACACGGAAAGACGCGGGCGCGCCACACCGTCGTTTGGCAGTGGCCCGGCCTGGTGCGGCTGGCGGGAAAAATAATCGTGCTCTACCGAGCCAGAAGCGCGGACGCGTTCGGCAGGACAAACGCGTGGCGGGGGCGCGACGGGTCAAGTAGGCTTCCGTCGGAGGAGCGCACGCTTTCAGCATGGGAATGATCCTCAAGCTCGTCTGGTTCGCCGGCGGTTGCGCCGCCGTGGGCCTGATCCTTTGGAGCGGAGCCGGCCCGGTGTTCGACGCCATCGCGGCGGCGGGGTGGGGCGTTCTGGCCGTTGTCCTTTTGCGAGGCGTCGCGGTCTCGGCCGCCGGAATTGCGTGGTCCTTCCTGTTCCCCGCTGGATTACGTCCGAGCGCGTGGACCTGCGTGCTCATCCGTTTTCTGCGCGAAGGCGCAAACGCGCTGTTGCCGATAACGCAGATCGGCGGGGAGGTGATCGGCGCACGAGTCCTGACCTTGCGTGGCGCGCCCCCCTCGCTCGCTGCCGCGAGCGTCATCGTCGACGTCCTCGTTCAGGCCGTCACCCAATTCCTGTTCGCGGCCATCGGCCTGGCCGTGCTCGCCTCGGTGCGCGAAGAGGACGCGATCCGTGGAACAGCGGCGATCGTGATCGCCGCCGCGGTCCCAGCGCTCGGCGGATTTTATCTCGCGCAGCGTCCGGTCGGCCAGCGTATCATCAAAGCGCTGCTGCGACGCGTCGTCGGCGAGCGCGAATGGCTGTCCTTCGGAGCGATTGATGCGCTCTACGCGCGTCTTGCCTCGATCTACGCGAACCGCAAGGGCGTCATGACCGCCGCCTGCATCCATTCCTTAGTCTGGCTGTTTGGCGCTTTGGAGGTCTGGGCGATGCTGGCGTTCATGGGATATCCGTCCGGCTATCCCGAGGCGCTGGTCGTGGAGAGCTTGATGCAAGCCATCAGGGGCGCCGCCTTCGCCATTCCAGGCGCGCTCGGCGCGCAAGAAGGAGGCCTGGTCGTGCTATGCGCGATTTTCGGAGTCCCCGCCGGCGCAGCGCTCGCCATGTCGCTGATCAAACGGGTCCCTGACCTTGTCTTCGGCATTCCGAGCCTTGTCGGCTGGCAGGTTGTCGAGGGTCGGGCGCTTCTGGGACTCGCAGCCAGCGCCGAAGGCGGGCGGGGCCGGTGATATCCGCAGTCTTTCTCCTCGTCGCCGCAGCGGGCTGCCTCTATCTCCTCTGCGCGGCGGCAGCCGCCGAGTTCCCGAAGAGCGTTCCGCCGCCGACAACGTCCTCGCCAGCGGTAACGATTCTCAAGCCGCTCAGGGGCGCCGAACCCCGTCTCTTCGAGAACCTCTCCTCCTTCTGCGCGCAGGACTATTCGGCGCCGGTCCAGATCATCTGCGGCGTACAGGATCGGCGGGACGCGGCGATCGGCGCCGTCGAGCGCCTGAGAGCTTCGTTCCCCGGCGCGGATCTGCAACTCGTCGTCGACGAAACCCCACACGGCGCCAATCTGAAGGTCGCCAATCTCATCAATATGGCGCGCCACGCCCGTCACGGCTGCATTATTTTGGCCGACAGCGACATCGGCGTCGGGCCGCGCTATCTTGCGCAAGTGACGGCTGCGCTCGCCGCCTCCCGCGTCGGCGCGGTGACCTGTCTTTATCACGGCGTGGCTGCGGCCGGCTTCTGGTCGAGGCTGTCGGCCCTCGCCATTGACGCGCATTTCTTACCGAATGTGCTGGTCGGCATACGCACCGGTCTCGCGACGCCCTGTTTCGGCTCGACCATCGCGCTCACGCGTGAGCGTTTGGCCGAGATCGGCGGGTTCGAAGCTTTCGCCGACCGCCTTGCGGATGATTACGCCATCGGCGATGCCGTGCGCGCCAAAGGCCTTCGGGTGGAGACGCCGAACATGCTGGTTGCGCATAGCTGTTCCGAATCGTCGTTTACGAATTTATGGCGCCACGAATTGCGCTGGGCGCGTACGATCCGCAGCGTCGATCCAGCCGGATATGCCGGATCCTTGGTCACGCACCCTCTGGCGTGGGCGCTCATCGCTGCTGCGGCGGGGGCTCCCGCGTTCGGAACGGGGATTGGCGCACTTGCCATCGCCTCCCGAATTGTGCTTTTGCGCGCGATAAGGCGTAATTTTGGGCTTGCCGCACCACCCTACTGGCTCCTGCCGATCCGCGACCTCCTGTCGTCCGCCATATTCGTCTGGAGCTTCTGCGGGAGGAACCTGACCTGGCGCGGCCGGAGTTACCATTTGCGGGCCAATGGCCGCCTGATCGCAGACTGAGACCGGGACCATGATGCGAACCTTGTTCCTGCAGGCGCCGTCATTCGACGGCTACGACGGCGGCGCCGGCGCGCGCTACCAGATGAAGCGCGAAGTTCGCTCGTTCTGGTACCCAACATGGCTGGCCCAACCCGCCGCGCTCGTCCAAGGCTCGAAGCTGATCGACGCGCCGCCGCACCGCCTATCCTTTAATGACATTAGGCCGGATCTGATGCGCCACGAGCTCATCGTCATGCACACCTCCACGCCGTCGTTCAAATCTGACGTCAGGACCGCGGAGATGATCAAGGCGATTAATCCGAACTGCAAGATCGGCTTCATCGGCGCCAAAGTCGCGGTCGAACCGGAAAAAAGCCTCAAAGGGACGGCCGCGCTCGATTTCGTGGCCCGCAACGAGTTCGACTTCACTATCAAGGAGGTCGCGGAGGGGCTGGACTGGGCGGCCATCAAGGGCATTTCTTATCGCGACGCAGCGGGCGCGATTGTCCATAACGAGGACCGCGAGGTCCTGACCAACATGGACCTTTTGCCGTTCGTGACGCCAGTCTACAAGCGCGACCTCGACATCAACCGCTATTTCGGCGGCTATCTCAAGCACCCGTACCTGTCCTTTTACACCGGGCGCGGCTGCAAGTCGCGCTGCACATTCTGCTTGTGGCCGCAAACGGTCGGGGGGCACAATTATCGCGTGCGCTCGATCGAGCATGTGATCGCTGAGGTCAAATACGCCCGGGAAGCTTTCCCGGAGGTAAAGGAGATCTTCTTCGACGACGACACTCTGACCGACAACCTGCCACGCGTCGAGGCCTTGGCCAAAGAGCTCGCCAAACTGGGCGTCACCTGGTCATGCAACGCCAAGGCGAACGTGCCTCGCAAGACGCTCGAAATTCTAAAGGCGAACGGTTTGCGCCTGCTCTTGGTGGGCTATGAATCGGGCAACCAGAAAATCCTGCACAACATCAAGAAAGGGGTGCTGGTCGACGTCGCGCGGCGGTTCACCAGGGATTGCCACGAACTGGGCATCGTCATCCACGGCACCTTCATCCTCGGCCTGCCCGGAGAGACGCGCGAAACCATCGAGGAAACGCTGAACTTCGCCAAAGAGATCAACCCGCACACGATTCAGGTGTCTCTTGCGGCTCCCTACCCTGGGACTTTCCTCTACAAGCAGGCCAAGGAGAACGGCTGGTTCACCGAAAACGTCGATCTCCTGAACGAGGACGGGACGCAGATCGCGCCCCTGAACTATCCGCATCTCGGTCATACCGAAATCTTCGATTCGGTCGAGGATTTCTATAAGAAATTCTATTTCCGACCGTCGAAAATCGCCTCAATCCTCGGCGAGATGATTCGCAGCCCTGAAATGATGAGGCGCCGCCTGCGCGAAGGCGTCGAGTTCTTCCAGTTCCTTCACCAGAGGGAAGACACCGTCATTTGAAGCGGCTCGTCGTCACCGCGGACGATTTCGGCCTCGCGCCCGAAGTGAACGAGTCGGTCGAAAGAGCTCATCGGCATGGAGTCCTCAGCGCGGCGAGCCTAATGGTCGGCGCCCCGGCCGCGGCGGACGCCGTGGCGCGGGCGCGACTCATGCCGCGCTTGCGCGTCGGACTGCATCTCGTCCTGGTCGACGGTCGGGCCGTCGCGCCGTGCGAGGATATCCGCGATCTCGTCGACGGCTCGGGTCGTCTGCGCACCGACCTTGCCGCTTACGGTCTCGCGATCATGATTCGACCTGCTGTGCGTCGCCAGCTGCGGACCGAGATTCGCGCGCAGTTCGAAGCCTTTCACGCAACGGGGCTTAGCCTCGACCATGTCAATGCGCATCAGCACTACCATCTTCATCCCGCGATAATGACCGAACTCCTCGACATCGGGCGCGACTACGGCATGAACGCTCTGCGCGTGCCGTTCGAACCGAGGGCCTTGTTGTGCGCAGTGGAGCCGACGCGGCGTTCCGTGGTGGCGAGGCTCGCGGCTCCCTGGGCCGCGCTGGCGCGGACGCGCGCCCGCGCCGCCGGGCTCATCGTTGCGGATCGCGTGTTCGGTCTGGCCTGGTCCGGCGCCTTGTCGGAAACCCGCCTGGCCGGCCTGATCGCGGGTCTGCCAACAGGAAGGACAGAAATCTATACGCATCCCGCAACCGCCCAGGAATTTCCGGGCTCGGCTGCCGGTTATCGCTATCGCGAGGAGTTTTCCGCGCTTCTGTCCCCGATCTCCCGAGACAACTTGCGCCATTCTGGCGCCGCTCTCGGCGGCTATCGCGATTTTGTCGGAGTGAATTGAACAGATGCGGCGCTCAGTTGGTGTCCGCGACGCTTTCTTGTCTATTCGACGCCACCGCATTATACGCCGCGCTTGGTATCCGCGCGACGGCATCCCTTCGAAGGTTTGGTCTCGTGTCAGGATGAATGCATGAAGATCATTCTTGCCCAGCCACGCGGCTTTTGCGCCGGAGTGGTCCGCGCTATCGAGACCGTTGAGCGCGCTCTCGAAAAGTACGGCGCACCAGTCTATGTGCGTCACGAGATCGTGCATAACCGTCACGTCGTCGAGTCGCTGAGGAGAAAGGGAGCGCGCTTCGTTGCCGAACTGAGCGAAGTGCCCTCGGGCGCCGTCACGATCTTCAGCGCGCACGGCGTATCCCGCAAGGTCGAGATCGAGGCCAGGTCAAGGACGCTCCCGACAATCGACGCGACCTGTCCGCTCGTCACTAAGGTGCACAATCAGGGTCGGCGCTATGTCGCGCAGGGGCGGACACTAGTCTTCATTGGCCACGCAGGCCACCCGGAAGTCGAGGGCACGCTCGGCCAAATCGACGGCCAATTGCATCTCGTCGAGAGCGAAGAGGACGTCGACAAGCTGCCGATCGCTCCGGACGCCCCGATCGCCTATGTCACGCAAAC
>JAFAHO010000244.1 GCA_019237205.1 Hyphomicrobiales bacterium
CAAGCGGCACCGCGTAGGATTCGACCAGCCAGAGATTAAGGCCGCGCGGGGTGACGAGTGTCTTGACGTTGACGGCGGACTGGGGGGACGAGACGGCGCTGTGTTTTTGCATGGGCGTTTCCGGATCTTGTTTGATTTTGGCGCCGCATGGCCCGGGCGGCGCGGCAATCTTGTCAGGCGGCTTCGTCTTCGAGCGGCAGCAGGTGTCCGGTGACGGCGGGCTTGTGGTCGAGCCAGCGGCGGGCGGCGGCCGTCACCGCCTCCGCGTCGACGGCGTCAATCTTCATCGGCCATTCCTCGACGTCGCGCAGCGTCTGGCCGATCGCGAGCGACGAGCCGTACCAGCGCGCCAGGTCCGACTGGCTGTCGCGGGCATAGATCGCATCGGCGACGAGCCGCGTCTTGGCGCGCTCGAGCGCGGCGGCGTCGACGCCCTCCTTGAGGAACTTGGCCAGCGCGCGGTCGAACGCATTGTCGAGCGTCTCGAGGCTCACTTCCGGCGCGGGCGTCATATTGACGATGAACCGGCTCTCATCGAGAGCCGTGCCGTGGTAATAGGCCCAGGCTGAGACCGCGAGCTTCTCGTCGACGACGAGCGTGCGGTAGAGCAGGCTCGTTTGGCCGCCGCCGATCAGATGGCCGAGCACGTCGAGCGCCTGCGACTCGCCGGGCTGGGCCGTGCGACAGGACGGCGCCAGATAGTGCCGTTGCCAGTTCGGTTGCTGGACCTTGGCGTCCGACACTGTGACCAGGCGGTTCGCCACCGTCGGCGGCTCGAGCGAGCGAATGCGCTCGGGCTTCTCGCCGCGCGGCTTGACCTTGCCGTAAGTGTCCTCGGCGAGCGCGCGCGTCCCTTCTGGGTCGGCGTCGCCGGCCACGACCAGGATGGCGTTTTCGGGCGTGTAGAAGCGCTGGTAATAGGCGAGCGCATCGTCGCGCTTCAAACCCTCGATTTCATGCCCCCAGCCGATGATCGGAATCCCGTAAGGATGATGGGTGAAGAGGGTCGCCTGGACGGCTTCGCCGAGCTGCGCGCCCGGATCGGTGTCGCAATGCATGCGCCGCTCTTCGAGCACGACGTCGCGCTCCGGCGCGACGATCTCGTCGTTGAGCACGAGCCCCGTCATGCGGTCGGCCTCGAACTCCATGCAGGCCCTGAGGTGCTGCTTGGCGATCTGCTGGAAATAAGCCGTGAAATCGGAGCCGGTGAAGGCGTTCTCCTGGCCCCCGACCTCGGAGATGAATTCGGAGAACTCGCCCTTGGGGTGGGCCTTGGTTCCCTTGAACATCAGGTGTTCAAGAAAATGCGCGATGCCCGACTTGCCCGGCGGATCGTCTGCCGCGCCGTTGCGGTACCAGATCATATGGGTGACGACAGGCGCGCGGTGGTCGGGAATGACCACGACCTCGAGGCCGTTCTTCAGGGTGAAATTGGCGACTTGGGTCGCGGCGGGGACATGAGCGGCGGGGACATGAGACGTCATCGCAATCCGGAAGTCTGGAGGGACCCGCCCATGACGGCCGGAAGCGCCGCCCGTCACGACGATCCTGCGACATATAAGGCGCCGGGATCCGGCTTGCGAGTCGGGGATCGCAACCCGTCCGGAAGGGCCCGCCGTCATTCTTCGAGCCCCTCCGCCCGGCGCCATTCGCGCAGGAGACTCCGGCGCGGCTTCGGCAAGCGCTCGTCCAGCGCCACGACCGCGGTCATGCGGTCGAGGCGGAAGTGTCGAAAAGCCTCGCGGGTCTCGCACCAGGCGGCGAGCATCATGACCCGGTCAAAGAAGCCGACCGCGACCGGCCAGACCGTGCGGCGCGACTCTCGCCTCTCCTTGTCGGCATAGGCGAAGGCGAGCTTGCGCTCGTTGGCGAGCGCCTTGCGGGCGAGCTTGAGCGCCGCGGCCTCCGCCTCGCCCGCGCGGCGAGCGCCCGCGAGCAGGGTCGGCCAGTCGAGCGCCGCCGCGCGCTCCGGCGGCAGGACGGCCGCGATCTTGGCGACCGCGTCTTTCGCCGCCCGCGCCAATCCCTCGTCTGCGCGTCCCTCGACCCAGCGCCCGCCCAGCGCCAAAGCCTCGACCTCCTCGAGTGTGAACATCAACGGCGGCAACGCGAAGCCGGGCTTGAGAACATAGCCGAATCCGGCCTCGCCCTCGATTGTAGCCCCCTGCGCCTGCAACGACGCGATGTCGCGATAGAGCGTGCGGAGCGAGACGCCGAGCTCCTCCGCCAGCGCCGAGCCGGCGACCGGCGCACGCCTCCGGCGGAGATTTTGCATAAGGTCGAGAAGGCGTTCGGCGCGGGACATCGGCGGTCAAGGCTAAAGCAGTTCGCGGCGTCGGGCGCAGGCCTGGACGGCGAAGGCGCATTGGCGGCCGGACGGCAGGGCCCGTCCGTCCGGCATCCGATAGGTGACCTCGTTCACGCGCGCGTTGGTCATGACGATCCTCACGTCGCAGGCGTCCTGCGGCCCGAGCGCGCTGAAGTTGAGGCCGACTGCCCAGGGCGGGCTCAACGTCGTCGTCATCCCGCCGGCGTAGGTCCAGATTTCGGTTCCTTCACCAAGCGCGCGGCGCGTTATCGGCTCTCCCATGCAGGCGACAATGTCCCTTTTCGAAAGGCCGATCACGTCCTGCTGCGCGATCTGGTCGACCTCAGGGCGCTCCGCGCAGGCGCTCATCGTCAATGCGAGGAGTGGGGCCAACCGGATCGCAGCGCCTGTCCCCACCCCGACCTCCGTGAGCCTCATCGCGCAAGGCATGCTAAATGCGACATTGGCAGGTTGGCAAAGACACGGAGATTTGACAATGCGGCATCCGTTGCGCCGGGTTGGCCCCGCGTGCCCCCGCGCTAGCATCCCAAACTGACGATGGAGCGGACCAATGACGATCGCACCGGCGAAGGCGTTTCTCGCGACGACGGCCTTGACGCTTGCAGCGCTCGGCGCGTCCGTGGCCCGTGCGGCCGACGTCTTCGCCTTGTCGTCCACGACCTTCAAGGACGGCGAGCTTTTGCCGAAGCCCGTTGGCGACATTCCGGCGCGCGGCCCGAATTGCAAAGGCGAGAACATGTCGCCGCAGCTGTCCTGGTCGAACGCGCCTGAGGGGACCAAGAGCTACGCCCTCATCGTGTTCGACCAGGATGCAGGGCTCGGGGCGGGCATCACCCATTGGGTCGCCTACGGAATACCGCTCGAGACGACCTCGTTCGCGGAAGGCGAGGCGAGCGGGCCGAGCGACAAGTATGTCGCTGGTAAGAGTACCAAGAACATTCCGGGCTTCGGCGGCCCTTGTCCGCCACTGGGGTCGCCTCACCATTATCTGTTTCAAATCGTCGCCACCGATCTCGACCCGAAGGACCTGCCTCCTGGACTGACCCTCGCCGAACTGCAGGAGAAGCTGAAAGGCCACCGCAAGGGCGAATCGAGCCTTATCGGAACCTACGTCAACCCTTATCCGCCTTGAGCGGAGACGCGTTCCCTGCCCGCTCGAGGATGGCGATCTTCGTGTCGCCGTAA
>JAFAHO010000267.1 GCA_019237205.1 Hyphomicrobiales bacterium
GCCCGCGCGGCGTTGAGCACCTAAGCCGATCGCCCCGCACATGAGATCCATTGCTTGATGTTAACGGGTCCGGCGCATTGACCTGCGGCAGGTTTTTGCGGTTCTTCGGACGTTCCGGGCTGACCGTCAAGGTCGGCTCCGGGTCGAATCCGGCCAAACTGGTTCCCGCCTTCGATGAGGGAATTGAAGCAACTAGAAGGGCTTTTGCCTTCCGCCCCTCGCATCTACCCCATGCCCGCTCTCACCCCTCCCTCCTAAACTCACCTCGTCGTGATGGCCGCGAGCAGGTCGGACGCGCTGTCGACATCATCGAGAAAGTTGACGTCTCGATCGCATTGACGGTGGTGAGCAGACAGGGTGGCTTTTGCGCGACGCCTGTGAATATTCCCCATGAGGATGTTCTCGCCGCGCTGCAGACGGTTTTTGGCTTGCCAGCCGGCAAAGGTTCAATCGACACTGCTCCGATCCGGCTGGGGTAGTCGCGCGTCGGTGCGTCAAGTGGGAAGCTGATGATGAGCGAACTCGTATGTCTTGAGGTCAGCGTCCTCTTGTGGATCGTTTATGTCCTCGCACAAGTCGGAGCCTCTCAAGTGGAGCTGCCGCTCTCCTATCTCCTGAGTTCGCGCGACCGCCCGGTTGAGCTGAAAGGCGTGATGGCGGGGCGCGCCAATCGCGCGCTCGGCAACTATGTCCAGAACTTCACCGCGTTCATCGCGCTCGATCTCGCGTTCGTCGCCACGCATCAATCCGCCGGAATCTCGCCCACGGTCTGGATCGTGGCGCGCATCGTCTATCTGCCCCTCTACCTATTCAACGTGATTTACGTGCGCTCGATCGTCTGGGGCGTCTCGTTCGGCGCCATAATCGTGATGCTGGCCCGGCTGGCGTTCGCCTAGACTGCCCACGAAGCCCGCTTCCGAGAAGCGGAACTGGGCGCGGAGAAAGAGAATCGCTCAAATGACCTACGACCTCGTCGTGATCGGCGCCGGCCCCGGCGGTTACGTCTGCGCGATCCGCGCGGCCCAGCTCGGCATGAAGGTCGCCGTCGTCGAAATGCGCAAGACGCTCGGGGGCACGTGCCTTAACATCGGCTGCATTCCCTCGAAGGCGCTGCTCTACGCCTCCGAAATGTTCGAGGAGGCGGCGCATGGGCTAGGGGCCCTCGGCGTCGTCGTGGCGCCGCCGAAGCTCGATCTCGCGGCGATGATGAAGCACAAGGACGACACCGTCGCCGCCAACGTCAACGGCGTCGCCTTCCTTTTCAAGAAAAACAAGATCGACTGGGCCGTGGGCGAGGGCCGCATCGCCGCGCCCGGCAAGGTCGTCGTCAAGGGCGAGGACGGCGCCGAACAGACGCTGGAGACGAAGGCGATCGTGATCGCGACCGGCTCCGACTTCGCCCGCCTGCCAGGCGTCGAGATCGACGAGAGGACGATCGTGTCCTCGACCGGGGCGCTCACCCTTCCCAAGGCTCCGAAGAGGCTGATCGTGGTGGGGGCGGGCGTGATCGGACTCGAGCTCGGGTCGGTGTGGCGGCGCCTCGGCGCGGAGGTGGCGGTGGTCGAGTTCCTCGACCGCATCCTGCCCGGCATGGACAGCGAGGTCGCCAGGCAATTCCAGCGCATGCTGGAGAAGCAGGGCTTCGCCTTCCACCTCTGCCACAAGGTGACCAGGGTTGCTAAAGCCGCTGGCGTCCTCACGACGGCCATCGAACCCGTCGCGGGCGGCGAGGCCAAGACGATCGAGGCGGACGTCGTGCTGGTGGCGATCGGCCGCCGCCCTTTCACCGAGAACCTCGGGCTCGAGGCGCTTGGGGTCGCAACGGATCGCGGACAGGTCGTGGTCGACGCGCATTTCGCCACCAACGTGCCCGGCGTCTATGCGATCGGCGACGTGATCCGCGGCCCCATGCTCGCCCACAAGGCTGAGGACGAGGGCGTCGCTGTCGCAGAGATCCTGGCGGGACAGGCGGGTCACGTGAACTATGACGTGATCCCCAGCGTCGTCTACACCACTCCCGAAATCGCCGCCGTCGGCAAAACCGAGGACGAGCTCAAGACCGAAGGCGTCGCCTACAAGGCCGGCAAGTTTCCATTCACCGCTAACGCCCGCGCTCGGGCGATGCGGCATACCGAGGGTTTCGTCAAAATTCTCGCTGACGCCGCAACCGACCGGGTTCTCGGCGCGCATATCGTCGGATTCGGCGCTGGCGAGATGATCCACGAGGCCGCCGTGCTGATGGAGTTCGGCGGCTCGTCCGAGGACCTCGCCCGCACCTGTCACGCTCATCCGACCATGTCGGAGGCCGTCAAGGAGGCCGCAATGGCGGTCGAGAAGCGCGCGATCCACATTTGACCGGTGGTGATTGTGCATCCCAGGCGGCGATCTTCGGAAAAGCCGACATGACTTCCTGAACGCGTCCCAGCCGTGATTTGCTGCGGCCTTCGGGCGGGCCATGCAAGTAAAACATCTATGATATGTTAATATAGTCGAAAATGGACAGAAAATGGCGCCCAACCTTTTGAAAAACCATCGTCGCATTAAGAAGTGCGCGGCCGTTGTCCTGGTCCTTTGTCCGTTACATGCGCGCGCGGACCCCAACGCCCTCTGGCGCATCGTTCATGACCAGTGTGTGCCCCATGTCCAGGCGGCCGAAGGCCCGAAGCCCTGTGAGACCGTAGACCTTACGGGCGGCGTTGAAGAAGGAGTCGCGATCCTCAAAGACCTCATCGGCGTCGCCCAGATGCTCGCGATCCCGACGCGGCGCATCACTGGCATCGAGGATCCGCAAATGCTCGCGCCGGACGCGCCCCCCGTCTTTGCCGACGGGTGGAAGGGTAAGGTGCTCGTCGAGGCGCGCCTCGGCAAGCAGCTCCCGCGCGAGGCGGTCGCGCTGACGATCAACTCGAAATGGGCGCGCAGCCAGGACCAGTTGCACGTCCACGTTGATTGCGTCGCGCAGTCGGTCAGCGAGGTATTGGCCAACTATCATTCGGCCCTTGACGATCGCTGGCTGGCGATGACCGAGCCGCTGAGAGGCCGCAAATACTTCGTGCGCCGAGTCGACTCGACCGATCTTGAGGATGTTCAGCCGCTCCGCTTGCTCGCCGATGGGCTCGAAGGCGCGAAAGCCAATATGGGCGCCTACAGTCTCGCTGCGGTCGGCGCGACGTTCGACGGCAAGCCCGGCTTCGTTCTGCTCGCGGAGAGCTTTTCGCTCGAAGGGGGCGGGCACGCGGAAGACATCCAGGACCACGATTGCGCAATCGCCAATATTGCGCCATGATTTCGCCCGGGTCCGCTTGCGCGGACCCAAAAGGGGCGCGATCCCAAGCCGCGAGTCGTCCAAGTCGCCGGTTGGCGGTGGCATGGCCATTGCTCGACTAGGTCTGCCGGCCTTGGGGTGAGCCATTCTGGCGCGTCTTAAGGGGCCCTCGAAGGGGAGAGGCGGGGCATGCGTTCCATTTTGAAATTCCTGCTGGCGCTTGGCGTAATCGTCGCTGCGCACAGCCAGGCGTTTGCGTTCGTCCACGTCGACGTCGACCTCAGTTCGCAGACGATGCATGTGCGCTCGGACTCGGGTGCGGCCTATGACTGGCCGATCTCGTCCGGACGAAGCGGGCATCTGACGCCGCGCGGCGTGTTCCGGCCGCGAGCGCTCTACACCATGGTGCATTCGGCCAAATACGGCAACGCGCCGATGCCGCATTCGATCTTTTTCTACGGCCAATACGCGATCCACGGCACGACCGCGGTTGGCAATCTCGGCAGTCCGGCCTCGCATGGGTGCATCCGACTGTCGCCCGCAAACGCCGCGACCCTCTTCGCCATGGTGCAATCGCAAGGCGCGCAGATCCGCATTGTCGGATCGATTGAGACGCATATCGCGCACAGCGGCCATCGAACCGAAACCGCGCTCGGCTATGCGCCGATCCATCACGAGACGACGCTCAACCAGTGGGCGCGCAATCCGCTCGCGCGCTAAGACGGGCGGATCGGGTCGCAGGGCTCACGCAAGATAAGCAGGGCGATGATTGCGTTTGGGTGTCGCGTTTTGGCTCCGTTTGGGATATCAGGCCGACCGACGCATGTCGTTTGAGGAGGCCTTTGGTGCAGAGACGTCAATTCCTGGCCGGCGCCGCCGGGCTGATCGGAGGCGCGCTCGCGCCGCGCTTTGCGCTGGCGAACGTGCCGACGCCTTTCACCTTCGAGATGAGTCCGCCGATGGACAGTCGCGAGAAGTTCATTGCCTGGGGCCTAGCCCAGCGCGGCGAGGATCCGAAGTTTCTGGGCGAACGCTTCGATCGCTTCGGCGCGATGGTGCGCAACGAGGACCTCCTCAACGACCGTCACAAACACGCGTTTCTGCTGACGCCGCGCGAGAAGTTCGTTTTGCAGCAGAACCTAGGCCGCGCCTATGACCACGCCTTTCTCGACATCGGCTTCGGCGTTACGATTTCCGGACCGCACATCGTCGGCCGCATGACTTCCAACATCGATCCCAAGGAGGGCGAGAAGGTCCTGGAGATCGGCACAGGGTCCGGCTACCAGTCGGCCTATCTCTCGCATCTGACCAACAAGGTCTACACCATCGAGATCATCAAGCCGCTCGCCGAGCGCACCCGTGGAATCTACGACCAGCTCATCAAGGACGGATACGGCGAATTTTCCGCAATCACCTCCAAGGCTGCGGACGGCTACTATGGCTGGGAGGAGTTCGCCCCTTTCGACAAGATCATCGTCACCTGCGGCATCGACCACGTTCCCCCGCCCTTGCTGCAACAGTTGAAGGCCGGCGGGATCATGGTCATTCCGGTTGGCCCCCCGGGCGCTCAGCGGGTGCTCAAGGTCGTCAAGACCGAGGGCGCGGACGGTCAGATGACGGTCGCTCGCTCCGATATCTACGGCGGGCGCATTGTCCCCTTTGTGCCCTTCACCAAACTCGAAGGCGACCAGATCGTCGGCACGCACAACAACTGAGCGCCGGCTGGCTTCCTCCCACGCGAGCGGCTTCGCCTCAAAGGGGCCCCCGCGCGTCTGGCATGGCCGGCGCTCCGGAAAGAGCGCATGAACGAAGCCCGCCCCATTCAGAGCGTTGACGCGGTCGTCAAGGAATCGGTCGAGGATACGAGCGGCGACGCGGTGCTCAGCCCGCGCGAGCGCATGGGCCTTTATTTCGCAGTCGGGCTCGCAGCCGGATCCGTCATCGCGCTCCAGATCGACATCATGCGCGTCTTCGCGGTGGGCAGCTGGGCCCATTTTGGCTCCCTGGTCGTGAGCCTCGCCATGCTCGGCTTTGGGCTGACCAGCGCTGTGATGACCATCGCCAAAGACTGGTTTTCGAGACATTGGCGCATCGCGGCGACAGTGGCGCTCGGGCTCTTCGGCCCGCTCGCCGTCGGCGCCAATCTCTATGTCCAGCAACTCGGCTTCAACGCGATCTTTATCGTTTCCGATCCGGGGCAGAAGTGGAAGCTTCTGCAAATGTTCCTGGCCGAATTGGCGCCGTTTTTGGCCGGGGCGGTTTTCCTCGGCTGCGTCTTCCTCAAGAGCAACCGGACGTTTGGGCGCGTCTATTTCGCCGACCTCGCGGGGGCGGGATTGTGCGGTCTCGTCTTTCTTTTGGCGATGTATGTGTTCGTCCCGGCCAACCTGATCGCGGCGCCCCTGGGACTGTGGCTTGCGGCCTGTCTCGCTTGGGCGCTGGGCCCCGGAGGCGGCTTTGCGCTCATTCCTTATGCGCTCGCCGGCGCATTGGCCTTTGGGGGCCATTTTGCGGTCGCGCCCGCTTTCGGCCTGAAGACGCTCGCGGTCAACGACTACAAGGGCGTTTCCTACGCGCGGAAATTCCCGGACGCGAAGCGGGTCTACGAAAGCGCGTCTCCCTTCGGCTATCTCGAGGCCTATTCAAGCTCCTATCTGCACTTCGCGCCCGGCCTCTCGGACAACGCGGGCTTCAACCTGCCGACGATGCCGGTCAACGCCTATCTCGGCCTTTATGTCGACAGCGACGGCCCGATCGGCATCATGCGCGATCTAACCGACAAGGAGACCGCCTATTTCCGCTTCCTGCCGATGGTGTATCCCTACATCATCAAATCGTCGCCCAAGACCTTCATCACCCAGTTCGGCGGCGGCATCTCGACCGAAGTTGCGCTGCATTCGGGCGCTCGCGACGTCACGATCGCGGAGGGCAATCGGGCGGTTCTCGATGCGTTTCGAAGCGACGTCATCCGCAACTTCACCGGCGACATTCTGTCCAAGGTGCGCGTCATTGACTACGAGGGACGCCATTTTCTCGCCCACACCAATGAGCGCTTCGACGTCATCGACCTGAGCCTTGCGGATTCGGTCGGTCTATCAAATCCAGGCGGTTTCGCCATCGTCGAGAAGTTTTCCTACACCAAGGAGGCGATGGAGACCTATATGCGCGCGTTGGCGCCCGGCGGCGTGCTCTCCGTCACCCTCTGGAACAAGGAAGAGCCCCCCAAATCGGTATTGAAGCTCTATGCGACGATGGCGGCCGCCGCACGCGAGGTCGATCCGGCGCATCTCGCCAATTCTTTCTTTGTCGCATCCACATATCTCTCCACCGCGACGGTGCTCTACAAGAACGGAGACTTCAGCTTCGACGAAATCGAGAAGCTGCGCGCGCACACGCACGACATGTCATTCGACGAGATCTATTCACCGGGATTCGTTTACGATTCGTCCCAGACCGCCGCGACCCTCGACGGCTATGTCCAGCAGATCTTCGCTGGCGCCGCCGGCGGCCCCCCAGCAGCGGGCTCGAGCGACCCGGTCGCCGCAAGCGCTTCCTCCGAACAGGGCGCCGACGCCACGCCTCCCTCCGGCAAATCCGACGACGGCGTTTTGCCGGCGACCGTGATGGGGCGACTCGCCTGGCACGCGCTCATGTCCGGCGACTGGCCGGACATCGCCTCGCGCTATGTGTTCAACACGCGCGCGCTCACCAACGACGCGCCCTATTTCGCGGCCTACGTCAAGACTCCCGACTTGCCGCGGGTCCTCGACCGCCTCGAACTGCTGCAGGACGAGTGGGGTTACCTCCTGATTTGGGCGACCCTCGGGGTGGCCTGTTTGACGGCGACGGTTCTGCTCGCGATACCGGTCCTTTGGGGCTGGCGGACGATCTTTTCGCATTCTCGCGGCAAGGCGCTCACCGTACTCTATTTTGCCTGTCTCGGCGCCGGCTACATCATGGTCGAGGTCGGACTCATCGCCCATTTCGTCATGGCCCTCGGCAATCCGACCGTTTCCGCCTCGGTGTTGATCACCGGCATGCTGGTCTTTTCCGGTCTCGGGGCGCTGACTTCGGAGCGCGTCCTGCCGCGGATGCGACTTTTCATGCCGCTGGTGTTTCTCGCGGTCGCGGCGCTGCTGATGTCTTACGCAATGTTTATCAACAACGCGCTAGACGGAATCGGCTCGCTGCCTTACGGAGCGCGCCTTGTCTTCTGCTTTCTGCTTATTGCGCCGCCGGCCTTCTTGATGGGGTTCCCGATGCCGACCGCGATGACGACGCTTGGGCGGTTGGGCAAGGACCACATGTTTATCTGGGCATGGGGTGTCAACGGTTGCTTTTCGGTGATCGGCGCCGCGGCCGCGCCCGTCATCGCGACCAACTTCGGGCTCGGGGCAGTCATCGAAATCGCTGCTTTCACCTATCTTCTGGCGCTGCCCGCTTTTTTTGGTGTGATAGCTGTGGATAAAGTCCTTTCGCGGCCTTGATTCCGCGGTCACAGCCCTGTCGCCAAGCCGCAATATTACGGTTGTGCAACGAAATCACGACAAGGGGAAATCGGCGGTCGAACACAAAAATTCCATAGTTAACAATAATTTATTAACCAAGCTAAGTTGGGTGCGCTGCACAACGCGAGTGGGGGCCCAGAATCCATGATGATCGTTGCGCCTCCGAAGCCGTGAGATGTGGGTGCGCGAAGGCGATGCGGGCTTGATCTTGGGTCTCGAATCAAGCCTTTGTCTTACATCGCCGTTGATCTGTATGAATCTCCGTCACCTGACCCGCCTTGGACCGCCTCGGGGGACCAGGGGCGCGGTTGCGTCCATGTCCCCGACATGCCATAGTTTTTTTCGCTTCAAGAAACGGGCGAGAATAATGCCGTGAGACCTTTGTAATGTCCTGCAGGGTGGCAATAATAGCATTAGAATAGATTGATGCTCGATTTAGCATATAGAATGGGGCTCTTAGGGAACGGGGTTTTCGGGACCGATTTCGACGTTGCGGCCCGAGTTTCTGAAGTTTGGGACTAATAGAAGGTCCGTAGTGTCGGCTACGGGGGGAGAAACCATGTCTTTTCAACACGCCGTTGGGTATGCTGGAGATTTGCTCGCGACCGACGCTTACGGACTCCTCGCCAACGATGGGACCTCAGCGCTGATCGACGTGCGCACGCAGGCCGAATGGACGTATGTAGGCGCTCCGGATCTCCAAGCCTTGGGCAAGATGCCGCTCTTCTTGGAATGGCAGAGCTTTCCGTCGATGCATGTCGACGGGCAATTCGCCGCTCGCTTGTCTGCAATGCTGGAGGCTGCCGAGGTTAGGCGCGGCGCCCCGCTCATCTTCCTTTGCCGATCGGGCGCGCGATCGCGCCAGGCCGCCATCGCAATGACGAACGCGGGCTGGGCGCCGTGTTTCAATGTCTCGGACGGTTTTGAAGGTCCGTTGGATCCGTCGCGGCACAGGAGCGTCATCGGGGGGTGGAAGGCGAGGAATCTGCCTTGGACGCAGGCGTAGACGCCATGAATGCGTCCCATTTGCCCGTCGCCGCCACGTCATCCGCTCACCCTGTTCGCGTCCCGGCCACGTCCATGGACATGTATCACGAACCCAATTCCAATACCTCAGGCTCGGGCGGTCCGACCGTGCCCTTAATCGCTGCGGGCTGGCGGCGCTGCTGCGAAAGATTGCGGGCGGAATTGGGCGAGGACGTTTTCAATTCCTGGTTCGGCCGCCTGGAGCTGGAATCGCTCGCCGGGGGACAGGCGCGCCTTTCGGTGCCGACCCGCTTCTTGAAGAGTTGGATTGACACCCACTACGTCGGGCACATCACGACGGCGCTGACCGCCGCCGGTCTCGGCCCCATTGCGCGCATCTTGGTTTCCGTCCGCTCGTCTGTTCGACAGGACCCGGCGACGAACCTGACCCCCTGCGCTGTCGGTCCATCCAAGGCGCAGGCGGAGGCTTTGAGCGGACAGGATCGCTCAGCCCCCGCCGGTCGTCGCGCGCCGACGCGGGCGCCCGCCTCGCCTTCGTCGGGCGAACCGCTGGTCGGCTCGCCGCTCGACCGACGGCTGACATTTGCGACCTTTCAACTCGGCCGGTCGAACAGGTTGGCGTTTTCCGCCGCGCATAGCCTCGCTGAGCACAGCGGCGGCGGTTCGGCGGCTTTCTGCCCGCTTTACGTCCACTCGGCGGTCGGTCTCGGAAAGACCCATCTGTTGCAAGCCGTCGCGCATACCGCGGCAAGCCAAGGGCGCTCAGCGATCTATCTGACTGCGGAAAAATTCATGTATGGGTTCGTCGCCGCGCTGCAGTCGCAGACCTCGATCGCCTTCAAGGAGCGGCTCCGTGCGATCGATCTTCTCATCTTCGATGACGCCCAGTTCCTTCAGGGCAAGTCGATCCAGGCCGAATTCGGTCATGCTTTGAACGCGCTGCTCGACGCCGGACGCGACGTCATCGTCGCCGCCGACCGACCGCCAAACGACCTCGAATCGCTTGACGAGCGCGTGCGCTCGCGTCTGGGCGTGGGCCTTTGCGTCGAGATCGGTCCGCTCGACGAACCGTTGCGTCTCAAGATTCTGGAGGCGCGGGTCGCGGCGGCTCGCGCTCTCCAGCCGAATTTCGAGCTTTCGCCGGCGGTGCTTGCTTTTGTCGCGCACTCGATCCGTTCCAACGGCCGAGATCTCGAAGGGGCCGTCAACCGGCTGCTTGCGCACACGACGCTGAGCGGGGCGCCGCTCACGGTCGAAGGCGCCGAAATCGCGATCCGCGATCTCATCCGTGCGCACGAGCCGAAGCGAGTGAAGATCGAGGACATCCAGAAGCTCGTGGCGAATCATTACAACGTCTCGCGCGCCGATATTCTGTCCTCGCGACGCACTGCGGTTGTCGTGAAGCCGAGGCAGGTCGCGATGTTTCTCGCCAAGACGCTGACCATGCGCTCGCTGCCGGAGATCGGCCGGCGGTTCGGCGGACGCGACCACACCACGGTGCTGCACGCTGTGAGGAAGATCGAGGCCTTGTGCGCAAACGACGGGACGTTGCGCGACGAGCTCGACCTCTTGAAACGGATGCTGCAGGAGTGAGCCGGTTTTGCGCGCCGGAGGGCCCGAGGCCGGCGCGGCAGGCAGCATTACCTCGCCGCCCATTCTTCGCACGACCATGACGCTTATCTTCAAGATCGTCGCGAGCAACGAGTGGAGGGCCGCGGAAACGGCCGGGGCGTTCGCCGGCGCCGAGGTCGATCGCGCTGACGGCTACATCCACTTTTCGACCGCCGCCCAGGTGCCAGAGACCGCGGCGAAATGGTTCGCCGGCCAAGACGACCTTACCCTGGTCGCGGTCGACGCCGAGGCGCTCGGCGCCGATCTCAGATGGGAGCCGTCGCGCGGAGGCGCGCTCTTTCCTCATCTTTATGCGCCGCTGCCGACGAGCGTCGTCCGATGGTCGCGCCCGTTGCCGCTCTGCCCGGACGGACGTCACGACTTTGGGGGCCTCGCGGGGTGAGGCTCGCCGAGATCGCGCAGCCTCTCATTCAGCTTCTGCCGCCGGAGACGGCGCACCGCGCGGCGATCGAAGGACTCAAGGTCGCCCCGCTGCGAGCAGCCAAGCCGTGCGATCCCCGCCTTGCCGTCGACGTGCTTGGGCGCAGGTTCCGGAATCCGCTCGGCCTTGCGGCGGGATTCGACAAGAACGCCCAAGTTCCCGGCGCGATGCTTGGGCTCGGCTTCGGCTTTGTCGAGGTCGGCACGCTGACGCCTCGCCCGCAGGCAGGAAACCCGCGTCCGCGGCTCTTTCGCCTGCGCGAGGACGGCGCCGTGGTCAACCGCCTAGGTTTCAACAACGACGGCTACGAGGCCGCGCGACTGCGCCTTGCTCGCCGTCCGGCAGGGATCATCGGGGTCAATGTCGGGGCCAACAAGGACGCGGTCGATCGGGTCGCCGATTACGTGCTCGGCGTCAAAACGTTCGCGTCAGCGGCCGACTATTTCACCATCAACATTTCCTCTCCCAATACGCCGGGCCTGCGCGACCTGCAGAGGCGCGAGGCGCTCGACCAGCTTCTTGCGAGGCTCGTCGGTGCGCGCGACGAGATGGAGCCGCGGCGGCCGTTGCTCATCAAGATTGCGCCCGATCTCGACGATCGCGGGCTTGAGGACATCGTCGGGGTGGCGCTCGGCAGAGGAGTCGACGGGCTCGTCGTCTCCAACACGACGGTCGCGCGGCCCGCTTCGCTGCGCTCTCGCCATCGCGACGAAGCCGGAGGTTTATCGGGGCGTCCCCTTTTCGAGCCGTCGACGCGGCTTCTTGCGAGCGCCCGCCTCGCTGTCGGCGAGGCGATGCCGCTGATCGGCTGCGGCGGCGTCGAGGACGCGACGACGGCGCTCGCCAAGATCGAGGCCGGCGCCACGCTCGTGCAACTCTACACGAGCCTCGCGCTCAAGGGCGTCGGGGTCGTGGAGGAGATTCTCGCGGGCCTCGCGCGCACGGTCGAGGAGCGCGGCGTCTTGACCATTGGCGCGTTGACCGGGACAAGAGCCGCTCATTGGGCGCGGCGCGTGCCGTGAGCTAAACCGCCCTTCCCACAAGGGCCCCGATGCCCGCGGTCACGGCCATCGCCAGAGCGCCCCAAAAAGCCACCCGGAGTGTGGGCTTCATAAGCGGAGCGCCCCCGAGCCAGGCGCCAATGGCGCCGAGCAATGCGAGAAAGATCAGGGCCGCGACCGAGACCATCACCACGGTTGTCTCGTGCGGCGCTACGACCGCAGCCAGCGTTGGCAGCGCGCCGCCGACAGCGAAGGCGACGGCGGAGGCGCTCGCGGCCAAAATCGGATTGGCCGCCGTCTCATCATTGAAACCGAGCTCGTCGCGCGCGTGGGCGCTCAAGGCGTCCTTGGCCATCAGTTGTTCGGCAACCTGCAACGCCAGATCGGACGCGAGGCCGCGATCGACATAGATCTGGGCCAGCTCGCGTAATTCCGCGCGCGGGTGCTCGCGAAGAGCGCAACTCTCGCGCTCGAGGTCCGCCGCCTCGGAATCGGCCTGGGAGCTGACCGAGACGTATTCCCCCGCCGCCATCGACATCGCGCCCGCGGTCAGTCCGGCGAAGGCTGCGGTCAGGATTTCGCCGCGCGACCCGGCGGCAGCGGCGACCCCGACGATGAGGCTCGCCGTCGAAATGATGCCGTCGTTCGCCCCCAGCACCGCGGCGCGCAGCCACTGGCCGCGACGGACAAAATGGACTTCCGCGCTCGGCATCGCGCCCGTCCCCATGCTATCCTGGCGGGTCGCGTAGCACGGAGGGGCGGCGCGGGGCCAGCATCGATCGCCATCGAAACTGCGTCAGATTGGCGCGCAGACGCCAACAATCCTTGTTGCGATTCAGCCCATGAGCTGGGGCGCTTTGAGCGCCTCAAGCAGCGTCAGGGCCTCGTCGATCTCCGGCAGCGCCGGCGTCGGCGAGAAGCTTTCCAGCGCCGCGGCGAGAGCGGCGGCCGCCTCGGCGGAACGATGGCTCGAATTTCGCAGCTTCGCCAGCGCCAGCGCGGCCCTGAGGCCGAAAATGCGCGATCCCTGCCCGAGCGCGACCGCGATCGCGGTCTCGAAAGCATCCTCGGCGGCGGCGAACCTGACGGGATCCGCGGCCGAGAGGAATTCGCCGCGGATGCGATAGAGCTCCGGGTCGGACCAGCGCTCGCCCGTCTCGTGCGCGAAGCGAAGACCTTGGTCGACCAACGCCAGCGCCCCGGCGCGATCTCCAGACTCTGCGACGAACTTGCCGAGAAGACCGTGGAAGTAAGGCGTATCCGCCTTTGCGCCCTGGTTCGTGTAGATCGCCAAAGCGCGCCGGAAGTCGGTCGCGCCTGAGGCGCCCCCGGTGGTCCGGCCGCGCGCCCAGGAGGCGATCACGTCGCCGAGGGCCAGGTAGAACGCCATGGCGTTCTGCCTGGCGAGGCCAGAGTAAACCTCGACAGCGCGCATCGCCGCCGCGGGATCGTCGCGCCGGACGTCAAGTCTGGCCTTGAAGGCGCACACGTTGACGACCGTCGGGACATGGCCGGCCTCGAGCGCCTGCGTGACCGCACGGCTCATCAGCGTATTCGCGCGCTCGACGTCGCCGAGATGCCACAAGGCGAGCGAGAGACAGGCCGCAGCGGCGCTTGCGGTGTCGACGCTGAATCGGTGCCGCGATTCGTGGTCCCGATCCGGCTCGTAGTCGGCAAGCGTTTTTTCGAGATGGCTTCGCGCGGTCGCAAACTCCCCCTGGGAGAGACAGGTCAGGCCGAGAACGCGTCGGGCGGCGCCGGCCTCCATGGCCCGGTTTTCCGCCTCTGCTTCAGACAGGAACGCCTCGGCCGCCTTGCGAGCGGAGCGCAATTCGCCCCGCGTATAGCTTCGGACCCATCGGCCGTTGTACTCGCTGAACCGCTCCCGTGCGTTTGCGCTTTGAGCGGCAAGTTCACGAACGCGAGCGAAGGCGGCCTTCGTCTCTTCGACCGGGAAACCCTTGGACCACATCAGCGCCTGCGCATAGTCGGACTGCAGCTTGAGCCGCCGGCTCGATGCGGGGAACGCGGCCGGCGCGTGAGTCGATTCCCATTCATCGGCCAGTTGGATCGCCTTGCCGAGGTGCGCGATTGCTTCTCGGAAAGCCGAATGGCGCAACGCCTCTTCGCCGGCCTGGGCCCACCATTCGATCGCGAGATCCGCTCGGCCCGCCTGCGTGAAGTGATAGGCGATGGTCTCGGGCTCGACAGGCGCTCGAGCGTCGCCGGAATCGCGCAACGCCTCGGCGGCGCGCAGGTGCAGCGCCAGCCGGTCTCTCATGATCAGAGTCTCATAGGCCGCGTCCTGGATCAAAGCATGCTTGAATTGATAGGAGGCTTGCGGCGGCGCGCCCGCGACGACCAGAATGTCTGCCGCGGTCAAGCGCGCGAGCGAAGCCTGCAATGAGGCATCCGGCAGACCGGAAACGTCGCGCAGAAGCACATACGAGAACTCTCGTCCGAGGACTGAGCCAATCTCGGCGATTTCGCGCGCTGCGGCCAACCCGTCGAGCCGCGCCGCGAGCGATTGCTGAAGGGTCGGTGGGATCGCGTCCACGTCCGACTGCTCGCCGCGTTCGAGAATGAGCCGCGTCACTTCTTCGACGAAGAGAGGCACGCCCCCTGTTCGCTCGCTGACGTAATCGATGACGTTCCTCGCTAGCGAGCGGCCGGATGCAAGCGCGTCGACCATCATCCGCACCTCTGTCGAATCCAGAGGCGCAAGGTCGATCAGCGCGTGGTGCGGGCGCGGGGTCCACGGCGCGCTAAACTCCGGGCGCGCGGTGGCGACGATGAAAAGCGGCGCCCCGGCTCCCGATTCGGCGAGCGTAGAGAGAAGGTCGAGCGAGGTCGGATCGGACCACTGCAGATCTTCGACGACTAGAACGAGCGGCTGCGCCCGCGATCCTGCCATGATCCAGGACTCGATCGCGGCAAATTGACGCCGGCGCAATTCATCGGGCGCGGCAGTCTCGACACGGGGGGACGGCAGGGGAATGTCAACCAGCGGCGCGATCACCGGAGCGATGGCCTCGAGCCCGACCGCCGTCAGCGCCTTTTCCAGTTCAGCCAGCCGCTCGGCCGGCGCTTCTGCGGCGTCGAAGCGTTGTCGCCCCCATTCGGTGATCGGATGGAGCGGCGAATTCTGCAGAAGTTGTGAACAATTCCAATCGATCCAGGTGTAAGGGGCGACGGACAGCCGTGCGTGGAATTCCCACAACAGTCTCGACTTGCCGATGCCGGGTTCGCCGACGACCAACGCAAGTTGGCCTTCGCCCGCCCGGGCGCGCTCCCAGCGGCTCATTAGCAGCGCGAGTTCTTCTTCGCGGCCGGCAAGCGGGGTCAACGGCCGCGCGCCAGACTTTCGCCGGCCGGTGGCGACACGGAGGATGCGATAGAGATTGACGGGTTGCGGCACGTCCTTGAGGTCGCAGGCGCCTCGATCCTCGACCACGAACAGCCCGGCGACCTGACGCTGGACGTTGCCAGTGACGAGCACGGAACCGAGCTCGGCCGCCGCCTCAACGCGCGCGGCGATGCTGGAGGCTCTTCCGAAAACCCCGCCCATCGAATCGACCACCATCTTGCCCGAATCGAGGCCGATCCGGGCGGAAAGCTTTGCCGCATGGTGCCTGGCGGACTTGGCGTTCAGCGTCCCGATCGCTTGCTGGATGGCGAGGGCGGCGCGCACCGCGCGCTCCGCGTCGTCCTCCCGCGCCTGCGGGTAGCCGAACACCGCCATCAGGCTGTCGCCCAGCCCCGGCATGACCCGCCCGTCAAACTTACGAACCGCGGCTGAGGCCGCGTCCAGATAGGCGCCGAAAAAATTGCGCCAATCTTCCATCTCGAATTGCGCCGCCACCTTCGACGTCTCGAAATCGCAAAAGAGGAATGTGATCGGGCGACGCTCGACCGCGGCGGGAGTCGGACGAGCGCAGGCGGGGGAACCGACGCGAGAAGGCGTTTCGAGATCTGCGATCGCCTGCATCAGGCGCTTGCGCGACCCGAGCGACATTCCAAGTCTCTTTAGATCGGCTTCCGTCAGCTCAGGCAGCACGTCCCAGTCGATCTTGCGTTCGCGAAACATGGCCGCGTATTGGCCGAGGGCAACACTGTGGAGCCACTTGCCGACTGTCATCCCGCTTTCCTCTGCGGCCTATTATCGGCGAGACGGCGACCAGTGTCGAGCGAGAGTTCCTTACTGGAGTTCTTTGGCCCTAAGGATCGACGATATCGAGCAGATACAGGTTTGCCGTCTGGCCGGCGAATGCTCTAGAATCTCGCCGGATCGCTTGCGCTGCTTTTGCGCGACGACGCATCCGAGGAGAACGCTCCATGGCCGCCAACCTCCAGGTCCTGCTCGACCATCGCCCGACCGCCAAAGTCTCGCCGGCCAATTTTCGCGTCGCCGAGACGCCAGTCCAAGCGCCGGGGCCGGGGCAGGTGCTGGTGCGCCATAAGTTTCTGTCGCTCGACCCCTACATGCGCGGTCGGCTGAGCGACGCGAAATCCTACGCTGAGCCCCAGGAGGTCGGGGCGGTGATGGGCGGCGGCACGGTCGGCATCGTCGAAGCCTCGAACAATCCGCGCTTCAAGGCGGGCGACGCGGTCGTCGGCATGGGCGGCTGGCAGCGTTATGCTTTGAGCGACGGGCGCGGGCTCAACGTCATCGACGCCAAGGCGGTCCCGATCCAAGCCTATCTCGGCCCGGTCGGAATGCCGGGTGTCACCGCCTGGTACGGCCTCAACAAGGTCATCGCGCCGAAAGCCGGGGAGACGGTAGTCGTTTCAGCAGCCACCGGCGCGGTCGGCTCGGTCGTCGGCCAGCTCGCCAAGCATGCAGGCGCCCGAGCGGTCGGGATCGCGGGAGGTCCCGAAAAATGCGCCTATGCTGCTCAGGAGCTGGGCTACGTGGTCTGTGTCGATCACAAGTCGCCCCATTTCGCCGAGGAGATGAAGGCGGCGCTGCCGAACGGCGTCGACGGGCTGTTCGAAAATGTTGGCGGCGAGCCATTCGCCCAAGCAATGCGTCGGCTCAACAATTTCGCGCGCGTCGCCGTCTGCGGCCTCATCGCATCCTACGAGGGTGCGCCCACGGGGTTGCCGGACATGCGCATCTTTCTTGTCAAGCGGTTCAAGATGGAGGGCTTCATAGTCTCGGATCACCTGAGCTTATGGCCCGAGGCAATCGGCGAACTCGCCGGCCTCGTCGGCGCCGGGCGACTGACCTGGCGCGAGACGATCCGCGACGGTCTCGAGAACGCCCCGCAGGCGCTGGTCGACCTGCTCCACGGCGAGAACTTTGGCAAGATGCTGATCCGGATCGATTGAGCGAGACTCAAGCAATCCCCGGGCATTGAGTTGCACAAAACGTCTGGCGCGCCTACCTAGCGCTCATGAAACTCGGCGATTGGCTCAGGAGCAACGGCGTCACCCGCGCCGACTTCGCGCGCCGCATCGGCGTCTCGCCCGGCGCGGTGACGCTGATTTGCCGCGAAGGCCGCGCCTGGCTGTCGCGCGAGACTGCGGAGCGCATCGTCGCCGAAACGGACGGCGCCGTCACGCCCAACGATTTCCTCCATGAGGCGCCCAAGGGGCGCAAAGGACCCGACATGCATCATCCAGTTAACGCGGCCATCGTAGCCTTCTCCCGGGGCGAGATCGTCGTCGTCACCGACGACGACGATCGCGAGAACGAGGGCGACCTCATCGTCGCGGCCTCGCTGTGCACGACTGAGAAGATGGCCTTCATCATCCGCAACACCTGCGGCATCGTCTGCGCGCCGCTGACGGCGGACGACGCGCGCCGGCTTCATCTGGCGCCGATGGTGGTTTCGAACGAGGCGCCGCTTGGCACCGCCTTCACCGTTTCGGTCGATGTCAGGCACGGCATGACGACCGGCATTTCGGCCGAGCAGCGCTGCAACACCGCCCGTGCGCTCGCCAACGGCAACATGGGCGCGAGCGATTTCGTACGGCCGGGCCACGTGTTCCCGCTCATCGCCCGGGATGGCGGCGTCTTGATGCGCTCCGGCCACACCGAAGCCGCCGTCGATCTCTGCAAGCTCGCCGGACTGCCGCCGGTCGCGGTGATCTGCGAACTCGCCAACGATGACGGCACGGTGATGGTCGGGCCGCAAATTGCGTCCTTCGCCGACAGGCACAAGCTGAAGCGCATTTCCGTCGCTGATCTCATTGCCTACCGGCAGGCCCGCGAGAAGCTGGTCGAACGCGTCTCGACGTTCCCGGTCAAGACGCCGATCGGCGAGCTGCAGGGCTACGGCTACCGGACGCCGTTCGATCCGGCGCTGCACTACGCCTTTGTGCACGGGGCCATCGGCGACGGTCGGGATATGCCTGCGCGCCTCCATCGCGGCGACATCGTCAGCGATATTTTTGGCGCCGGCGCCATCCCAAAGGTGCTGCATCGTTTCAAGACCGAGGGCCGCGGCGCGCTCATCTACCTGCGCGACGGAGCGGCGGGCGTGCCGGCCAACCCCTCCGGCGCCGAGCGGACGAGTTCCGACGGCGCGCGGGCGACGCAATGGCGCGAGATTGGGCTCGGCGCGCAGATCCTGCGCGATCTTGGCGTCACCTCGATCCGGCTGCGCACGGACAATCCGCGCGTATATGTCGGTCTTTCGGGCTTCGGCATTGAAATCTCAGCCGTGGAGCCGATCGACGGGTGAGGGCGCAAGCTGCGTCTCACCCTTCCATCAGCGTCGCGACATGCGCGGCGACCGAGCGGGCCAGGCCCTCGAGATCGTAACCGCCCTCTAGCACCGAAACGATGCGGCCGGCGCAACGTCTCTGGGCGATCCCCATGACCTTTCGCGTCGCCCAGGCAAAGTCGGCCTCGACCAGGTTGAGATTGCCGAGCGGATCGCGGCGGTGAGCGTCGAAGCCCGCCGACATGATGATGAGATCGGGCGCGAAATCATCGATGCGCGGCAAGATCGCCACTTCCATCGCCTCCCGGAAGGTGTCGCCGGCGTCGCCCGCGCGCAAGGGCGCGTTGACGATCTGGTCGTGTTCGCCCCGCTCGCCGAGCGAGCCCGTGCCGGGATAGTGCGGCATCTCGTGGGTCGAGGCGTACATGACGCTTCGATCGTCCCAGAAGATGTGCTGGGTTCCGTTGCCGTGATGAACGTCGAAATCCACGATCGCGACGCGCTCTGCGCCGTAGGCCGCCTGCGCGTGCCGGGCGGCCACGGCGGCGTTGTTGAAGAAGCAGAAGCCCATGGGCGTTGCGAGTTCGGCATGATGGCCGGGAGGGCGCGTCGCGACGAACGCGTTCCTCACCTTGCGGGTCATCACCTCGTCGACCGCGAAAATGGCGCCTCCGGTCGAGCGCAGGGCGGCCTCGAACGTTCCCGGCGACATCGACGTGTCCTGGTCGATGACGGTGTGCCCCTGCTTCGGCGTCGCCGCGCGGAGCGCCTCGATATAGTCGAGCGGATGGACCCGCGCGATTGCCGAAATCTCGGCCCGCGGCGCGGAATCGCGGGCGAGCATCTGGAAGCTCTCGCTTTCGAAGGCGCGTTCGACCGCGCGCAGCCGGTCTGGCCGCTCGGGGTGCCCTTCGCCCATATCATGCGCGAGGCACGCGGGGTGGCTGATGAGCAGTGTGGTCACCGTGATGCCCTGCTTGACGAAATGCGTCCCACCCCGCCGCAGTCTCGCGCCAACCGCCCGCAATGTCCACCGGCTGCGCCTATGGAGGGACCAGTTCCGGTTTGCACGCCAGCCGTTTAGCCTCGGCCTCGGCCTCCGGATAGAGGCTTGGCAGTTCGCTGAAGACTCGCATCGCGACATAGCCTTGAGGGGCAGGCGCCGCGATCCGTAGGTCTCGGGAGGGATCCTCCTCGTCGTCGTGCGCGGCAAGCGCCCTGACGTCCTCGGGCGTCGCCAGCACCGCGTCGATAACGCCGTGCGTCGCAGCCTTGTCGGTCAGCGCGTAAAAGACGAGGCCGCGCCGGGTGTGGAACGAAATCGACGCGAAGGCGCGGCCAGACGGCGCGGTGACGCGGATCGGACCCCGCGTGAGGTCGTATCGGCAAAAGCTCATCGCCACCGCTGGATCGACATAGGGCAGGAGCCTCGCCGCCGGGCCGGCCCGCGGCAGCAGGATTGTCTCGTTCAGGGCCCCGAGCGGTTCGAGCCGCGTAAAGGCGTCGCGCGTGGCGACCAGCGGCACGACGAGCACGACGATCAGGTGAACGAGCGCGGCAAGGATCGCCGTCGCCGCGACGTAAGCGGCCGCCTCGCCGACAGCGAACCGCCCCCTCATCCGCAGCCGACCCTGGTCACGCGCGGAACAGCGGTCTTGTCCATTGCGCCTGCGGTTGCGCCCAGAGGCGAATCATAGAGCCTAAGGGCGAGCGCGAAGGGTCCGGGCCGGCCGATCGGCAGCCAATCGCCCGGATGCACGTCCGCGGCCACGGTGATCACGAAGTTGCCGTTGGCGGCGCGCAGGAGTTCCGAAGAGCGGAAGCCGTAGCGTTCAGCCGGGTTGCCGATCGGCCAGCCGCCGGGATCGATCAGACTTAGCGTCCAGTACCGCGCCGGCGGAACCCGCGGACCGACTGTATAGACGCAACGGGCGTCCAGCGGGCGGCCGTCGTCGTCGACCCGGGCGATCAGTTGCAGCCCTTCCCCGATGGCCAGCGGAATTTCGCTGCTTCTCTCTAGATTGGCCCTCGTGTACGGATCGGCCTCGGTCGAGCCGGCATGGGCTGCGAGCTCCCAGGGGCCTAGCCGCACTCGGTCGAACGGACTGGGCCGGCTGAGCGCGTAAGCGCTCGCCAGCAGGCCGAGGCCGAGGCCGATCCCGCAGACAAGCAAGACCTTGACAAAATCCGCCACGCGCGCCGCTCTCCGAAAGAGCCGCCGATAAGCGCGGCGCGAGCGCCCGAAGTCAAGCCGACGGCGCTTGTCGCCGCTCAGGGCGAAGCGACCCGTTCGCGCATCACGGCGCCCCCGCTCGGCGCGCCGGGGCTTTCGGCGCCGGGCGCAGCCGCGCTCTGGTTGTTCCTGAGCGCCTCCCGCGCCAGATCGCCGATATCGAGGAGCGCCTTGGTCGCGCGCGCCGAGAGAGCAATCGGCTGCGGCGAAGTCTCGGCGGCTTCAGGCGCGGCTTTGGCTACGGCGCCGGCCGCCGGCGCATTCGAGGCCGCCGGCGGCGGAGCGACGCCGAACGGCGGCTTGGCCTCGAGTCCCTGATGCGCGAAGACCATGATCTCGCGCCAGGTCATCGCCGGCAGCGTGCCGCCGGTCATGTTCTCCATTGGCGCATTGTCGTCGTTGCCGAACCAGACGCTTCCCACGAGGTTGCCGGTGAAGGCGTTGAACCAGGCGTTGGTCGAATTGTTGGTGGTGCCCGTTTTTCCGGAGATTACGAGGCCGGGAATTTGGGCGGCCCGGCCGGTGCCCTCGGTCACCACGTGGGTCAGGATGTTGTTCATCTCGGCGACCTTGTCCGCCGGCAGAACGCGCGCCTGCGGCCCACCATCGCGCCCATGGGCGTAGATCAGCTTGCCGTTCGAGTTGCGGATTTCGACAGCCGCATATGGCGTCACCCGGATGCCGCCGCTCGCGAGCGTCGCGTTGGCGCCGACCATGTCGATTTGCTTGACCTCGTCCGCCCCGACCGGCAGCGACACCGTGTCGACGAGCGGCGTCGTCACGCCCATGGCGCGCGCGGTCGCGACGATCTTCGAGCGGCCGAGCGCGGCGATCTTGCCGAGGTGATAGGACTCTTTCGGCGGCCAATAGAATTCGCCGATCTTGATCGACATGCGGATCGCGGCGGTATTGAACGATTCCGCAAGCGCCGTCTGCAGCGGCATGATGCCTCCGCTTTCCCCATGATAATTGTGCACGCAATAGTCGCCGATGCAGACGGCCGACGCGTCGATCGGGGTGTTGCCGTGATACTTGCCAGTCAGGAGCGCGGTCATATAGACAAAAATCTTGAACGAGGAGCCGGGCTGGCGCGCAGCGTCGGTCGCCCGGTTGAACTGACTCGCGCCATAGTCGCGTCCGCCGACCATCGCGCGGACGAGGCCGTCGGTAGTTGCGATCACGGCCGCCGCCTGATGGGCGCGATAGGCGGGCGCCTTGTCACGCAGCATCGTCTCGATGGCCGTCTCGGCCTTGGTCTGCAAAGCTCGGTCAAGTCCCGTTCGGATGGTCACGGTCCGCTCGTCGCCGAGCTTGCCGGCGGCCGCAAGCGCCCTCACCTCGGAATAGGCGAAATCGAGATACCAGTCGGGGCTGTCGTGGTCGGTCCGATCAACCGGACTCGCGGGGTTGCGGCGGGCGGCGTAGACCTGTCCCTCGGTCATGAATCCAGCGTCTACAAGATTGCTCAGGACGTCGTTCGCCCGCGCCCGCGCCGCCGGCAGATTGACGAAGGGCGAGTACTTCGTCGGCGCTTTGAAAAGACCCGCCAGCATCGCCGCCTCGGCCAGATTGATGTCACGGGCCGATTTGCCGAAGTAGGTCTGCGCGGCCGCTTGCACGCCGAAGGCGCCGGCGCCCATGTAGGCCCGATCCATGTAGAGCTTGAGAATCTCCTTCTTAGTCAGATGCCATTCGAGCCACAACGCGAGATAGGCTTCCTTGATCTTGCGCTGGATCGATCGTTCGTTGGTCAGAAAGAGGTTCTTGGCCAGCTGTTGGGTGATGGAGGAGCCGCCCTGGACGACGCCCTCGGCCTTTGCATTGACGGTCAGCGCGCGGAACGTGCCGATGACGTCGATGCCGAAGTGGCTGTAGAAGCGCCGATCCTCGGTCGCAATGACGGCCTTGACGAAATAATCTGGCAGATCCTCGAAGGGGATCGCGTCGTCGTGCTTGATGCCCCGTTTGCCGACCTCGACGCCATATCGATCCTGAAACGTCACGGCGAGATCGCCGTGCTTCAGCCAATCATCGTCGGCTGTTTCCTCGAACACGGGGATAGCTAGCGTCAGCACGACGAGGAGGCCGGCAAGGCCTATCGTCAGCCCCTCGCAGGCGAGTTCGACGAGGATGCGCAGACCGCCCGAAAGATACAGGCGGTCGGAGGCGGCGTCGATGCGCCTCCAGGCGCTCGCCACGGCTCGCCAGGCATTGAACATCGACGAGTCGACGAAGGCGTCGAAAGCGAGCAGTGCTCGCGACGCTGCGCTCACAAATCTCGTGGTCCGCGTCGTCCTCGGCACGAATGTCCTCGATTGTCGCCATGCCCGAAGAGGCTAGCCCATCGGGCAGGGAGGACTTAACATAAGAATGTCCTTATCCTAAAGGCGGGCGTCGCAGCGCAATTTCCGTTCCGGCGCGAAACGTCCGAGATCGGTCCCGTGATCACGCAGGCTCTAGCGCTGTCTAGCTGGCCCAGATTCCCCGGAGAAAGCCGGAGCCGCCGCGAATGAGCGGCGGAGACGCCGAGACTCGGCCGTTCTGGCGCACGAAGACGCTCGAGGAGATGAGTGCGAGCGAATGGGAGAGCTTGTGCGACGGCTGCGCCCGCTGTTGTCTCGTCAAGCTCGAGGACGAAGACACTGGCGACATCCATTTCACCGACATCGGCTGCACGCTCCTCGACGACAAGACCTGCCGCTGTCGCGACTACCGGCGCCGGCGCCAGAGGGTTCCGGATTGCGTCAAGCTCACGCCCGAGGCGGTTCGCACGCTGAGTTGGCTGCCGGTCACCTGCGCCTACCGGCTCGTCGCGGAAGGCAAGGACCTGCCCGACTGGCATCCGCTCGTCTCGGGGTCGCCCGACAGCGTTCATGAGGCGCGCGTTTCGGTGCGCGGACGCGTCATCGCAAGCGAGGACGATCTCGACCAGGGGCTCTGGCCGGACCGGATCGTCAAATGGCCAAACCGGACGCCGCAGAAAAAGCGCTGAGGCTAGTAGACCCCCTGTGGACGCCACGGCTCGATCACACACGTTTGACCGCCGCCTCGCGGAGGCGTTCAGCCGGCGTTCAACGTGAGGGCCATAGGTTGGCGGCGTCACTTCGAATCAGGAGGCGCACACATGCGAAAGATGTTCATGGCTTCGGCAATCGCGCTATTGGGTCTCGCGGCGGCTCCGGCCAGCGCGATGCCGTTCCCGCCGCTCGGCGACGGGCCTTCGGGCGTCACGCCCGTCGCTTATGGCTGCGGCCCCGGATGGACGCGCGGGCCCTACGGCCGCTGCCATCCGATGGGCGGCGTCTATGTCGCTCCTCCCATCTATGGCTTCGCCGCTCCGGTCTACGGCTACGGCTATTATCCTTACGCCCGCCGCTGCTGGTGGCGCGCTGGCGTACGCGTCTGCAACTGAATGTCGTCTTGACGAATGGACCCGCCGCCGTCCCGCGGCGGCTGACGACTCGACTTGCCGGCGGTCACGCGGTCGCGCTCGGAGCGGCGTCGCGCCGAACAGATTCGGCGCCGGATGGAGTTCCTCGACGCAGCGGCAGATCGCGATCGATTCGCTGATCATTGTCCCGTCGTCGAGTTCGAGCACAGGAATCGTCTGAAAGGGATTGAGCGCGGAGAATTCCTCAGTCTTGTGCTCGAGCTTGGCGAGGTCGACCTCGACCCGCGGGATTGATAGGCCTTTCTCCGCGAGGAAGATGCGCACCCGCAGTGGGTTCGGCGCAAAGTTCGAATTGTAGAGCTTCAAGCATCCGCGCGCGCCTCGGTGTCCTTAGAAGCCGACTCTAGCCGAACTCCAGGTAAAATTCCGCTCGCTTGGGCCAATCTCGTCAGCGGCTCGTTAATGATTTGGACAGCATAATCGCGAAACGAGCGTGTGGCGGTGCGTGTCGGTTATGAGCGAGTTGAGGGCGCAAAGCGCAGCGAGCTGGCGGCGCGATTCCGGACCCAGGGCGGGTCGCTGGAGGATGATCGCTCTCCTTGAGCGCCTGCGCCGCGCCGTGGCGGGCCCCGAAACGATCCCGAGCCACTCCGCCGCCATGGTGCGGCTCTTTGCCGAAATCAACCGAAGCGCCGCGCCGATGCTGGGACTGGTGGCGCTCGGGCTCTGCGCGATCACGCTCGCCTGGATTGGCGCGGGCGCACTCGCGACCTGGTCGGCCTTTATCGTCTGTGCGATCGCGCTCATCTACGTGCTTCCGATCGCCTTCCTGGACGGCGTCGAGAGCGAGAAGGCCGCAGGCGGATGGCGGCGTAAATTCGTTCTGGCGACCGCCTTTTGCGGGGCCGCTTGGGCCTATCTCGTCCTTGCGCTGCTGCAGTCGCCCGACCCGAACGCGCAGGCCTTCGCCACGCTGGTCATGCTGCTCGTCTCGACCGTAATGTCGCTGCTTGCGGCGGCCATTCCAGCCGCCTTCGTCGCCGGCATGCTGCCGATGATTGTCGGGGTCGTCGTTCTTTACGTGGTCCGTCTGCACGCCAACGCGTTGCCTGCGGCGGCGCTGGCGGCCGGCGTCATTGGCTATTTCCTGGTCGTGGTTCAGAGGCTGCATGCGGCGGCGAAGCGCAACATCTCGTTCCAGGAAGAGAAAGATTCGCTCATCGCCGAGCTCGAACAGGCCAAGCTCAATTCGGACGAGGCGCGCCGCCGGGCCGAAAGCGCCAATCTGGCCAAGTCACGGTTTCTGGCGACGATGAGCCACGAGCTGAGGACGCCTCTCAACGCCATCCTCGGCTTCTCGGAGGTGATGCAAGGGGAGCTGTTCGGACCGCACGGCGTGCCGGCCTACAAGGAATACTCGAACGACATTCACGTGAGCGGCCAGCATCTCCTGATGCTGATCAACGAGATCCTCGACCTCTCTCGGGTGGAGGCCGGGCGCTACGAACTGAACGAAGAGCCAGTGTCGCTGCGGGAGGTGGTCGAGGACTGCTGTCGCCTCCTCGCGATGCGGGCGAAGAGCCGCAATCTCGCCGTCACCGAATCGCTCGAGCCGGAACTGCCGCTGATCTGGGCGGACGAGCGCGCGGTGCGCCAGGCGGCGCTCAACCTGCTCACCAACGCCATCAAGTTCACGCCTCCGGGCGGGTCTGTCGTCGTCAAGGTCGGCTGGACGCGCAACGGCGGACAGTATGTCTCGATCCGGGACACCGGGCCCGGCATTCCGCCTGAGGAGATCCCGGTCGTTCTCTCCTCGTTCGGTCGCGGCTCGCTCGCCCACAAGAACGCCGAGGAGGGAACGGGCCTTGGCCTGCCGATCGTCAAGGGCCTCATCGAACTGCACGGCGGCCAGTTCCGCCTGATCTCGACGCTGCGGGAGGGCACGGAGGCGATCGTCATCTTTCCGCCGGAGCGGGTGATGGACCCGACCGAGCCGGCCCCGGAAACAGCGCAGCCGCGCAAGCCGCTCTTCGGCCGAAAACGGCCCCATCCCGCCGAGGCGGCGTGAGCGGCCGGATCGCCGCGCCTCATGGGAGCGCCGCCTTGTCCCCGAAACCGGCGGCCTCGATCGCGAGGTGCGTCTTGTTCTGAAAGCTCGCGTCCTGGCCCTCGACCAAGAGGGGCGCGGCGTCCGCAACCGCTCGGCAAACGGCCTCGACCCAGCCCATGTCCGCCTTGGCGAAGTCGCTCAGCACGAAATTGTGCACGAGCGCCTTGTCGCCGGGATGGCCGATGCCGAGCCGCACGCGCCGGTAGTCGTTGCCGACATGGGCGGTGATCGAGCGCAGGCCGTTGTGGCCCGCGTTTCCGCCGCCGACCTTGACGCGGACCTTGGCGGGGGCGAGGTCGAGCTCATCGTGAATGACAACGAGCGCGCCCTCGTCGAGCTTGTGGAAGCGCAGGGCCTCGCCGACGCTGCGGCCGGAGTCATTCATGAAGGTTTGCGGCGCGAGCAGGATCACGCGCTTCGATGCGATCACGCCTTCGGAGGCGAGACCGGAGAAGCGCGCCCGAAACGGCCCGACCCGATGCGCGCCGGCGATCGCCGCGAGCGCCATGAAGCCGATGTTGTGGCGGTTGCGTGCGTGGCGCTGGCCCGGATTGCCGAGTCCTGCGATGACGAGCATGGGGCCCCCGATCGTTCCGCTCGCCGCGGGCCGCGGGCGGCGAAGCCGCCGAACCCTCTCCCGGCGGACCGGGAGGGGCTTTTTCGGCCTTACTTCTTCGCGGCGGGCTTGGCGGCTGCGGCTGTAGCTGGCGCGGCGGGAGCGGCGGCTGCTCCCTTGGCCGGGGCGGCCGCCTTGGCGTCGGCGGCGGCTGCGGGCGCTGCGGCGGCCGTTGCGACCGGGGCCGCGGCGACGGGCGTCTCTTCGATCATGACCGTTGGCGGGACGATGGTCACGACCGTCTGATCGGCCTTCGAGCTGACCGGCCTGCAGCCTTCCGGCAGCTTGAGGTCCGAGACATGCACCGAGCCGTGAAAGTCGAGGCCGGTGAGGTCGATCGTTAGCGACTCTGGAATGCCGTCCGCCGGCGCCATCACTTCGACCGTGTGCAGCACGAGGTTCAAGGCGCCGCCCTTCTTCAAACCAGGCGAGGCCTCCCTGTTCTCGACGTGCACCGGCACGCCGATGCGCACGCGCGAGCCCGGGGTCAGGCGGAAAAAGTCGACATGCACGGGCCGGTCGGTTACGACGTCGAGCTGGTAGTCGCGCGGGAGCACTCGCTCTTTGCGCCCTTCCACCTCGAGCTCGAAGATCGAAGTGAGAAAGTGGCCGGCGTAGATGAGCTTGTTGATGTCCCTGAAGTCGACCGAGATCGGTTCGGGCTTTATGCCGCCGCCATAGATGACGGCGGGAACGCGGCCTTCGCGACGAACGGAGCGGGCGGCCCCCTTGCCTGTCCCGCTGCGCGTCACGGCCGCGAGTTGCTTGATCGCTGCCATGAGGATGTCCTTACGTTGCTCGCGCCTTTGCCTCCAGGGGTGTCGGATGTCGGCGCGAAGCGCAGGCTTATAGGGGAGGAGGGCAGGCGGGGCAAGAGACCTTGACACTCGGCGTTGCGCCGTCAGACTGTCCCAATTTCGTCGAATTGGACTGAAGGGTCAATGACCGGCCTGATCGTGTCTCACGTCTTCTATGGTCTGGACAGCTTCATCTTTTGCCTCGGGCTCGGGCCGTTCTGCTGGTCTCGGCGTAGTTGGCTCTTCATGGCGTCGGCCTTCGGCGTCGCCGACGGAGTAGGCGCTCTCCTCGGAAGCCAACTCATCGCCCTTTGGCCGGATTGTTCCCTCGCGTCCGCAATCGGCGCTCCCGCGGTGGCGGCCTACGGCTTTCTCGTCCTTATTGCGACGGCCAGGGTCCGCTCGATTGTCACAAGCCGCATTTCGCTAGCGTGCCTGCCAATTCTGTTCAGCCTGGACAATCTGGCGGCCGCGGCTTCGACAGGACATACGCCCGCGGGAGCGGAAGTCGCCGCGACAACTATCACGACTGCGAGTTTGGCGTTCCTTGGATGCGGCCTCGGCACGGCGCTCATCCGCGGCTGGCCGGCCTTGAGAGGCGCTCTTCCTGGCGGGGCGGCGATCGTTGCGGCCGCAATCATGATCGTCAGCTGACGGCATTGTTTCGTCCGAGCGCCGCCGCGCGCCCGGAGTTGTCATAAAAGAGCGACACCCATGCCCGTCGACATACTCACCAATCGATACTCTCCAAGCCGCGCCGGGGTGAACGATCGGGAAGCGACGCTGATGAAGAGGCGGATCGATCCCGCCGGCTTCGGCAAGCTCTTTGCCAGGACAGTCGACGGCGACCTTTACGCCCAACCTCTCATCGTGAGCGATCTCACCATCGCGGGACGCAAGCGCAACGTCGTTTACCTCGCAACCTCCCGGAATTGGGTTTATGCCTACGATGCGGACGATCCGCTCGACTACCTGCCGCTATGGACTCGGCAGCTCGGTCAGGCGGTTCCGCGCGACGCGATCGAGAAGGGATATCTCAACTTTGGCGGAGAGGTGGGCATCACCAGCACGCCGGCGATCGATCGTGCCGGGGCAGGAGGCACGATCTTCGTAGCGACCAAGACGATGGAGGGCGACCGCGACAGGCCGTCATTTGCCTATCGACTCCACGCGATGGACATCTTGACGGGCGAAGATCGGGCCCCGGCTACCCCGATAGAAGCGGCGCTCAAGGACCGTCCGAACGTCCGATTCGATGCGCGGCTGAATCTCAACAGGCCCGGGCTGCTGCTGCAGGACAACGTCGTCTATCTCGCCTTCGGATCGCATGACGACACGGGAGACTATTTCGGCTGGATTTTGGCCTACGACGCCGCGACGCTCGCTCAGATCGCAGCCTACGCCACAGCGCCGGAGTGGGGCGAGGGCGGCGTCTGGCAGTCTGGCACGGGTCTAGCCGCGGACGCCGACGGCTGCGTCTACGCGGTTGTCGGCAACGGGCGAAGCCCTGAAGAAAACCTCGAGAAACGGCGACCGCCGCTGAAGGCGCCGCCGCGGGTGGAAGCGCCCGTCTACGGCAATGCGATACTGAAGCTGAAGCTCGACCGCGACGCGGGCGTCTTGCGCGTCGCCGATTGGTTCACTGCATCCGACGTATTCGACCTCAACCAAGTCGACAATGACTTCATCGGCGGGCCCGTCCTCTTCGAGCGGCCCGGGCCGCGGGGAACCGTCGAGCGCTATGTTCTCGGCGGCGGCAAGGACGGCAAGTTCTATCTCGCCGACCGCGACAACATGGGAAAATGGACCCCGAAGGGGGACACGTCGATCCTGCAAGCCGATCAGTTCTGCACATTCCATATTCACGGCGCGCCGGTCGTTTGGCATAAGTCCGACCGCGATATTCGCGCCTTCGTGTGGAGCGAGAAAGACGCGCTGAAGGCCTTCCGGCTCAAAGGCCGGCGCTTCGAGACGACCCCACAGTCGATGAGCGAATACCGGCTGCCGACCAACGAGCTCCGCATGCCGGGCGGCATCCTGACCCTCTCGTGGGACGGCAAGCGTCCCAACACGGCTGTGCTGTGGGCCGTTCATTCGACGCGTGAGGACGCCATGAACAAGACTGTGGCGGGAACCCTGCGCGCTTACGATCCGCTCGACCTTACGGATGAGCTCTGGAACAGCGACATGGACGCCGCGGAGGCGGACAAGCTGGGCAACCTTGCGAAATTCTCGCCGCCGGTGGTCGCAAACGGCAAGGTTTATGTCGGCACGTTTTCTCGCGAACTCGTCGTCTACGGCCTGCTCGGAAAGGGACGGCGTCGGTACGATCTCGGCATTTTCGAGCTTCGCAACATCGGCGCCGACGTCATCAAGTCCGGCCGCCGCGCGGGGGGACGCTACGAACTGCGCATGACCGGCGCCGGCATCGGCACGCCGGACGAGGGTTTTCTGTTCGCCAATGTCGACCGCGACCCGAAGGACGGCGTGATCACGATAGTGGCGCGCGTCGACGGCATCAACGCATCCGTGCATCCGGAAGCAAGGGCCGGGCTCATCATGCGAAGGGGCTTCGACAAGGAGGAAGGGTTCGCGGCCCTGGTCGTGTCGAAGGAAGGCAAGGCGACGTTTCTCTGCCGCGAACAACCCCCTGCCGCTTCGCCCGCCTTGCCCACCCGACAGACAGACGCGCCAAGAGCGTTGACCTTTCCGATCGCGCTGAGACTGATGATCAAGGGGGCTGACGGCCTGCCAGGATCGGTTCAAGTGACGGCCGAGACTTCCGGCTCCGTCGCAGGACCGTTCCAGGCCGTCGGCGAACCGGCCCAACTGCGTCTCGACGTCGATGAGAGCATCGACCTCAAGGTTGGACTTTGCGCGACCGCGCAAACGGCCGGGCCAATCACGGAATCGGCGCTCCCGGCCTGGGTGCGGTTTTCGAAAGTCGTCGTCGCCTAGGCGTTGTCGCCGCTCCTCACGGTCCTTGACGCTGCCTATCCCTCCGCGCGAGCTCGGTTGCGTCTGCGCGCGACGTGCTTCGGCCGCTCGGACCGATGCTGCTCCGTACGACGCGCGTCTTCTGCCTGGGCCGCCGGCTTGCCGGCGGGAGCGGCGGACTGGGCGTTGAACAGCGCCGCGAGTTTGACCCCGATCGGCGACCCAAGTCCGCTGCAGGGATCAGGGCCGGGCATGGCGCGGTAAAAGCCGTTGTCGCCCGTGACGATGTCGGTGAAGCTGGTCTGGTTCAGCCAGAGCTGCGGCGTAATCAGCCGCTGCGGCGTCGCCGAGCTCAGCTTGCGTCCGAAAGCCGCGAACAATCCAGCATAGAGCGGTGCGACCGCGCTCGTGCCTCCGAACGACAACGCCTGGCCGTGGACGACGATGTTATAGCCGGTGTTCGGGTCGGCGTTGGCCGAGACGTCGGGAACCATGCGGCCTGGCCCGTGCGGCGCGCCCGCCTGCCAGAGCGGCATCGGCACGAAGATCGTCGAGAAGCCGCCGCCGGTCCCGTTGCCGTTGGCGTTGCCGGGATCGTCGTTCCACGCGGTTTCCTCGCCTCCGCCATGCGGCTTCATCGTGCCGCCGCAGCCGATGACGAACGGCGATGACGAGGGTAGATCGACGTTGGCGGGAGTGGGTCCGCCGTCGCTGGAATCGTTGTCGCCTGCGGCGGCGAAGACGGACATGCCGGCCTTAGCCGCAGCCTGCGCAGCGGCGTTGAGCTTGCCGGCGTAGTCGACCCCGGCCTGAGACCCGGCGGCCTGCCAGTTGGCCTCATCCGAGCCCCAGGAGATCGAGCAGACGTCGCATCCGTCCGCCGCGGACGCAGCGATGGCGAGCGCCATCGAGCCCCAGTCGTTTGGGTCAGCCCAATAGACGCGGATGGCCGCCGCGGCGCCCGTCGCGACGCTATAGGCGGCGGCGGCGACTTCGATGTCGAGCGCGACCTCGCCGTCCGAATTAATGGACGGATCGCCGCCAGGGTCGGGATTGTTGACGCCGGCGCCGATCGGCACGTCGACGATCGTGGGTTTGGGAAGCGCGGCCTTGGCGAAATAGGCGTCGATGTCGGACTGGACCCAGCCGCCGCCCAATTCGATGATTCCGATCACGCCGCCGCCCGCGAGGCCCTTCGGCCACGAATAGGCTGCGCAGAGGGCGGCGACGTCCCAGGTCTCAGCCCCCGCCAGCGAGGGCCGGATGGCGCCCGAGCCCCGAAGGATAAAATAGGGACGGATCGGATTGCGGACAGTGCGCGGCATCGCCAGGACGCGGCGCGCACGCGCAGCGACCATGGCGCCCGACGCATCGTACATCGCGGCGAGGTCGGCCTTGAGCGCGGTGCGCGAATTGCCGTCCAGATAGATCATGTGGCCGGAGGGATAGTTGCGGATTGTCAGATTGGCGCGCGCCTTCGGGTCCTTCAGCGGCATCGCGTCCAAGGTCAGTTTGGTCTGATAGAACGGCGTGACGGCGTCGAAATAGCCGTTCGCCGAAAGCACGAGCAGATCGGGATTGGCGGCCATTGTCGCGGCGAGGTCGCCCGCCGTGTAAAGGGTGGGGTTGCCCTGGCCGTCCGGCGTCTGGATCGCGCCGGCCGGGTCCTTGTGGCGGAAATCCCAGAACTGGAACGCCTGGTCGTTGAGGTCGACGAAATTCGAGAGCGCGGTAAACAAGAGCTCGGTGTTGAGGTAGTTGTTCCACATCGCGGTGTAGACGCCGCTGACGGCGGCCATGGTTGGATCGTTCATGCCGCCGTCGGGCAAAACGACGGCTGCGATGCCGGTGTCGATGCCCTTCACGCGCCCGTCATAGGATCCCAGCGCGAGGCCTTGATCCTGCAGCAGGGTGATGAGGAACGCCGAATGTCCGAGCCGGTCGGAGGTCTCGACATTGAGGCCCCAGGCGGTGAGCACATTCGCCGGCAGGCCGAGATACTGGCTCAGCGTCTGAACCGTCGCGGGGTCGGCCTGCGGAAAGGCGGCGAGCGCTTGCGCGTAGGGTCCCGTCGAGAATTGCGTCACTGTATCCATGAAAGTCGGCAGATCCGCCGGCGGCGGATTGAGGCCTGTCTTCTGATGATACCAGGCGTCCGCGGCGTACGTCGGCATGAGCCCGGGCGCATTGCTGAAGTTCGCCGGATAGTCGAGAACGCTCGACTGCAGGGTGACGCCATTGAGGTCGATTCCGTCCTCGTGCAGCATCCAGGCGAGCACGCAGCTGCGCGCCGTGCCATAGGATTCGCCGAACAGGAATTTCGGCGAGTTCCAGCGGTTGTTGGCGGTGAGGTACCGCTTGATGAATTGCTTGATGGACAGCGCGTCCTGATCGACGCCCCAGAAGTCGCGGTTCTTGAACGGCGCGATCGCCGCCGAATAGCCCGTCCCTGCCGGATTGATGTAGACGAGGTCGCTGCGATCGATCAGGCTGTCGGGATTGTCCTCCATCGTATAGGGCGGAGGCGGGGTGAAGCCCGGCATGTTCGTCTTGATGCGGCGCGGCGCAAACGAGCCGAGCATGAGGAACACGGCGGACGATCCGGGACCGCCGTTGTAGAAGAACGTCACCGGGCGCGTCGACGGCGCCGCGCCGTCGGCGGTGAAGGCGACATAGAAGAATTTCGCTGCGGGTTTCGAGCTCGACGGATCGACCGCGACGAGATGGCCCGCAGTCGCGGTATAGGGGATCGGAACGCCGCCGATCGTCACGGTGTGATGGGTGATCGCGGCGGCCTCGGCGACGTCCGTGATCGAATCGTCGGGGCCGGAGCCGTAGGCGGTGGTGTCGAGAAGCGGTTGATCGGCGGCTGCGGGCTGACCGAATCCGGCGTGGGCCACAATCGCATTGGCCATGTCGTTCCTCCCGATGGGTTGGCGGCCCCACTGGCGCGTGGAGCCTCGAACTCAGCGCTCGCCTGTCCTCACCGGGCGCGCCGGCCTCCTCTCAACGAGACCCGCACAAGCAGCGAATTCGGCCGGCCTCAACTCCGACGAGCGTCTTTGCGAAAAGTTGGCGGATGACGCAATCACCGCCGACGACGTTCTGCGCTTGAGGTTGCGGAGCGGGCCCTTGCCGAGTCTTGTCGGACGGGCGAGACACAACTCTGCGGTTTTGCCGTTATCAGAGTCCCGACCGACACGCTGTGACGAAGATCACAGTCGATTTCCGCCGGGGGACCGAGAAACGCGTGCACTGTCGCGACGGCGCCCCAGCCATGGCCCATCGGGATCGGCTTTCTCTCACGCGCCCAGGAGGCGATCGGCTCCGACCGAAGCGGCTCAAACCGCATACGCCCTGAAAAACACCTCGACCCCTGCTTCGACCGCGTCCTCGATCTCCTTCGCGCTCAGGCTGTCGACCACGCCGAACAAGAGGCGCTTGTAGACGTAGCTCTGGCAGAGATCGACGAATTGCCAGGCCGCGCGTTCGGGATCGGGCACTTTCAACGCGCCCGTGGCCTCAAGCCCGCGGAGCTCGGCGGCGAGGCGCGTTGCGCCGTAGAGGGGGCCAGCTTCGTAGAACGCCTGGCCGACTTTCGGGAATTTTTCCGCCGCCGCAATCACCACGCGGCCGAGGGCGAGCGTCTGGGGTTCGCACATCCGGTTCATCAGGCGAACCCCGAAGTCAGTCAGCATCTCCCGTGCGTGGCCCTCGCGCTTGAACCGGCAAAGTCGCTCGGCCGCTTGGGCCTTTTCCGCACGGATAATCGCCTCGAACAGTTCCTCCTTTGATGTGAAGTAGGCGTAGAGCGTGCCTTTGGAGACGCCGGCTGCGCGGGCGATGTCGTTCATGCTCGCGCCGTCGAAGCCGGCGCTCAAGAATACCGTCCGCGCGCCGTCC
>JAFAHO010000353.1 GCA_019237205.1 Hyphomicrobiales bacterium
TCGGCAGGTTGTTTCCGCAGAGCGCGCGCGGCGTATCAACGCCCTCATGCTCACTTGCGGACACTATGATGGCTCCGGCGACTTTGCGTTCCGGGTCGGCATCCCCGCCAAAAGCGGTGTCGGCGGGGGCATATTGGCGATCGCCCCTGGTCCACGGCCTCGGCGAGCCAGGCGTTGGTCTTTGCCACCGACTTCTTGGGCGGATAGGTCGTCAGGCCGCGGAATGCGAGCCCGGGAGCGCGATCGATCATTTCCGCCGGCGCGGCGGCCTCAGCCGGCGTGGTCACCCCGCAACGCAACGCCCCGGTATCGCATTCGACCAGCACCGGCAGCGTAAGACCTGAACAGATCGGGCGTTCCGCCGTTGCTGACGATCTCGATCGGAAGCCCGGAGCGCTTGCAGACGCCGGGGCGGGAAGGGGAAGCGGCGGCGCTTTTGGCCCGCGAACTCGGGGACATCGACTTCGCCAGCGATGTCAGGCCCGTTGCGGAAGGGCGATCGAACGTCCGACAACGGCGCGGGCCCCTGTTTTGCCTTCAATTCCCATATCGATACCGTTCCGCCCGGAAGCGGATGGACCGGAGATCCATTCCGCCTGACGAAACGGAGCGGCATTCTCATTAGTCCGCGGAGCCTGCAACGCGAAGGGGTCGATCGCCGCGATGGACGACCCTTCAGGAACAGCCGTCCCCGATCGGAGAGCCCTCAACACACTCCGGGCTTGCCGCACGCGGCTTCCCGCGTAACCGAGATGGCCGCACCGCTTGTTCTCGCTCGGACGCGCCTTACGCCGAGCCGCCGGGCTCCAGCGCGACCGCAAGGATGACGTCGCGCTGCATGAAATCGCCGACATTTAGGCGCTGCAGCAGATTGGCCGCCGCCGTCTCACCCAGCGCGTAGGCCGGCGAACGCACGGTGGTGAGGGTCGGCGTGGGGAATCGCCAGAAATCGAAGGCGTTGAAGCCGGTGACCCTGACGCGGTCAGGCACGGCGATGTCCCACTCCGCTAGCCATTTGAGCACGGCGATGCCGATCTGATCATTGCCGGCGAGCACCGCGTCGGGCAGGCCGCCCGCCTCGGCGTACGCCGCGAAGGCCGCCTGCGCCTCGACGATGCCCGCGCTCTCGCAGGAAAGCGAAACCGCGCTGGCGTCGCCGTCGAACTCGGCAACGGCCGAGCATATACCGCGCTCGCGATTCTCCAGCGCCGGCCAGGGATGCGCCTCCTTGAGGTAAAGGAGGCGCCGGCAGCCTTGGGCGAGGACATGACGGGCGAGCATGGCGCCGCCGCCGCGATCGTCCTGGCGCACCGAGATGGCGTCGCCCTGATCGGCGAGGACCGAAAGCGAAAGATCGCCCGCCAGGTGCTTGTTGATCCAGTCGTGGAGCGCTCCGAACGGCTCTGTCATGTCTGGACGACGCCCGCCGATCAAGGGCTATTTTCGGCGTTGCGTTGGTCGTGGGTGCGGTCATGTCTCCGGCCTTGTGTTGCGTCTGATCGCCTTGGCGACCACAACCCGGCCCGAAGCATCAACGCTGTGAACCTGAAAAACCTGCTTGCCCAGATCGAGCCCTCCGCCAGAGTCTTGAAGCTGGTTGCGCCTTGAAGCTGTTTGCGGCCGGTGTTATTCTTCCGCCAATCGATTGGCTCCGACAGCGGTCGGGGGCGGCAACGAGGGAGGCGGCGGCCAATGTCCATCAACGGGACGTTCGTCCTCGATAGCGTCGTGCATGGTTTCAACACGACCGCCGCGAATGCGTCGAGCCGCTACGGCAAGTCGCTCTTGCTCTCCAATTTCTCTTTTCAATGGGCGATGGTCCCAGATCCCTTCCGCCTCGAGCCGCTGCGCTATTTTCAGCCGATAAGCGCCGAGGTGCTCGAATCGATCCTGTTCCTCGAGTGCGATGTCGACGTGGCCGTGTATCACACAGTGCCCGCTTGGGGGTTTTTGCGCGACTTTTCGCCGATGTCGGTAGGATTGGAGCTCAAGCGCAGGAATCCCGATCGTATTTTCCTTTATGGCGGTGTGAGCCCGCTGCAGGGTGAGAAGGCTCTCGACGATCTCGACCGGCAAATCGACGAATGGGGCATCATCGGCCTAAAGCTCTATCCCGTCGACATAATTGACGGCGAAGTGCGCGTCTTGCGCTTTGATGACCGCAAATTGCTGTATCCGATCCTGGAGCGCTGCCGAAAACGCGGTGTGAAGGTCATCGCCGTTCACAAGGCGATGCCGCTCGGCGCGGTGGCGATGGACCCATTCAAGAACAGCGACGTCGACTACGCCGCCATCGACTTCCCGGATCTCAATTTCGAGATCGTCCATTCGGGCTTTGCCTTCCTCGATGAGGCAGCGTTTCAGATTGCGCGCTTCCCCAACGTTTATGTCGGCCTCGAGTCGACGGCGACGCTCGCAGTGCGCCATCCGCGCAAGCTCGCCCGCATCCTCGGCGAGTTCATCATGATGGGCGGCGCGAAAAAACTATTCTGGTCGAGCGGAGCCTCCTCGCCGCATCCCCGCCCCGTGCTCGAGGCCTTTATGCGGCTGCATATGCCGGCGGAAATGGTGGAGGGCGACGGATACCCGCCGCTGACCGACGAGATCAAGGCCGACATTCTCGCCCGTAACTACGCGCGCCTGCACGGCATCGATCTCTCCGTCTTGAAGACCAAGATCACAGGAGATGAATTGTCGCGGAAGCGCTCAGCGGGGTTGGCGGAGCCGTGGTCACGGCTCGCGACGCCTGCGCAGATCGATCCGCTGGGGACGGAGGCGCAGACGTGACCGTCGCAATGGCGGTAAGCGCTGATTTCTGCAAGGTCACGGGCTCGGGGCTCGCTTGCCGCCGCCAAGAGGCGTTAACCCACATTGACGCGATCGTCGATCCCTGCAGCGGGGCGCTCGGCAAGCCGGTCGGCCTTGTTGGGATGGGCATGATTTCGCGCCTCAGTGAAGACGACGGACGTGTGGAGGTGGAGGTGCTGCCGACCTTTCCGACCTGCATGTTTCGCGGCGTGATCGAGGAACAGATCGAGGCGCGCGTCGGCGCGCTTATCTGGTGCCGATCGGTGAAAGTCCGTTTCGCCGCCGCGGACCGAGTCTGGGACGAATCGCGGATGACCGAACCGGCTCGCGCCTTGCTCGGCCGCAAAGACCTGCGCTCGGCGTGACGGCGGTTCGATGAGCGCCCCGGAATCCTCCGAAGTGCGTGTCGCGCAAAGCGCGCTGCGGCGATTCTCGTGCGAATTGCTGATTGGCGCCGGCGCGAGCGCTTCTCATGCGGACATCGTAGTCGACCATCTCCTCGAAGCCGACTCGATGGGCTTGCGCTCGCACGGCTTCATGCGCGTGCCGCAATATCTTGCGGAGATCGCGTCGGCAGAGATCGACCCGGCGGCGGCGGCGGCGATCGCGTCGACCGCGCCGGGACGCGCCGAGGTCGATGGCGGACGTGGATTCGGCCAGGTCGTTGGCAGCGCCATGGCCGACGAGGCGATTCGACTCGCCGCGCAGACCGGTGTCTCCTTCGTTGCTGGCCGCCATATGGGGCATGCGGGACGCATTGGCGCCTACGCTGAGAGGATTGCGCGCAGCGGCGCCGTCGGCATCGTCGTGTGCAGCGGGCCGCGCAGCGGACATTGGGTCGCGCCTTACGGCGGCCGCCAAGGCCGGATCTCGACCAATCCAATCGCCTTCGCAGCGCCAAGCTCCGGCAGGCCACCGATCTCGGCGGATTTTTCGACGAGCGTCTCGCCAGAGGGCGTGATCCGCAGTCTGATGCATCGCGGGCTCGCCGCTCCGCAAGGCGCGTTGCGCGACAATGCCGGCATGGAGACAGAAGACCCGGCCGCGCTCTACGCCAATCCGCGCGGCGCCATTCAGCCGCTCGGCGGCGCCGTCGGCTATCGGGGGACGGCGCTCGCCATCCTCGTCGAGGTCCTCGCCGCCTTGCTCGCAAAAGACGAGACGGACGATCCGGCGCGCATAGGCTCAAACCTCGCGATGATCGCCATCGCCGCCGCCGCCGCCTTCGCGGAACGCGCGCGACGAATGGCGGATTATGTGCGCGACTGTCCGCCCATCGATGCGACGCGTCCGGTGATGATTCCAGGAGAGCGCGAGCACGCCAACCAGCGCCGGCTCGGCGAAGGCGCGATCGCCGTCGACCGCCCGACGTGGGTGGCCATGTGCGCCGCCGCGGCGGGCCGGATTGAGATTCCAACGCCCCTTCCTGGCTAAGGAACCGCGCTTGACGCCCTTCGGCCCCGAAACTATGGTTCAGCGCCCAATCGATTGGGCTCGGAGGGACGAAAACGTCCAGCCGCTCTCTGTAAGAGAATGACGCCGAACGCGGCGGCGCGTTTCAAGCGCATCGAGGGAGGATGAAGCCAATGATTGCCAATCGTCGAATCATTCGCGGCTTGGGCGGCGGCTTGACCGCCGCGGCCCTCGGCGTCGCCGGGCTTGTCTGCACGGCCGCCGCGGCCGCGGACAAGCCGACCGTCTACATCATCGCGCCGAGTTTGACCGATCCGTTTTGGATCACCGAGCAGAACGGAGCCAAGCAGGCCGGCGCCGATTTCGGCGTCAACGTCGTGTTTCAGGCGACCGCTCAGGACACCGGGGACGCGGGCATGATCCCGCTGATTCAAGCCGCGATCGCCGCCAAACCCGCAGGCATCGCCATCGACTACGTATCGAAGACGATGGAAGCCGCGACGACCGCCGCTCTCGACGCTGGCGTCCCCGTTGTCCTCTACAACAACAACCGCTTTGAGGGCGAAAATGCCCCCGCCGACAAGCGCATTCTCGGCCTCTCCTTCGTCGGCCAGGACGAGTCGGTGTCGGGCGAAATCCTCGCCAAAGCGTGGATGCCGTCCCTGCCGAAGCAGGCCTGCAAGGTTCTCATCGTCAATCCGTTCCCAACCGCCTTCGTGCTCACGCTGCGCGGCGACGGCGTGAAGCGCGCACTCGACGCGGCTAAATATCCCCATGCCGATCTCGTTGCGACTGGCGATCAGGGCCAAAACATGTCGCTGATCAGCGCCGCCCTGCAGGCCGACAAGAGCATTTGCGGCGTGGTCGGGCTCGGTAATCCGGCGGCCAATCCGGCCGCGCAATATATCGGCGAGAACGGGCTGAAGATTCCCATCGCGACCTTCGACGTCGGCGCCGAGGCGGCCAAGCGCATCAAGGACGGCACGCTGACCATGGCGATCAATCAGCAGCCGTTCTTGCAGGCCTATTTCGCCGTCGCCAACCTTGCGAACGAGTCAAAATATAGCCTGAGCCCCGTGAACGTGAACACGGGAACCTCGATCGTGACGCAAAAGAACATCGATGCGGTCCAGGCCTGCATCACGGCCGGCCGCTGCTAGATCGGCTTTCGCGGATCGCGAAGGGCCGCCGGCACGGCGGCCCTAGCCACGTCCCACGGCCTTCGATCGATCCGGCCGGATATGAGATGGATTCCAGGCCTAATCCCGCCCCCAGCCCGGCCGCCGCGGCGACACCGCGGCAGAGGCGACGGAAGTCCTGGGCAGAATCGCTTCTTGGCGTGCGCGAACTGCCGCCCGGGATCGGGCTCGTTGCGGTCGTGCTCTTCTTCAGCCTGCAGACCGGAAACTTTTGGTCGCCGCAGACCATGACGGCGATCAGCACGGTCGCCTCGACCATCACCATCGTGTCGGTCGGCGTGACAATGCTGATGATCAGTGGCGAGTTCGATCTCTCGGTGGGGCAAAATTTCGCCTTCACGCCCATCGTCTGGGCGATTCTCTTTGTCGGCAACGACGTCAACGAATGGCTTGCGCTCGTACTCGCGTTGGCGTGCAGCGCCGGCGTCGGGCTCGTCAACGGCCTCGTGACGACCGTCTTCGGCATTCCCTCCTTCATCACGACGCTCGGCATGTTCTTCGTGCTGGAGGGTATCAACAATTTGCTGATCAGCGGGCATCAACTCATCATGTTCGACCCCAGAGCCTCGATGGAGTTTCTCGGCGGGCGCATCGCAACGACGCCCTTCTACATGCCGTTAATCTGGATGTTCGCGATCGCCGCGGCCTTCGCCTTTGTGCTGGCCCGGCTGCGCTACGGCAATTGGACGCTGGCGACCGGCGGCAAGGTCGGCCCCGCGAAGGCTATGGGCGTGCCGACCCGAAGGGTGAAGCGACGCAACTTCGTGCTGTGCGCGCTGTTCGCCGGCCTCGCGGGCTGTATGCAGTTCGCCTACATCAAGGGCGTCACGCAGGGCCAAGGACAGAACTATGAATTGCTCGCAATCACGGCGGCGGTGCTGGGCGGAACCTCGCTGTTCGGCGGCAGTGGCACGATCTGGGGCAGCGTGATCGGCGCCTTCCTGTTGGCGACGATCCAAATCGGCCTCGTCCTCATCGGCGTGCCGGGGTCGTTCTACGTGACCTTTATCGGCGTAATGCTGGTGATCGTCGTTATCGCCAATGTCCGCCTCGGCCGGTTCGGAGGCAGCCAGACATGAGCGGGCCGACGAATTCTGACCACGTCATCGACCGCAGTAGCGAACCGGTTTTCGAGCTGCGCTCAATCTCGCACGCCTACGGGCGCAACAAGGTCATTTTCGGCGTCAATCTGTCTGTATGGCCTGGCGAGGTCGTGGGTCTAGTCGGCGACAATGGCGCCGGGAAATCGACCCTCCTCAAGATTTTTGCCGGCTACCAGCCGCCGACTGAAGGCGCACTGAGGTTCATGGGAAAGGACGTGCGCTTTGCTTCGCCGGCGGAGGCGCGGGCGGTCGGGATCGAAGCCGTCTACCAGGATCTGGCGATCGTCGATCAGCTGAGCCTGTGGCGCAATTTCTTCCTGGGCAAGGAGATCGTTCGACCGTTCGGCCCTTTGAAGGTCCTGGATCGCCAGCGAATGCGCTCCGAGGCCGAAGCGGCGGTCGCCGCATTGGGGCTGACCCGCATTCGCTCGGCCGATGAGACCGTCTCGACGCTGTCGGGCGGCGAGCGGCAATCGGTGGCAATCACCCGCGCCATGCATTTTGGCGCGAAGCTGCTGCTGCTCGACGAGCCGACTGCCGCCTTATCCGTGCGCGAAACGCGCAACGTCCTGCATTCAATCGACCGCGCCCGCGCGCACGGGCTCGGCGTGCTCTACGTCGACCACAACATGAGCCACGTTCTCCCCGTCGCCGATCGCATCGTGCTGCTCGAGCTCGGCCGCGTCGTGCGTGTGCTCGATCGCGACGAGGTGAGCATCGAGGAGCTGCAAGATCTCGTTGCGGCGAGTGCGAAGCGCCTGGAATCCTGAGGCCTCAGCGAGCCGGGGGACGTTCATGACCGACATCATCTGCCTGCTCGACGCCGGCGCGGAGCTGGGCGAAGGGACGCTCTGGGACCCTGTCGCGCAAAGGCTGTGGTGGGTCGACATCTGGGGCAAGGCAATCCACTGCACCGACCCGGAAACGCGAAACGACAGAGTTTTTTCGACGCCCGACTATGTCGGCTGTCTAGGGCTACGATCGAAAGGCGGCCTCGTCGTCACGCTCGCCGATGGCTTCTATTTCTTCAACCCTGCCGCCAACGCATATGAAAAGATCATCGACCCGGAGGCGCACAAGCCGGAGACACGCTTCAACGACGGCAAGACGGATCGCCAGGGCCGCTTCTGGTCAGGCACGGTCTTCGAGGCGCCACCGCGGCCGACAGAATATATCGGCGCGCTCTACCGCCTCGATCCCGATCTCTCGTGTCATTGTATGGTTGAGGGCGTCGGATCGTCGAATGGCCTCGCCTTCAGCCCCGACAGCCGCATAATGTATTTCGCTGACAGCCAGGGCGGCTTCGTGTGGGCTTGGGATTTTGACCCGGCGACCGGAGACATCGACAACCGCCGCGTCTTCATCGATTTTCGCCCGACTGGCGGCTGCGCGGACGGCGCCACAGTCGATTCCGAGGGCTGTTATTGGTCGACTCTGCCGGAATCCGGCAAGCTCTGCCGCTTCGACCCCGACGGCCGTGTGATGCGCACACTCGTCCTGCCGACCAGCATCCCGACCTGCTGCGAATTCGGCGGCAAGAACCTCGACATTCTTTACGTGACGAGCGCCAAACTGAGGAAACTCACGACGCCGCTCGCCGGCGCGCTGTTCGCGATCGACGTTGGCGTGAAGGGACTGACGCTGCCGCCTTTCAACGGCTGACGCGCCAGCCTTCGCCGGGCGGCGCGGTCGACGCGCGCAAGACGAGCTGCGGCTCGTCTGGCAGCACGATGTCCGCGACCGGTTCCTGGGCCATGGCGGCCAACAGCATCGTCGCCGCCGCCTCGCCCATCCGCCTCACAGGCATGAACACGGTCGTCAGCGGCGGATTGGTATGGGCGGCGAGCGCCAGTTCGTCGCTGACTATAATCGAGATGTCGTGCGGAATGCGCAGGCCCGCGTCCTTGAACACCTTCATCGCGCCGATGCCGGAGAGGAAGCTCGCGACGTAGAGCGCGGTCGGCAGATCGGGGCCGGACTTGTCCATCAGACTGCGCGCCGCCTCGGCGCCACCGGCCTCCGTATAGTCGGTCCCGGCGATCCAGCTGTTGCGCAACGGCAGCGCATGTTTGCGCATCGCAGCGCGAAAGCCGGCCGTGCGGCGGCGTCCGGTGTCGATCGTCGGAGGCCCGGCGATGTGCCCGATACGGCGATGGCCGAGCGAGACTAAATGATCGACCGCGACCTCGGCGCCGCGTGCATCGTTCACCACGACCGAACCGACGACGCCGTCTGAACGCCGGTTGACCAGAACAAGCGGCACGCCGCTCCTAGCGACCCTCTGCACCAAGGGATCGCGAAGGCTTGCGGTGAGCACGAGCACCCCATCGACTCGCCCTTCGAAGACCAAGCGCTCCCAACCGAGGTCAGGATGGTTCGGCCCGCGCCCCTCGACGACGATCACGTGCCAGCCGGTTTGCGCCGTCGCCGTCTGAACGCCTTTGAAGATTTCGGCGAAGCCTGGATTGCCGGCGTCCGGGATCACTAGCCCGATCGCCTCGGTCTTGCGTGTGCGCAGGCTGCGGGCGACGCTGTTCGGCCGATAGCCCAGCTCGCGCGCGACCTGAAGGATGCGCTCTCGGGTCTCGGCCCTTGCGGGCTTGCGTTCATCGCCACGCAGTACGCGCGACACAGTCGAGGCGTCGACGCCGGCGCGAAGCGCCACGTCTTTCAGAACCGCCGCGCGCGATTCCGATCTCGAGCTTCCAAACACGGTTGTCGCCGACTTTCCTTGACGCATCGATCCATTAGCGCTGACCACCCGCCGCACCATTGCTCATGACCGCGGTGCTCATAGCCCCACGCCCTGGTTGCCGCAAGTTGACCGAGGAAGGTCGGCGCGAACATAATAGCCAATCGATTGGAATAGGCCATTGCCGCATGCAGGCCTCCTCCCTAGGGGAGCGCCGGCGCAGCACCAAAAGAGGGAGCGACTCCGTGGAGACCCGACGCATTCGCCTTGGCGGCTGGCTCTCGATCGCCGATCCGCTGGTCGCCGAGGCAGCGGGGCGCGCCGGCTACGATTGGGTCGGGCTCGATCTTCAGCATGGGGCCTGGGACGTCGGATCGGCGGCGCGTGGCGTTCAGCTCCTTGACATCCTCGGTGTCCCCGTTTTGGTGCGCGTGGCCGACGAAGAGTTGTCTCTGATTCCTCATGTTCTCGATCAAGGTGCGTCGGGAATTGTCGTCGCCATGGCCTCCTCGCCTGAGACGATGGCCATAGCCGTCCAGCGGGCGCGCTATCACCCAGAAGGCGTCCGCAGCTATGGCGGACAGCGCTACAGCATGCGCTTAGAGCCTGCTGATGTTTCGAACATCCGTCCTTCCGTCTACGCGATGATCGAAACGAGAGCCGGACTAGACAGTATCGCCGAGATCGCCGACGTGCCGGGGATTGCCGGCATCCATGTCGGTCCGGTCGACCTCGGCCTGAGCCTCGGCCTCGGCATGGATCGCGCTCACGTCAATTTCGACGAGGCGCTCCGCCGGATCGTCGAGGCGTCCCACGCTGCCGGCATCCCCGCGACCATGCACGCTGTCTCTTCCGCGGAGGTTTCGCGCATGATCGACATGGGTTTTGACGAGCTGGTCCTGACCGCCGACATCGGCGTGTTGCGGCGCGCTTTTGCCGCCGACCTCTGCAGCGCCCGCGCCCAAATAGAAGAGCGCAAACATCGGCCACGCGGCAAGACGGCGGCGGGACAATCGAAGTCGAAAGAGTCGGAGGCGGGGTGAGTTTCACGCAATCAACACCGAACCGAGGCGTTGCCCGTCCGAAGTCGGCGCGATCTTGGCGCCGTTGAGCGCGGCTAGGATGCTCGGGAACAACGGCAGGAACGTTCACCATGCCCGAGATTGAGCGCCACCCGCAGCGTCTGGCTGGCGGCTGAATGGCGGTCCCCGCCTCTTCGGCGACCCGCCCATAGGCGCGCAGATCCTTGGCGGCGATGCGGAGCGGCCCCTTCAGGCGACTGTCGTCGCCGGATCTATCGAGCCGCTGGGCGGAAGGCTGCGTTCGTGGCCGAGAGCTGCTCCACGGGCGTTGTCATGTCTGGACGCCGCCCGCTGATCAAGGGCTATTTTTCGGCGTTGCGCTGATCGGAAGTGCGGTCATGTCTTCGGCCTCTTTTGCGCGGAGAATTGGATCCGCCGGCCCTGATGTTGTCCGCTGATCCGTTGCCCCTATCACGCGAGCGCGCTTTGACTGCGCGGACAACACCACGGGCTTCAGGATCAATCCGCTTTCCTGCGCATCACCTTGGTCACCCTCGACTCCTGTGCCGCCTTGGCTCTTGGTGAGCCTTGGCCGCGAACCCTACCGACGCTCCTTGCGCCGGAATTTCCCGATAGGCCGTCCTGCGGCGTTGTCACGGCATCGGCGGCTTGGCAGCCGAAGAACATGACGAAAATCAGCTGCTCCGGATATCGGTTCCCTCCGGAGATCATTCATCAGGCGATCTGGCTCTATCTCCGGTTCACGCTTAGCTTTCGTGACGTCGAGGATTTGCTCGCCGAGCGCGGAATTGCAGTTTCGTACCAGACAGTCCGACGCTGGGTGAATCATTTCGGGCCGATCATTGCAGCGGAATTGCGCAAGCGCCGTCCCAAACCGCATTCGATCTGGCATCTTGACGAGGTCTATCTGAAAATCGATGGGCGCATGGTTTACCTGTGGCGCGCCGTCG
>JAFAHO010000140.1 GCA_019237205.1 Hyphomicrobiales bacterium
ATTCGATGCCCGGCGTGCTGAAAAACGCGATCGACTGGCTCTCGCGCGTGCCGAAGCAGCCGTTCGCCAACAAGCCCGTCCTGATCCAAAGCGCCTCCCAGGGCGCGTACGGCGGCGTGAGCGCGCAGCTCCATCTGCGCCACACGCTGGTCTTCGTCGAGGCGCGCACGTTCAACCGGCCCGAGGTCATCATACCGGCGGTGCAGACGAAGGTTGACGCTGCGACAGGCGAATTGACCGATCCTGCGACCCGCGGCTTCATCGCCGATCAGCTCAAGGCCTTTGCCGCTTTCGTCAGGCGTTGACGCGCGGCGAGGCGGCGCCCAGATTAGCGTCGTTTCCGGAGCCGCGCATGAAAGTCTCGATCATCCAGATGAATTCGATCAGCGACAAGGGCGCCAATATTGCGAGCGCAGAGGCGCTGATCGAGCGCGCGGTTGCGGAGGAAGGCCCTGACTGGGTGCTCTTGCCCGAGCATTTCGACTGGGCGGGCGGTTTCAAGGCGGACAAGCTCAGGAACGCCGAGACTTTTCCTGGCGGCCCGGCCTACACCATGGCGCGCGGCCAGGCGGTCAAGCATCGCATCTTCGTCCATGCCGGCTCGATCATGGAGAAGATCGAGGGCGAGGACCGCATCCACAACACTTCGGTCATCTTCAACCGGGAAGGCGAGGAGATCGCCCGCTATCGCAAGATCCATCTCTTCGACATCACCACGCCGGACGGCGCGTCCTACAAGGAAAGCGCAACGGTGAAGCCGGGCAATCAAGTCGTCACCTACGACTGCGAAGGCGTCACGGTCGGCTGCTCGATCTGCTATGACCTGCGCTTTCCCGACCTCTTCCAGGCGCTCGCGGAAAAGGGCGCCGAGATCATCGCGCTCCCGGCCGCCTTCACCATGCAGACCGGCAAGGATCACTGGGAAGTGCTCTTGCGCGCCCGCGCGATCGAGACCGAAACCTATGTCTGCGCCAGCGCCCAGACCGGCTCGTTCACCGTCGGCAACGAGCAGCGCCAGACTTACGGCCATTCCCTCGTCGCGGACCCCTGGGGCCATGTAGTCGCCAAGGCGTCGGACGGGCCGGGCGTCGTCTCCGCGCGTCTCGATCCGGCGCGGGTCAAGCGGGTGCGCGATCTGATCCCTGTCGCTGATCATAAGGTCCGGATCGGCCGCGCCTGACGCCTTCTCGCTCCCGGCGAATCGCAAAAACTTGGGGCGCCCCGGTTTTATTATGCTTTGCCTGGAACGCCCGGCGGACATAGGCATTTTTGACCCTAGATCCGGAACAACGCTATGGCGGACGACGACCTCGACCTTTCCACCCTCTCCGACGACGAGCTCGTCGAGCAGATGCATGATGACCTCTACGACGGCCTCAAGGAAGAGATTGAGGACGGGGTCAAGATTCTGCTCGAGCGCGGCTGGGCGCCCTATGACGTGCTGACCAAGGCCCTCGTCGAGGGCATGCGCATCGTCGGGATCGACTTCCGCGACGGCATCCTGTTCGTGCCGGAAGTGCTGATGTCGGCCAATGCGATGAAGGCCGGCATGGCGATCCTGAGGCCCCTTCTGGCGGCGACCGGCGCGCCCAAGATGGGCAAGATGGTGATCGGCACCGTCAAGGGCGACATCCACGACATCGGCAAGAACCTCGTCTGCATGATGATGGAGGGCGCGGGCTTCGAGGTGTTCGACATCGGCATCAACAACAGCGTCGAGAAATACCTCGAGGCGATCGAGAAGCATCAACCGGAAATCCTCGGCATGTCGGCGCTGCTGACGACGACCATGCCCTATATGAAGGTCGTCATCGACACGCTGAAGGAAAAGGGCATGCGCAACGACCACATCGTGCTCGTCGGCGGCGCGCCGCTCAACGAGACCTTCGCCGACGCGATCGGCGCCGACGCCTATTGCCGCGACGCGGCCGTCGCGGTCGAAACCGCCAAGACACTGCTCGCGCGCCGGCAGGGCTCGCTGCAGGCCAAGATGGAGGCGCAAGCGTGAGGCGCGAGGGTCTCAACGTCGGGGCCCGCTCGCACGCTTTGGTGTTCTCGGCTTGAGCACCGGGCTCGGCGCACGATTTTCGATTGTCGACTGGCATAGTCTGGTTGGGTATTGTCTCCTCAGGAGAAGGAGCCGCGATGTCTGAACCGCCGGACAATGTCGATTTGAACTGGATAGCCGGCAATCTTCTCGCGCTGCGAAGCGACGTGCGCGCGCTCAAGGACGACATGGACGTCCTGTCCGCTGTGCTGCGCCGCGTCAATCATAACCAGACCTCTTTTCGCGAGGAATTGCGCGCGCTATTCGACCAGCATCGCAGCCTGAGGGAGCGCGTCGCCGGCCTCGAGGACGGCGCCCCATGATCGTCGAGGCGTCCTCGCTTTCGACGGCGTCGATCCCCCTCGATGATGACGTCGACGCCGAGATCATAGTGCCTGGCGATGTGCGGGCGCCGCGCCGCATGCTCGTTATCGCCTGTGGGGCGCTGGCGCGCGAGGTTCTGGCGCTGAAACTCGACGCGATCGACCTCACTTGCCTGCCGGCGAGCCTGCACAATCGTCCCGAACGCATCCCCGAGGCGATGCGCGCGAAGATCCGCGCCAACCGCGCCGCTTATGACGAGATCCTCTGCCTCTACGGCGACTGCGGCACGGGCGGGGCGCTCGACCGCGTCCTCGCCGAGGAGGGCGTCAGGCGCATCGAGGGCGCGCATTGCTACGCCTTCTTTGCCGGTGAGGACGCTTTCGCAGCGCTCGCCGAGGAGGAGCCCGGCACATTCTATCTGACCGATTTCCTCGCCCGGCATTTCGACGCGCTGGTGATCAAGGGGCTCGGCCTCGATCGCTTCCCGCAACTGCGCGACGACTACTTCGGCGCCTATCGCCGCGTCGTCCATCTCGCCCAGTTCGACGATCCCGAAACAACCGCCAAAGCAAAGTCCGCCGCCGACCGGCTGGGTCTCGCCTACGAACGCCGGTTCACCGGTCTTGCCGGCCTTCGGGCCTTTCTCGGCGAAGCTGGGCAGGAGAAGCCGCCACAAGAGCAGGCGGCGCGAGGGGAGGAGGAGCCATGGCCAGCCTGACCATTCTTTACTGGCGCGATATTCCAAGCCAGGTGATCGTCAAATCCGGACGCTCCGCCGCCAAGCGCGAACTCTCCGAGCGCTTCATCCGGGCGATCGACGCGGCGGCGATGCACGCACGCGCCAAGAGCGCCGACGATTACCTCGCCGAATGGCGCAGGAGCGATCCGGTCGCTTGCGGCGACGATCTCGAGGCCGAAGCTTCCGCAGCCGCCGCGCGGCTCGAGGCCGAATACGACACCCACCGCTTGGCGCTTCTCGCGAAACACAACGGGCTCGACAACCCCGCGTGACGACGCTCCTGACACCGTCCGCCTTCGAGCCGCGCGGCAAGCGGCCGCCGCCCGACCGCAAGCCGCGCATGCGGCTCTGGAGCATCCGCCATGCCGCTTTGATTGAGCGCCTCTACGGGCGGTTCGAGGCTTCGATCGCCGCCTTGGGCCCGCTCCTCGCGCGTATCGGCTACGCCCGGCTCGAGCGCCCGGTCGCCGCGCTCGAGGCCGGCGCCAAAGGGTTCCTCTTCGACTGCAGGATGTGCGGCGACTGCGTCCTGTCGAAGACCGGCATGTCCTGCCCGATGAACTGCCCCAAGGGCATGCGCAACGGCCCTTGCGGCGGGGTCCGGGCGGACGGCGCCTGCGAAGTCTACCCCGAAATGCCCTGTGTCTGGGTGAAGGCCTACGAAGGCAGCCTAGCCATGCAAGGCGGGCGCGCTATCGTGGAGGTCCTGCCGCCGCTGAACCATGCCCGGAAGGGCTCGTCGACGTGGCTCCGTCTCGCGCGGGAGCGGACGAAAGCAGACGCATGACGCCCATTGTCCGTCCCCACCCGCACGACATCGGCCACGATCCGGCTGCCCCGCTGGTCGACTTGCCGGGGCATTCGTCACGCGGGCGGCTCGAGCGGGTGCTGCGGCGCGGCGAATTCGCGGTCACCGCGGAACTGAGCCCGCCCGATTCGGCCAACGCCGAAGACGTGCGCAAGGCGGCTCAAGCCTTCGAGGGTTGGGTCGACGGCATCAACGCCACCGACGGCTCGGGCGCGCATTGTCACATGTCGAGCGTCGCCGTCTGCGCAATTCTGACCCGCATCGGCTATTCGCCGGTCCTGCAAATCTCCTGTCGCGACTATAACCGCATCGCGATCCAGGGCGCGGTGCTGGGCGCTGCGGCGCTCGGCGTCGGCAACGTGCTCTGCCTCACCGGTGACGGCGTGCAATGCGGCGACCATCCCGAGGCCAAGCCTGTCTTCGATCTCGACTCGATTTCCCTCTTGTCCGTTATCCGGATGATGCGCGACGAGAGCCGGTTTCTCTCGGGACGCAAGCTGACGGCGCCGCCCCGGGTGTTCATTGGCGCAGCCGAGAATCCGTTCGCGCCTCCCCACGACTTTCGTGTGCTGAGGCTCGCCAAGAAAATGGCCGCAGGCGCGCAATTCGTGCAGACGCAATATTGCTTCGACCTGCCGCTCTTCAGGCGATTCATGGCTCGGGCGCGCGACATGGGGCTCGATCGGCAATGCTTCATTCTGGTGGGCGTCGGGCCGATCGCCTCGGCCAGGACCGCGCGCTGGATGCGCGCCAATGTCGCAGGCGTCCATATCCCCGATTCCGTCGTTGCGCGGCTCGAGGGCGCCGCCGACCCAAGGGCCGAGGGCAAGCGCATCTGCGTCGAAATGATCCAGGCGCTGCGCGAGGAGCCCGGCGTCGCGGGCGTGCATGTGATGGCCTACCGGCAGAGCCAGTATGTCGCCGAGATCGTCCGCGAATCCGGCGTCCTGCGCGGCCGCGCCCCCTGGCGCCGCGACTTCGTTCCGAGTATGCAGCCGGTCGAAAGCCTGGAGGCGCGATGAGTCGTTTCCGCAGGCGACCTTTCGTCATTGCGAGGAGCGGAGCGACGAAACAATCCAGGGGATCGAGTGGCTCCCGGTGACCCCTGGATTGCGTCGCTTCGCTCGCAACGACGGTGACGATATTTTCTCCCTGAAGGACCCCATTTCCCATGACCGACACCGTCGTCTCCTCAGCCATAAAGGAAGTCGTCATCGGCTTCGAGCGCCGCTTCGTGATGATCGGCGAGCGCATCAACCCGACCGGCCGCAAGCTTCTCGCCGCCGAAATGACGGCCGGCGATTACAGCCGCGTGGTCGCCGAGGCGCTCGCGCAGGTCGAAGCTGGGGCGCAAATGCTCGACGTCAACGCCGGCATTCCGCTCGCCGACGAACCCAGAATCCTCGCCGAATGCATCACGCTCGTGCAGGAGACGGTCGACGTGCCGCTGTCGATCGACTCTTCGATCGTCGAGGCGCTGGAAGCCGGGCTCGCCGCCTACAAGGGCAAGCCTCTCGTCAATTCGGTGACCGGCGAAGAGGAGCGGCTCGAACGCGTGCTGCCGCTGGTCAAGAAATACGGCGCCGCGGTCATTGCGATCTCGAACGACGAGACCGGCATTTCCGAGGATCCCGACGTGCGCTATGCAGTCGCCAAGAAGATCGTCGAGCGCGCTGCTGATCACGGGATCAAGCGCGAGGACGTCGTCGTCGACCCGCTGGTCATGCCGGTCGGCGCGATCAACGACGCGGGCGCCCGACTCATGCATCTGTTGCGCCGCCTGCAGGGCGAACTCAAGGTCAATACGAGCTGCGGCGCGTCCAATTTCTCCTTCGGTCTGCCGAACCGCCGCGGCCTCGCCGCCGGCTTCCTGCCGATGATGATCGGCGCGGGCCTGACCTCGGCGATCATGAATCCGCTCCATGCGGAGGACATCCAGGCGATCCTTGGCGCGGATGTCGTGATGGGCCACGATCCCAATTGCGGCGCCTGGATCCGCAAATATCGCGAGCCCGCGCCGGAAGGAGAGGCCGCCGGCGGGCGGCGCGAAGGGCGCCGAAGGGCGAAGGCCTGAGGACAATCAGTGACCGCGCATCGCGTCGTCTTCCTGCCATCGGGGAAGCGGGGCGAATTCCCCGAAGGGACGAGTCTGCTCGCCGCCGCACGCGCGCTCGGCGTCGATCTCGATTCGGTCTGCGGCGGACGCGGCATCTGCGGCCGTTGCCAGATCGAAGTGGCCGAGGGCGAATTCGCCAAGCATGCGATCTCGTCGAACGCCGCTCAGGCGAGCCCATGGAACGACGTCGAAGAACGCTACGCCTCGAAGCGCGGCCCCTTCGTTCCAGGAAGGCGCCTCGGCTGCCAGGCGAAGATTTGCGGCGAGCTCGTCGTCGACGTGCCGCCGGAAAGCCAGGTTCATCGCCAGGTCGTGCGGAAGCGCGCCGAAGAGCACCCGATCGACATCGATCCGGTCGTCCGCCTGCACTATGTCGAAGTCAGCGAGCCCGACATGCATGAGCCGTCGAGCGATTTCCGCCGTCTGCAGCAGGCCCTCGCCGCGCAATGGGGCGTCGCGGACGCTAACGCCGATCTCGCGACGCTTGCGGGCCTGCAGAAGACGCTGCGGGCAGGCCGCTGGACAGCCACCGTCGCGCTGCGCAAAGGCCGCGACATCGTCGCGGTCCGGCCCGGCTTCTCCGAGCGCGCCTATGGCGTCGCCATCGACGTCGGCTCGACCACGATCGCGGCCCATCTCTGCGATCTCGTCACGGGCGCGGTCGTCGCCTCGGTCGGCGCGATGAACCCGCAGATCCGCTTCGGCGAAGACCTGATGAGCCGCGTCTCCTATGTGATGATGAATCCGGGCGGCGACGCGGAGCTCACAAAAAGCGTGCGCGACGCGATGAACGCGCTGATCGGCGAGGCGGCGGCCGAGGCCCAGGTCGCCCGCGGCGACATCTTCGAGGTCACGCTGGTCGGCAATCCGATCATGCACCATCTCGTTCTCGGCCTCGACCCGACCGAACTCGGCGGCGCGCCTTTCGCGCTGACGATCGACGGCGCCTACGAAGCGCGCGCGCGCGAGATCGGGCTCGACATCGCGCCCGGCGCCTTCGTCTATGCCTTGCCCTGCATTGCGGGCCACGTCGGCGCCGACACGGCTGGCGTGGTGCTGGCCGAGGCGCCCTATCTCGGCGACGAGCTGCGGCTCCTGGTGGACGTCGGCACCAACGCGGAAATCGTGTTCGGCAACCGCGAGCGGCTGCTCGCCTGTTCGTCGCCGACGGGCCCCGCCTTCGAGGGGGCGCAGATTTCCTGCGGGCAGCGCGCGGCGCCGGGCGCGATCGAACGCGTGCGCATCGATCGGACGACCCTCGAGCCGCGCTTCAAGGTGATCGGATGCGACCTCTGGTCGGACGATCCGGGATTCGCGGAAGCGACCACGAATACGGGCGTCACCGGCGTTTGCGGCTCAGGGATCATCGAGATGATCGCCGAGATGTACCTTGCCGGAATCATCTCCCGGGACGGCGTCATCGACGGAACGCTTTCCGCGCGCAATCCCCGCATCGAGGCGGTCGGGCGCACCCATGCCTATGTGCTGAACGATGGCGCGCCGCGGCTCATGATCTACCAGACGGACGTGCGCGCGATCCAGCTCGCCAAGGCCGCGCTCTACGCCGGCGCGAAGCTTTTGATCGAACGCCGCGGCGGGGCGGCGCCCGAGCGCATAACGCTCGCCGGCGCTTTCGGCACGCATATCGATCCCGTCTATGCGATGGTTCTCGGTCTCATTCCCGACTGCGATCTGGCGAAAGTCGCGAGCGCGGGCAATGCGGCCGGCACCGGCGCCCGCATCGCGCTCCTAAACCTCGCCGCACGCGCTGAAATCGAGACCGTCGTGAGGCAAATCGAGAAGATCGAGACGGCGATCGAGCCGAACTTCCAGAGCTTCTTCGTCGCCGCGATGGCGATCCCCAACAAGACCGACGCCTTCCCGAACCTGAGCGCGCGCGTCGATCTTCCTGCGCCGAAGGAGGCGGGCGTCGAGGGTGGCCGGAGGCGCCGGCGCGCGGCCTCCGCGGAAACGGCTTAGCGGGATCACATGCCACCGCGAACCTTTGATCTCGCCGTTGTCGGAGCCGGCATCTGCGGATTGGCTCATGCGTTGGCGGCGGCCCGGCGAGGCAAGCGCGTCGTCGTCGTCGATCGCGATCGACAGGCCAACGGGGCCTCCGTCAGGAACTTCGGCTTCATCACGGTCACCGGCCAGCAGGCCGGCGAATGCTGGCGCCGCGCGCGGCGTTCGCGCGACGTTTGGGCCGAGGTCGCAGAGGCGGCCGGAATCGCCGTCGTGCAGCGCGGGCTCCTGATGATCGCGAGGCGCGCGGAAGCGCGCGCCGTTCTCGAGCAGTTTCTCGCAACCGACATGGGCGCGGAGTGCCGCCTCGTCGAGCCGGCGGACATCGGGACCTATGGCAAGGGCCTGCGGTCGGAATCCTTCGCCGGAGCGCTCTATAGCCCGCACGAGATCCGGGTCGAGTCGCGCGAGGCGATCCCGCGCCTCGCCGCCTGGCTCACCGAGCGCCATGAGGTGACGTTCCGGCGCGAGACGGTCGTCCACGCCGCGGCGCCGCCGCGGCTCGAGACCAGCAGCGGAACCATCGAGGCGGGGGCCGTCGTCGTTTGCCCGGGCGATGATTTTCATACGCTGCACGCCGACCGGATCGCCGCCTACGGCCTGACGCGATGCAAACTGCACATGATGCGGCTTTCGCCTTCGCCCTTCGACGAGCGCCTCCCCGCCATCATGTCCGATCTCGGCATGATCCGGTATCTCGGCTATTCGGAATTGCCCGCCGCCAAAGCGCTCGCGCGCCGGCTCGAGGCCGAACAGGGCGAGCACATCGCCAACGGCGTCCACCTGATCGTCGTCCGCGGCGCCGACAATTCGCTGGTCGTCGGCGATTCCCATCACTACGCGGCGACCCCCGATCCCTTCGCGCCGACTGTAGTCGACGACCTGATCCTCGATGAATTCGCCCATGTCTTCGCGCACGGTGCGCCGCCGGTTGTCGAGCGCTGGACGGGAACCTACGCTTCCGCGAAGGATCGGCTGGCGCTCGTCGACAAGCCATCGGATGCGCTTCGCATTGTGATCGTCACCAGCGGAACCGGCGCCAGCACATCGTTCGCGCTCGCCGAGGAGGTCGTCGCCGACCTCTTCGGCTGACCATAAAGGCTCGGACATGAAGCACGTGAAAGCGGTCATTTTCGATTGGGCCGGGACTGTCGTCGACTACGGGTCGCTCGCGCCGATGGGCGCGTTCGTTGAGACTTTCGCCGAGTTTGGGGTCGCGATCAGCATCGACGAGGCGCGGGGGCCAATGGGCATGGCGAAGCGGCCGCACATCGCGGCCCTGGTCGCGTCGCCACGGATCGCCGAGGCCTGGAAAGAGCGACACGGGCGCGCGCCGACCGACAAGGACATCGACGCGCTCTACGATGTCTTCGTGCCGAAAAACGTTGCGGTCGCAGCCGACTATGCCGACATCATTCCCGGCGTCGCCGAGGTCGTGAGAGCGTTGCGCGCCGAAGGCGTCAAGATCGGCTCGTCGACCGGCTATACGCGCGAAATCATGGCGAGGATAACGCCACGCGCGGCCGAGCAGGGATTCGCGCCCGACAGTCTCGTATGCACAGGCGACACGGCCGGGGGCCGACCCAGTCCGCTGATGTTTTACCAGGGCCTTATCGACCTCGATGTCTGGCCGGCATGGAGCGCCATCAAGGTCGACGACACGACCGTCGGCGTCGCCGAGGGCCTCAACGCGGGCGCCTGGGCGGTCGGCGTCGCCGTCAGCGGCAATTGCTTCGGTCTTTCGCTCGCCGACGCCAAGGCGTTGGCGTCGGAAGACTTCGCGCGCCGCCGCGCGCGGGCATATGACGTCCTCCACGGCGCCGGCGCCCACTATGTGGTGGATTCCGTCGCCGACCTCATGCCTGTGGTCGCCCTCATCGAAGGACGCCTCGCCCGCAGCGAGCGTCCTTGAACCGCCCCGACGCGGCCCAAAAGGCCGCGGACCCGCCAATTCGTGCGGTGCAGAATTCAACAATTCTGCACACCGATTTTGAGGCCGAAACTCGAGGAATTTTGAGAGACGCGTTGACCGTGATCGACGACCATTCCAACGACCACGGCGACACCGTTCCGACGCGCGGCGATGCGGGCGACCGCATGTTCGCTACGAAATAATGCTTTTCAACCGGCGCGCCGCCCGCTTGCCAAGCGTTCGGGCCGCGGACATGTTTCGCTCGTTCTTTCATATGGCGGATTCTATGCTCACGACATCTCTCATTTTCAGTGTCGTCTTCTTCGTCGCTGCCCTCGTCTCGGCCCTCGTCGGTCTGGCGATTCGCGTGTATATGGCCGAGAGGGTGCGGCTCGAGCATGCGCGCGACATGATCGGCGGCGTGACGGGCCTCGTCGTCACGCTGGTGGCGCTCGTCCTCGGCTTGCTGATCTGGACGGCTTTCGGCGCCTTCTCGACGCAGAAGGCCGAGCTGCAGGGGATCGCCGCCAATGCGCTCGAGTTCAATCAAGAGACGCGGGAATATGGGCCCGAAGCGGCGCACGCCCGGGCCTTGATGCGGGCTGATTTGGATTATGCGCATAGGCAACTTTGGGGCGACGATCAGACGAAAGCAGCAGCGATCGCGGCTTCGATTCGCAACATGGATAGTTTGAGCGTCGTCCTCGACCATATGGAGCCGACGACCGACGCGCAGAAATCGTTGCTCGCGGCCGCCAAGCACAATTACGAAGCCATCTGGCAATCTCGCATTTTGATGTCGCTGCAAGGCGTCGACGCGGTGTCTTGGCCGGTCCTGTACGCCGTTTCCGCGTGGACCTGCATCGCCTTCTTTCTGACCGGGCTGAACTCAAAGTCCAGCCGCGCGACCATCGCCGTGGCGGCGCTCGGTTCTTTTTGCGTGGCCAGCGCGATGTTCTTGATTCTGGAACTGTCGCAGCCTTACACCAGCAGCATGCGCGTCTCTTCGGACGGCATAGACCGAGCCGGTCTCGAACTCGACAAGCCTTGAAGGAGCATCGCGCTAGCTTTCGCGCCGACGCCACGTGCGGAACTCAAGACTTTTGGTGATTCACAACGCGTTGTTTTTGTGGTAGTTTTCGTTCCATGAAGCCATCTGTCGCCCTCGATCTCCACCGCGAAGAAATTCGGCGGATTATCGAATCTCACAATGGGTTAAACGCGCGTGTGTTCGGCTCTGCCTTGCATGGCGATGATGCCGAGGGCAGCGATCTTGATTTGCTCATCGACCCCGGCGAAGGGTTGGGGCGGTTGGGCATTGCGAGAATGACTTTGGCAATCGAAGAAATTCTAAAAGTCAGCGTTGACGTCCGAACGCCGGGCGATCTTGCCGAAAAATTCCGCGCCAAAGTTGTGGCCGAGGCGCGGCCCATATGACGGACAAGAAAACCTTGAGGGCGCCGGATTACCTTGAGCACATTTTGCAAGCGATAACGCAGATCGAGACCTATACCGAAGGCGTCGATCAGGCAGCGTTTGTTCGGAGCCCGCTACTTCAAGACGCGGTGGTGCGGAACATTGAAATTATCGGCGAGGCAGCCAACAACATTCTGAGCCTCGACAGCGCGTTTGACAAAAACCATCCCGACCTGGAACTGCGCGCGGCTTACGCCATGAGAAATGCGCTTTCTCATGGCTACTTTACCGTTAATCCTGTTGTTGTTTGGGGCACGGTTCAGCACGACATCCCGACTTTGAAAAACAGGTCTCAGACGCGTTGAGAGATTCCACGCCACCGCCGAACAAGCGCCGCACCTGAACGCGCGCCCAAAAATGTGGCGCTGTTCGCTGGGCGCAAAGCGCCGCGGTAACGCCCAACCTTGTCATGCCCGCGCACGCGGGCATCCAGGATCGTGAGCGCGAGAGTTGGTAAGAGACACCTGTCCGGGCGGGAACTCTGGATCCCCGCGTTCGCGGGGATGACACATCGCCGTATGGCCCTCGGCTCGATCGACCGCTATGAAACCCACCTTGGGAGTTACGCGCCGCGAGCAAAAATCAAGAATTCCGCACCGACGACACGACGATCGGCGTCGCCGAGGGCCCCAACGCGGGCGCCTGGGCGGTCGGCGTCGCCGTCAGCGGTAATTGCTTCGGTCTTTCGCTCGCCCACGCCAAGGCGTTGGCGCCGGACTTCGCGCGCCGCCGGGCGCGGGCGTATGACGTCCTTTACGGCGCCGGCGCCCACTATGTGGTGGATTCCGTCGCCGACCTCAGGCCTGTGGTCGCTCTTATCGAAGGACGCCTCGCTCGCGGCGAGCGGCCTTGAGCCGCCGGAAAGCAGGCTTTGCAACCTCCGATCAGCGAACGCCGTAAGCGACGCTCGAAAGCGGCCGGGGATTAGCAGCCGTCACCGTTCCCGCAGGATTACCGCCCGACGCTCGCTGCGGCATCCACGATGACGTCGTAGACACGCTGGGGCTGGGAGAGCATGGGCACATGGCTTGACGCCAGTTCCGTAACCTTCGCCTTCATGCGGGCAGCCAGAAAGCGTTCCAGTTCAGGCTGAATCGTCCGGTCATTGGAACCGACAATGTAAGACGTCGGCTTATGCCGCCACGCCGCGCCGGGGACAGGTTGATCAAATAGATCAGCCAAAGGTGCCATCTGGGTCGACCAGACAAGTTGCTGCTCCGCCTCCGGCAAGTCTCCTGCGAATTCCGGCACGCCGGTCGGACGTAGCCAGATCCGCCCGTCCACGA
>JAFAHO010000269.1 GCA_019237205.1 Hyphomicrobiales bacterium
TGCTCCCCCGCCCAAAGGGGGGCGGTCCAAAGTTCGGCTTAAATCCGTCGCGGTACAAGTCGCTTTAGGCGCGGCTCGATGACGCTGTCCGGATCAGTGTCCCTTCGACGCCCTCCAGGTTTGAGACTGTCGTATGTTCAAAGTTTAACCTTATGTGACGGTCTGAAACCGACAGTTCTAAAGTCTATAAGCTGAACCATTAATTCTTTGTTCTTCAGACCAACGCTTTTCCCACCAACTCCCGCACGTTCTTTGACAGCGCCTCGACGGCGGCGATCCGCTCTAGCTGAGCGCGCATCTCTTCGCCAAGGCGCGGCACATAGCGGCGCCAGCTCGTGAGCGGCTCGATGAGTCGTGATGCGGTCATCGGGTTGAAGGTGTCGACAGACAGGATCTGGTCGGAAAGGAAGCGGTAGCCGGCGCCGCTGGCGTCGTGGAAGCGCGCCGGATTGCCGCTGGCGAAGGCGCCCACGAGGCTGCGCAGGCGGTTGGGATTGCGCGGATCGAACGCGGGATGGGCCGTGAGGCCGAGCACGCGGCCAAGCGCGCCCTCGGCGGGATCGAGCGCCTGGACCATGAACCACTTGTCGACCACCAGCGGTTCGTCACGCCAGCGCGCGTAGAAGGTCTCCAGCGCGTGGTCCGCCTCCGGGCCGCCGAGCATCATCAGGGCGGTGAGTCCGCCGATCGCGTCGGTCATGTTGGCTGACGCTTCGAAATGACCCTTCGCACGGTCCCGATCGATCTGGTGGCCGCCTGCGGTGAGCATCGCCAAGGCGGCGTTGCGCAGGGCGCGCCGACCGGCCGCCTCGGCGCTTGCGGAGAACTCTCCGGCGTCCTGCAGCGCGCCGTGGAGATAACGGAGCGGATCGGCAAGGTGTCCGGCGATGCGTACGCGCAGCGCCTCGCGCGCCTCATGGATCGCGGCAGGGTCGGCAGGCGCGGAGATCACCGCGAGGTCGGACTCGGAGGGGAGGGCCAACTGGAGGGCCTTGAAGGCCGGGTCCGCCGAAGGATCGGACAGTCCGCGACCGAGCGCGTCGGCGAAGCGCTCCTCGCCCACCTCGTCCGGACGGCCGGCGGAGCGCCCCAGGATCAGGGCTCGCGCGAGCGCCTGACCGGCCTCCCATCGGTTGAAGAGGTCGGTGTCGGCGGCCATCAGGATGTACGCGTCCTTCACGGGCGCATCCATGCGCAGGCCCACCGGGGCCGAGAATCCGCGCAGGGCCGAGATCACGGGGCGCTCGGTAACGCCTTCCAGCCTCACTGTCCGCCGGCTCTCGTCGAGCACGACGATTTCGGTCGGGCGGATCTCGCCACCCTCGCCGTCGAGGAGGCCGAGCGCGATCGGGATCGGCAGCGCCTGCTTCTCCGGCTGACCGGGCGTGGGGTCGGTCTCCTGCGCCAGGCTCAAGTCGAGCGCCCGAGCCGTTTCGTCATAGACGGTGTCGATGGTCAGCTGCGGCGTGCCGGCCTGCTCGTACCAGGCGAAGAAACGGGAGAGGTCCCGGCCCGATGCGTCGGCGAAGCACTGGATGAAGGCTTCGACTGTCGTCGCGTGGCCATCCCAACGTTCAAAATACAGGTCCATGCCGCGCCGGAATTCGCCCTCTCCGAGGATCGTCTTCAGCATGCGGATGAGCTCGGAGCCCTTCTCGTAGATCGTCGCCGTGTAGAAGTTGTCGATCTTCAGGTACTGCGACGGGCGCACGGGATGGGCGATCGGCGAGGCGTCCTCGGCGAACTGCCGGGCGCGCAGCATCCGCACGTCCTTGATGCGCTGGACGGCGTGGCCGCGCTGGTCCGCGGAGAACGACTGGTCGCGGAACACCGTCAGCCCTTCCTTGAGACACAGCTGGAACCAGTCTCGGCAGGTGATCCGGTTGCCCGTCCAGTTGTGGAAGTATTCGTGGGCGACCACCCCCTCGATACGCTCGTAGTCAAGATCGGTCGCGGTCGCCGGATCTGCGAGCAGCAGAGAGGAATTGAAGATGTTGAGGCCCTTGTTCTCCATCGCCCCGAAATTGAAGTCGCGCACGGCGACGATCATGAACAGGTCGAGGTCGTACTCGCGGCCGAAAGCGGTCTCGTCCCAACGCATGGCGCGCTTGAGGCTGTCCATCGCGTAGGCGGCGCGAGGCGCCATGCCTGGGTCGACGAAGATGCGCAGCGTCACCTCGCGCCCGCTCATGGTGACAAAGCGGTCCTCGAGGACGTCGAGCTCGCCGGCCACCAGGGCGAAGAGGTAGCAAGGCTTCGGATAGGGATCGTTCCAGACGGCGAAGTGACGGCCGTCATGTGTCGTTCCGCTCTCGAGCAGGTTCCCGTTGGAGAGCAGGTGCTGGAAAATCGTGTCGGCTTCGATGCGCACGGTGAAGCGGGACAGGACGTCCGGGCGGTCGGACCAGAAGGTGATCTTACGGAAGCCCTCGGCTTCGCACTGGGTGCAGAAGCGCCCCCCCGACATGTAGAGCCCGTCGAGCGCCTTGTTGGCGTCG
>JAFAHO010000037.1 GCA_019237205.1 Hyphomicrobiales bacterium
AGGAAGGACCGAAATCCTTCCTCGCACGGGCCTGTCTCAGTCGTAAAGCACCGCAGCGATCTTCGGGTCGGTCATGTTGCTCTTGTCGTACCAATAGAAGCCGGTGTCGATGACCTTTGGCAGCTTCTCGCCCTTCAGCGCCTTGACCGCCGAGTCGACGGTGCACTTGCCGATGCCGACCGGGTTCTGCGTGATCGCGCCCAACATGAGGCCCGAGTTGATATCCTCCTTCTGCTCCTTGCCCGAGTCGAAGCCGATCAGCACGAGCTTCTTGCCCGATTCCTTGACGCCGATCGCCGCGCCTTCGGCCGAGCCTTCGTTGGCGCCGAAGATGCCCTTCAAGTTCGGGGTTGACGAAGCCGTCGCGCCGGTCAATGCCTGTGCGGCCTGTCTGGTCGTGTACGATGACGGCGACTTCGCCCGAGCCCCCGATCGCCTCGGCCATCTTGTCGGCGGAGGTGGCCGCGGCCTGCGCCTCGCGCGGGCTCGCGAAGTCGACGGGCGCTCCGTTGTAGAGAATGGCGCCGCTGTCCTTTGTGTAGACGCCAGCCAGGATCTTCATCAGCGTCGATTTGCCTGCGCCGTTCTCGCCCATGACTGCGTGGACCTCGCCAGGCATGAGCTCGAAACGGACGCCGCTCAGCGCGCGCACGCCCGGAAAAGTCTTGCTGACGTCCTCGACCGAGATCAGTGCGGGCATGCGCTCTTCGGCTCCTTGGGGCGCGCCCCGCTGACCGGGCGCAGAGTAGGAACTCCGCTGCCGAGCGCTCTCCTCGCGGTCCCTCGCGTACGCTGAGATGTCGCTCCGAACCGTTTCGCTCGTCAACCCAGAAATTTGAAAAGCGATGGATTTATGTCGGAGCGCCGCCGGAGGGTCATGGACGTGGTGACGCGCAGCTTAGGCGGCGCCTGTCCATAGGCGTGCCAGCTGGCGGGCGATGGGATCGACTCAGGCGAAGGGGTCGGCCAAAGCGAGCGCTCACCGCCTCCTTCGCCGCAGCGTATCGAAATAGACTACGATGATGATCAGCGCTCCGGTGACGATGCGTTGCCAGAATGGATTGAGGTTGAGCAGGTTGGCGCCATTGTTGAACGTCGTCAGGATGAAGGAGCCGATCAGGGGTCCGGGCACTGTGCCGACCCCGCCGAAGAGGCTGGTGCCGCCGATGACCGACGAGGCGATCGCCTGCAATTCCCACCCGTCGGCTTGGCCAGGATTGCCGATGCCGATCCGCATGGCGAGCAGAATGCCGACGATGGCGGCGCAGAAGGCCGATATGATGTAGGCAAGATAGATCATCGCCGTGACGTTGACGCCGGAGAGAAGCGCGGCCTCCTTGTTCGAACCAATCACGAGGAGATAGCGGCCCCAAGGGTACTTGGTGAGGAGGATATAAAGAGGGGCTGCAACGACGAGGACCATCCAGAACAGCGCCGGCATCGCGAACCACGTCCCGTCCGTCCAGGGAAAGCCCAGGAAGCTCGCGCGCGAGAAGCCGGTGAAGGCGTCGTTGTCGACTGAAATCGTCGCGCCGTTGGTGATGAGGAAGCCGATGCCGCGCAGCGCGTACATTGTCGCCAGCGTCATGATGAACGGGGGCAGACCCATCTGCGTGACGCCGAAGGCGTGGAAGAGGCCGATCAAGACGCCGATCGCGAGCGAGATCGCGACGGCGCCGGCGACGGACGAGGCGAAGCCGACATGGTTGGCGAGCAACAGGGCGACCGTCATCGAGATGAAGCCGGCGACCGCGCCGACCGAAAGGTCGATGCCGCCGGTGATGATGGTGAAGGTCTCGCCAATGGCGAGGATCGCGATCATCGCGCCCTGGCGCAGGAGATTGGCGATGTTGTTCGAGGTCCAGAAGGTCGTGGTCGCGAACGACAGCGCGAGCCATATGACGACCAGCAGGGCGAGTAGAGTGAGGCCGAACAATACGTTCAGCCGATGGCTGCGCCGTTCAGCCTGAGACATGGTTTGAATGGTCTGATCCGTCATTTCCGCTGGACTCCGCGCGGCGCGCTAAACGCCGATCGCCTCGGTGAGTATTATTTTCTGAGTAGCGTCCTTGTGTCCCGGGCTTGCGACGAGTCCGCTCGCCCGAAAGATGTGCGGAGTGTCGGCGAGATCGTAGACCCCCGGCAGGGAGGCCAGCAGCCGATGGATTTCCGCTTTGGCGCCGACGTCCAAGGGGACGTCGGCTCGTCGAAGATGAAGAGCTTGACGCCGTAATTAAGCCCCTTGCCGATCACGACCTTGAGGGCGTGAGCCGTACCGAAATGCTTGTCCAGCTTGTGTAATGTGAGCAGCGGCGCGCCATCGCTCGGTGCGGCGGTGACAACTGAGGCCATGGTCGCGCTCTTGGGCGAATCTTTCTTGATTCAGGCGTTCATCATCCGCTGCGCTCCGGCATTGCGCAAGACATTCTGGCCCGCGCGTTGCCCGCGCGTGCTCATGAATATGGCTTTTTGGGGAGGGCGCGCCGACGGCTCGGCGCGCCCGACGCCGAATCACTTCGGCGGATAGAGCAGCTTGTGCTCCTTGGGATTGTCCATGTTGGCCTTGGTGACGAGGTTCGCGCCGGTGTCGACGAAGGCCTCGACCTTCTCGCCCTTGGAGGCGGCGAGCGCGGTCTTGATGCCGTCGTAGCCCATCCGATAGGGGTCTTGCAGCAAGAGGGCGGCGATGGTCCCGTCCTTGAGATACCCGATGAGCTTGTCGTCGGCGTCGAAGCAGACGAGCTTGATCGTGTCGCCCTTCTTGTTCTCGGCGACCGCCTGGCTCGCGCCCTGGCACTGGATGAGATTGTCCGCGAACACGCCGCGCAGGTTCGGCATGGCGGTGATGAGGTCGGTCATGATGTTGAGGCCAGTCGTCGCGTTGCCGTCAGAGACCTTGTCGGCCACCAGCTTCAGGCCGGGATATTTGGCCGCCAGCTCCTCCTTAAAGCCTTTGTTCCGGGCCTCGAGCGACCCGACGCCGGGCAGATGGGTGATGAGCGCGACTTCGCCTTCGGCCTTGCCATATTTTGCCTTGATCGCCTCCGCCATGCCGTCGGCGGCGATGCGGCCGCCCTGGACATTGTCGGTGGTGAGGAACGAGGTGAAGGCTTTGGAGTCCGCCGCGGAATCGATGCCGATGATCGGAACTTTCTTCGCCGCCTCGTCGACCGGCTGGCCGAGCGCCTTGAACTGCGTCGGCGCGATCACAACCGCGGCGGGCTTTTCGGCGACCGCGTTCTCGAGGATCGTAATCTCGCCGTTGATGTCAGCCTCGGACTGCGCGCCGAGTTCGGGGACCTTGACGCCGAGATCCTTTGCGGCCTGGCGGGCGCCGGCGAACACGATCTGCCAGTAGCCCGACGTGGTGTCCTTGACGATGATCGGGATTGTGACGGCGTCAGCGGCGTACGCTGGCGCGCTGAAGGCTCCGAATGCGAGAATCGTGGTCGCGGTAAGTAGCTTCTTCATGGTTTTCCTCCTTTGGTGAGAGCCGAGGCGGCTCTCGTCTGCTTTCGACTCCGGCGAACCGGATCGTGCTTCGTGGGATGAAATATTCATCCGGCAAGGGTCGAAACGGCTCCTTCATCCGAAGTAAGCGCGGCTTTCAGGCGCGGCTGGCTTACGGGACAGTCGCTCGCCTCGGCGAGCCCGATCAGTCCGCCGAAACGACGCTGCTTCTTGGCTTGGTGGTTGGTGAAGATTTCGGCAAGGCGGTGATCGAGAAAGGGATTGCGGAACCGGTCGATGACCGTGTCGCGATAGGCGCGCGCCTCTTCCTCCATTCCGATCCCGGCGAAAACGGGCAGCACTTCCTTCTCGTAGAGATCGTCGAGTTCGAAGCGCATGGCTTCGTCGGCCATCGCTTCGCGCACGGTCATCGTGGGGGCGCCATTACGCCGGCGCCAGATTTCGGCGAGCCAGGTATGGCCGAGATTGAGAATGAAAAGCTTGAGCCGCTCGTAGCGTTTGAGATCGTTGGTCACCACGATGTCAGCGTGGCGGCACGGAGCCTCGAGTCCAGGCTGGTCCTCGATCGCCCACAAAGCATAAGGCTCCGCCACCGCTCCGAGCGGCTCAAGCGGCTGCGAGACGATGCGGTCGACGAGCGAATTGACCCATATGCAGTCCTCGCCGACCCAGCGCCGCACCGGCGCCGGTACGCTCCAGCCGTCGAGGACCTTGAGCGCCACCGCTCGTAGTGTCTTGCCGTTATCGGGCGTCAGCTCGCAGGGAAAGAGCGTGATCGGCGGGGCGCCGGCGCGATGGCGGGCGAGGAGCAGCTTCGCCAGCTTCGCCGGAAAGGAGCGGGGCGTTTCCCCGTCTGGCGCATCCGAAGCATAGGTTTCGTAGCCGCGGTCCGCAGTGTTCGAGATCATGCATCGCGCCTCATTGAACAGGCGCTCGACCTCCGCCCAGCTCTCGTTCGCGTCGACGCCGCCGCCGACGCTCGAGACCTCGACTTCAGAGTCAATGACGGCGCCGCCGGCCATGCCCTTGATCTGGACGACATAGGGTTTGCCCTCGGCGAACGCGGCGATGCGTTTGCGGCTTTCCACGCTCTGCGTCGTCTGAACCGCGACGATGCGTCCCATGGCGGCGCCTTTCCCCAGCGCCTCGCTGACGAACAGGTCCACGTGGGCTTGCAGGAAGCGGCTGGTGCCGAATTGGATGATCGGGAACGCCATGCCGGCTAGATCTCGATAAGCGCTTTGATCACGCCCGTTTCGGGCCTGATCCATTCGGGAAAACGGGCGGGCGAGTCTTCGAGCGAGGCGCGATGCGTGGCAAGCGCTTCAGTCGGCACGAGTCCATCCCGCATCGCGCTGAAAACCTCGACAAAGTCCTCCCGCGTCGCGTTGCGGCTGCCGAGAAGGGAGATCTCGCGTGCATGGAACTTCGGGTCGGCGAACGAGACGGTATCGAGCACGACGCTCACCAGCACGTAGGTTCCGCCGTGGGCGACATAGTCGAACCCAGCCGTCATGGCGCTCGCCTTGCCGGTGGCGTCGATGACGATGTCGAAGAAGTCGCCGCCGGTAAGCTTCGACAGCATGTCAAGCGTGTTGGCGCCGGCGGCGACGGTGTGATCGACCCCGAGCACGTTGCGGCAGAAGTCGAGGCGGTCCTGCCTCATGTCCAAGGCGGCGACCGAGCCGCCGTGCAGCTTCGCGAAGATCATGCAGCCGGCGCCAATGGGACCGGCCCCAACGACGAGAACCCGGTCGCCTTTGCGCGGGTTGGCGCGATGCACCGCGTGGGCGCCGATCGCGAGGAACTCGACCATCGCCGCCTGATCGAGCGTCACGCCGTCGGCCGCGGCCACATTGCGCTCCGGCACACAGATGTAATCGGCCATTCCTCCGTCGATATGGACGCCGAGGACCGCAATGCGCTGACAGCAATTGGTCTTGCCGCGCCGGCAAGCGACGCAGACGCCGCAGGAGAGATACGGGATGACAAAGACCTTTTGACCGATTGCGATGTCGCAGCCAGGGCCAGTCTCCTCGACTTCGCCGGATAGTTCGTGTCCGATCACTCGCGGATATTCGAGAAAGGGATGGGTGCCCTCGTAAATATGGAGGTCGGTGCCGCACACCCCGGCGCGGCGGATACGCACGAGCACCTCGCTTGGCCCGGGAGAGGGTCGTGACCGCTCGATCACCGCCAGTTCCCCCGGCTTGACGCAACATAAGGCGCGCAATCCCCTTCCTCCCGGGTTGCCCTTTTTGTTCGTTATGGATAAAAAACGTCTCGCTGACTGGGTCAAGTTGTTTTTTAAAGAAACGGCGGCTCGCGCAAAAAGACAGGGCGCATCGGGAGGTTTTGGGATGAAGCCCAACACCGTCTTCAAACGGGCCTACAATCGGGGGCTCGCCCGGCTAGGTGATTACGCGATCGCATCCGACGTCGGGTCGGAGCCCTCATGGTCTCAGGCCCTTGCGGTCAGCCGCACGACCGTTCGGGCGATATTCTCTGCGTTCGCAGCCGGGGGACTGATCGCATACGACGGCCGACGAAAGGTGCTTTTGCGCCACCCCGTCGCCGCAGATTACTATCCGGAGGTGGAGACCGAGCAGGTGGGCGCGGTCGTCGAAAAGCAGTTCATGCAATGGATCCTGCATGGAGACTGCAAGCCAGGACAGCAGATCAACGCGCTCGAGCTTTCGCGCCAGTTCGGCGTGTCGGCGTCCGCCATGAGGGATTATCTCAATCGCTTCCCCCGGTACGGTCTCCTCGAACGCCGGCCGAGCGGCAGTTGGGTTTTCAAGGGCTTCACCGAGGACTTCGCCGAAGAACTCTGCGAAGTGAGATCGATGTTCGAGCTGCGTTCGGCCCTTCGCTTCGTTTCGCTCGCCGACGAAGAGCCCGCATGGGCCGAGCTCTCGCGCATCGGGAACGACCATCTCGCCTTGCTCGAGGAAGCAGAGTCGCGATTCACTGATTTTTCGGCGCTCGACGAGCGGTTTCATCGCTGCATCAACGACGCGTCGCGCAACCGGTTCATCGTCGGCTTCTATGACGTGATCTCATTGATCTTCCACTATCATTATCAGTGGAACAAGCGCCATGAACGTGAACGCAACATCGCGGCCATGCGCGAACACCTGACCTACATCGACGCCCTTCAGCGCCGCGACGCGGCAGCCGTGACGCAAAGCTGCAACGCCCATATGGCGACCGCGCGGCTGACTCTGCTGGCGTCCATTCAGGGTGTTCGCGAGACCCCAGACCCGGGTCGCGCTTGGCCCTTCCCCGGGCGCCTGGCCAGCGGCGAACGGCCGCAAACCCGGTCTCGCCACTGACCCCACGCGCGAGACGGTTGATTTTTTCGCCCGTCTCTGGTTGAAGGAGCCCATGCGAACGCAGTCGACGACCCTGCACCTTAGTCGCCCGGCGCTCTGAAGCGCCGGGACGCATAGTTTCGCTTCCGATTTCCAAGACAACAGGCTAGGCCGGCTCAGCTCCGCAGGGCCGCCGCAACATTTCCAGGGTTCGTCATGACTGCCATGCCCATTTCCAAATATCGCGCGTTCCAGCCGATCGTCCTGCACGATCGCCAGTGGCCCTCGCGCATCATCGACAAGGCCCCGATCTGGTGCTCGGTCGATCTCCGCGACGGCAACCAGGCGCTGATCGAGCCGATGGGCGTCGACCGCAAGAACCGCATGTTCCATCTGCTCGCACAGCTCGGCTTCAAGGAGATCGAGGTCGCATTTCCCTCGGCCTCGCAGACCGATTTCGACTTCGTCCGCTCGATCATCGAGAATGGCGCGATCCCCGACGGCGTCGCCATCCAGGTGCTGACGCAGTGCCGTCCGGAACTGATCGAGCGCACGTTCGCGGCGGTAAAGGGCGCAAAGAAGGTCATCCTCCACTTCTACAATTCGACCTCGACCCTGCAGCGCGACGTGGTCTTCCGCACCGACCGCAAGGGTGTGACCGAGATCGCGGTTGCGGCGGCGAAGCAGGTGAGAGAGCTCGCCGACGCTTCGGCCGGCACGGATTTCCAGTTCGAATATTCGCCCGAAAGCTTCACCGGGACCGAGCTCGATTTCGCGCTCGAGATCTGCGAGGCGGTGAAGGACGTGATCAAGCCCACGCCTTCGAGGCGGCTCATCCTCAACCTGCCCGCGACCGTCGAGATGGCGACGCCGAACACCTACGCCGACCAGTTCGAATGGTTCGGCCGCCATATCTCGGACCGGTCGGGCGTCATCCTCTCGGTCCATCCGCATAACGACCGCGGCACGGCGGTGGCGGCAGCGGAGCTCGCGCTGATGGCGGGCGCCGAGCGGGTCGAAGGCACGCTCTTCGGCAACGGCGAGCGCACCGGCAACGTCGACATCGTCACAATGGCTCTGAACCTCTTCACCCAAGGGGTCGATCCGGGGCTCGACCTGCACGACGTCAACGCGATCAAGGAGGTGGTCGAGCACTGCAACCAGCTGCCGGTCCACCAGCGTCACCCTTATGTCGGCGAGCTCGTCTACACCGCATTCTCGGGCTCGCATCAGGACGCGATCAAGAAGGGTTTTGAGGCCCAGGCCAGGCGCAACGACCCGCTGTTCCAGGTGCCGTACCTGCCGATCGATCCGAAGGACGTCGGGCGTGACTACGAGGCGGTGATCCGCATCAACAGCCAGTCCGGCAAGGGCGGCATGGCCTATATCCTGCGCGCCGACTATGGGCTCGACCTGCCGCGCACGCTGCAGATCGAATTTTCCCGGATCGCGCAGGAGCGCATGGACGCGGACGGCAAGGAATTGACCTCCCCGGAGCTCTGGGCCCTGTTCCGCCAGGCCTATCTGCTCGACGAGGCGCCGCTGACGCTCATCAAGCAGCAGACGGTTCCGACGAGCCCCGACAACCGCGAGCTCGTCGCGACGCTGCGCAAGGCCGACGGCGCCACCTTCACGATCGAAGGCGAGGGCAACGGCCCGGTCGACGCTTTCGTCGATGCGCTGAAGAAAGCCTTCGGGGTCGAGTTCGCTTTCATCGACTATCACGAGCACGCGGTCGGGCGCGGGGCCAACGCGACCGCCGCGAGCTACGTCGAGATCCAGGACGGCGAGGGCCGCTCGCTGCACGGGGTGGGGATGGACCCGAACATAGTCATGGCGTCGCTCAAGGCCAGTCTCGGCGCCGTCATGAGGCTGATGCGCCGGGAGGGCAGGGCGTAAAGCTTTGTGCGGCTGAATTCCTATGAGGCGTTGGCGTTATGCGTCCCTGGTATGCGGGCGCGGCGCCAACGCCTCATCAATAACAGGGAGAAAAACGGGAGCCGTGTTATGGCCCGCGCATGCGTTCGAGGGCGAGGCGCCGCCGTTCGTGACGCTAGCGGTGCGGGCATTTCCACCAGTCGCCGGCCTCTTGGTAAACGCAGCCCCTGCGCTTCAGCCTCGCGCCGATCTGGTCGCGCTGCGCGCACGCCTTCGCCGTCTTCGGGTCATCGCCGTGCCCGCCCTTGCACTCTGCGTTCGCGGCGAGCCACGCTGTGACAATTGGCGGCTGCGCGTGGGCCGGGGCGACAAACCGGGGGACGCAGCAGAACACAGCCAACGCGAGCGCGATGGTCGCGACCATCCGCCACATCCGCCGCCGGCGCGCCGCGTCAGCGCGCGCGCCAGCCAAAGGATTGTTGGTCGCCCACATCCCATGAAGGATATGGGCAGCGAAGTCGCGGCGCAAGCGGCGGCGCGCGCTGTGGCCCTTTAACGCCGTCCGGGCAGGCCGCGCGGGCCGACGATTGGCGCTGATCGAGAATGGACGAGACCCAGCGTCTCCGATCTGGCGGGGATGACCGGCAGAGAGATCTGAGGCACGCCCAGGCCGGGAGGGGCTCCATGTTGGTCTTCATCCAGGTCCCACCGGGAGCCGCGCGTTGGAAGGGGTCTGGCCGGACATTTTGTTCGCAAGACCAATATCGCGCCGTCGGTGCAATGGAACCTTGCTCGGATGAGGGGGTTGACATCCACTCGAAGGAGGACACCCATGAATACCAGAGCAAAACTGTTTGTGTTGGCGTTTTCCGGCCTCTCGCTAGTTGCGATCTCCTCGTTAAGCGCGTCTGCTCGAATCGTCTGCAACGAGGACGGCGACTGCTGGCACGTCCACGAAGACTTTGCCTTTCCGCCCGGCGCCCATGTAGAGATTCATCCCGATAATTGGCACTGGAAGGAAGGCGAACGCGGTGCCTGGAAGGAGCATGAGGGCCGTGGGTACTGGCACGGCGGCCAGTGGCAGGCATTCTGAACCTCGGGCGATTTGCGGACGGGTTGCTCAATTCGCGGCCGGGAGCGTTTTCCCGGCCGTCTGCGGCGCTGCCGGGAATGGCCGGCATTTGCGCAGAACTGGCTATTTGCGCAGAACTGCCAACCAGGGCCGGCTTGAACCGGATTACTCCTCGCCATTGGCGATCGATCCCGCTCGGGCCGTGCGCAAAGTTACACTTCGGTTTGCTCCGCCAACGCTAGGCAACCTCTAACTCGACGCCGACATAGAGGGACCGTGCCCGGGAGCTTCGTGTGGCCCGGCAGGAGCAGCGTTGCGCGTAGGTTCAGCGCTGCGCGTAGGTTCCTGGTCCGCCGATAAAATCAGCGACGGTTTTTGTCTTGCGTGCTTCCATAAGCGGCCGGATCAAAGACCGATCTCTTCGAGCCATGAATCGAGCAATCCGAGCGTGTTGTCGGGTGCATCCCGCCATCACTCGAAGCCGGCACTTCAAGCTTCTTGGGAGCCCCCAATGAATACGGTCATACTTCTCGAAGTTCTATTTGTCTATCTGTTAGGGATGACGACCGGCGCTTGGCTCAGTGGCATCGCAAACCGGCAGCGCTGGATCCATCGCCGCCGGGCGTCCTAATGGGTTGGGGGAGAGTGATCCAGAGTGATCCAAATACGCAACCAGGCATCTTGGTGGCTGAGGAGGAGTTGGTCCGCCATCCCGCTCCAATGCTCCTGGAGTCCTGTCTTCTCGTAGATCGGTGACATCGAATAGATGGCATCACTAGCTTGTCGGTTCCATCCGGCGCGATAACTGATCCGTCACATCCCTGGGCCATCGGGGATCTTATTCGCTCTCGGCGTTGTACTGAGAATCTGGTCAATCGTGCATCGTCCTGGGGCCTTGTCAGGCCGCCATCGAAGCAATTTCGTTCCGTGCCGGAATCTACCGCCCGTGACATGATCGTATCGGACCTCGACCACGAGTTCCGGCTGGAGAGGCTCCCACTCGCCGCTGCGCTCGGTATTCCAACGGCTCGGCCCTCCCGGCGCTTTGCCTGTGAATCCGGGCGCAGCGCGCAGAGCGCGAAGCTTGCGCGTCAGCTCGTCGCGTTCTCTGTTGGCGATCGTAGTTGTGAAGCCGACATGATCGAGCTTTCCGTCCGGCCGAAAGAGGCCGAGCAAAAGCGAACCCACCAACCGGCTGCCGCTCGCATAACGAAAGCCGCCAACGACACAATCCGCGGTGCGCAGCCGTTTGACCTTGAGCATCGTTCGCTCGCCGCTGTCATAGGGGCGGTCGATCCGCTTGGCGACCACGCCGTCTCTGGCGTCATGCTCGAAATCGCGGCTCGCCGGCCAAATATCTCGAGTGCCCCTCGACGATCAGCGAGGGGCAGGGAGGTCAGATTCGCACCATCCGGCGCCAGCAGCATGTCGAAGAGCACCAGCCGGGCGGGAGTTTCCGTGGACAATTTTCGAATGCGGCTTTCGGCCGGGTGCAACCGCATCTGCAGGGCGTCGAAAGAAAGTCGCCCATTCAGCTCGACGACCAGCTCGCCATCGACGATGAATCGCTCGAAAGGCAACTCTCGCACCGTCGCGACGACCTCCGGAAAGTAGCGTCCCAAGGGTTTTCCTGATTTCCCCCTGAGTTCGACCGCGCCGCCGCCTTTGAATGCAAGACACCTGAATCCGTCCCATTTGGGCTCGAATTGCCAGCGCCCTGGCTCGTTCGGCAAAGATTCGGCGGTGCGGGCCTCCATGGGCTCCGTGTCGAGCGGCAACCCGAACGGGAAGCAGGGGGCGCTGGCGGAGTGCGAGCGCGCAACTTTTCGCGCATTTTTCACGCCTCTCTCCAATCAGCGCTGGGTTTCTCGTTATTGACTTGGCATAAGCCTACTCACGCTGACTTCTTCTTTGGGGCTTTCTTGCCTTTCGCGCGGGCCTCAGAAAGTCCGATCGCGATCGCCTGCTTTTTGCTTTTGACGGTCTTGCCGCTTCTGCCACTTTTCAGCTTGCCCGCTTTACGGCGGTGCATGGCGCGCTTGACATCACGGGACGCGGACCTGGAGGATCTTGGCATGGTCTTTTCCCTTCGTGCTAGACTTCGGAAACGCCCGACCTTGAGAGGAGTTCCGTAGCCCGCCCCGACGGGGGCTACTCCGCGGCAAAGACGCCAACCGGCCAGAGGAGCCTGCTCGACTCAAGGAACATCGCCAATCGCGGGCCGGTTAGGAAGCCGCGGATATTCCGCATCAACTCTTGAAACAGAGCAAATCATGCCTGGTTCTCAAGGCGGAGGCCATGAGCAGCATGTGAAGGCCGGCGAGCAAAGCCAAAAAAACACAGGCGGCCAGTCGAAATCGAGCGACGTGAAGGGGACGTCGCGCGGCGGGATGCATGAGCAGCATGTGAAGGCCGGTGAACAGAGCAGCGGGCGGCACGCATGAGGCCGGCGAGCAAAGTCACAAGAATCGCTAAATCGAGTTGCTGCTTTCGAAATAGGGGCGGCGCTACGAATGCGCCGCCCCAAATATTAGGCGAGCGATTTTAAAGAAGCAGTCGCGTCAGCCGTAGGTTCCCGGCCGAGCCATAGGACCTTTGGCGGCGTTCCTGTGCAGCGCTTGTGGCTACGCGGCCTTCCGATTGACTTTCGCGGTCGCCAGCTCGGTCAGGAGCTTATCCGTCTTGATTTCTTCCTGAAGGGTCTCGTCAAGCAGCTGCTCCGCCTCATTCAACCCAAGCTCCTGCGCCCAGGTCCTGAGCGTGCCGTAGCGAGCGATCTCGTAGTGCTCGACCGCCTGAGCTGCCGCCGCGAGTCCCGCGTCGAGTGCCTCCGAACCCTTGAATTCCTCCATGATTTCCTTGGCTTCCTCGATGATGCCGACGATGGCGTCGCAGGTTTTTCCACGCGCCGGCCGGCCCAGCTCCTCGAAGACCTGCTGCAGGCGTTCGACATGCCCTTCGGTTTCTTCGCGGTGGGTCTCGAAGGCTTTGCTCAGATCCGGCGACGCGGCTTCGCGCGCCATCTTAGGCAGCGCGCGCAGGATTTGCTTCTCCGCGTAAAATATGTCCTTCAGCGTCTCGGTGAAAAGCTCTCTAAGGTCCTTGTTTGGCATAACGCGCTCCTGGATAGAAGTTGCCAACAGAAACCCGAGGTTCGCGCTCCAGGTTCCCGAGATCGGAGGTCCGCAATTAACATCACCGACTCGGTCAGGCAGAGAGCCGATGCGATCGGCGATAAGGCCTCGGCCGCCGCCGACACGACCAGAATCATGGCTCGTGACTGGCACGACCAGCTTTGCGACGCAGCGGCCCAAGCGCATCAGAACACTGGGGAGACGATCGGCGCTGTCCGTGATTATTCCTCATCACTCGGAGAGCGCGCCGTCGACGCCGCCGGTCGCACGCGCCGTCAAACGGCGGACACCGCGAGTCAGATGCGAGAAGCCGCAAAAGCCTTCGTATCCGATCAACCGCTTCTCTGCGCCGCCCTCGGGATCGCTGTCGGCACTGGCGGGGCGATCTATCGATATGCTCCGAGCCGCCGCGAGGCGCGGTGGGAGTGGCTCAGCGTCGGCAGCGCCGCCGCCGCGATCGCGTGGCTCGGCAGTTCGATCCTGTCCTCCTGGTACGTGGCCAACTTCGGCGCTTACAATCGACTTACCGGTCCTTGGGCACGCCGATCGGCCTGATGATGTGGATGTGGATCTCTGTCGATCGTGATCCTGCTCGGCGCTGAGCTCAACGCCGAAATCGAGCACCAGACCGCACGCGACTCGACGGTCGGCACCGAAAAACCGCTCGGAACGCGCGTCGAGGTCATGGCCGACACACGCTCGGCGCCGCTCAGAACTAGATTTCATGTCTTGGGAACAACCGCCTCGATCGTTCGTTGTTGCTCACTTACATTCGTAGGAGGGCGACATGGGTCGGGCAGTTCTGCTTTGGCTTCTTGGAGTTCCAATCCCGATCATTATCCTGATCGCGCTTCTCTACCACTAGTCTACCACTAGGGGCCATCGCCGCTGGAGCGGCCCAGCGGGTAAGAGGAGTGCAGGTTATGAGAGAGGCGAACGCCGGCGTCAGCGTTCCATTTGTGATCGATGAGAGCGCGTCCGACGTTTCATGGGGCGCTGCGATCGCCGGGGCTTTTGTGGCCTCCGCGTTCTCGCTGGCGCTCGTCGCGCTCGGAGCGGGAATTGGCCTTGTTTCCGTTTCGCCTTGGTCGACCAACAACCCCTCGGTAACGACGTTCGGAGTTTTGGCGGCGGCGTGGTTCATTGCCGTGCAGCTCTTCTCCTCGGGAGTCGGCGGATACATCGCCGGCCGGCTCCGGACGCGATGGGCGCGCGTCGATACCGATGAAGTTTATTTCCGCGACACCGCGCATGGCCTTTTGGTCTGGGCGATCGGCGCGGTGATGAGCGCTGCTCTCTTGGCCTCGGCTGCGAGTTCCGCGGTTAGCGGCGCCGCTCATGTGGCCGGCGCCGTAGCGCAAGCGACTGGCTCTGCCGCGGGTGATGAATCCTCTGCGAGAGGAGAAGCGCCATCGCTGCTCGGCGGCGCCACAGGTTATTTTGCCGATATGCTGTTTCGAAGCGATCATCCCGGACAGGGCGACCATGCGAGCGCGCAAACGGAAGCCAAACCGATTCTCGCGCGAGCCCTCGCGTCGGGGGAGCTCCCTTCTTCCGACAAGACCTATTTGACGCAAGTCGTCGCCAATCGAACAGGATTGAGCGGGCCAGACGCTGAAAAGCGGGTGACCGACGTTTTCGGTCAGGCGAAAGGTGCTATGGACCAAGCGGCGAACAGGGCCAGAGAAGCTGCGGACGCGGCGCGCAAAACGGGAGTCTATGTGTCCCTCTGGGCGTTCATTTCGCTCCTGGTCGGAGCGTTTTCGGCGAGCTACATGGCGACTGTCGGCGGGCGAACGCGTGACGAATCGCCTATTGTCGAATTGACGCCCCGCGCTGCGGACGGGTGACCGTCGCGCATTCTCTTGGATTACCTGCGTATCGGGGCAGGCTTTCGTTCCCCTGCTGTAGCAAGTTTCTGCGCCTGCGCTGTGCAGACACCCTCATCGTGTCCGGGTCGGAAACCGACGTCTGCGTGCTTTCCGCGGTGCTTGCGGCTGTGGACCATGGATACCGTGTTGTCGCGCAGGACGCAGTCTGCAGCTCCTCTGACGCCAGCCACGACGCCCTGATCGACCTTTTCCATCGCCGATTCAACGTTCGGATTGAGGCTGACTCGGAGCAGATTCTCGGAGCTTGGCGGCCGTGACTTTCTCGCCCAGTGACCAATTTGGAACCGTCTTCTCCATTCGTTCGTTTCGATATTCGCAAAAGATATCAGTACGGAGCTTGCTCTTCGCTTGTCCAGCGTGTCGATGAAAGCAAAAAAGAGAGCCGTGCGCCCCAAGCAACGCGCCAGCGCGCTCAAACAGATTCAAGATCAGAAAATGGCCCGATCGGCCTTTGACTATGTTCGCGGAAGCACGGAAAAATTCTACGATTGGCTTGGAGGTATAGACAAGGGGACCATTCCCGACGGACCGCCGATCTGGACATGCGGCGATTGCCATCTTGGAAACCTCGGACCTGTTGCGAATGTCGAAGGCAAGTTCGAGGTCGAGATTCGCGATTTCGATCAGACGGTTATTGGCAATCCCGCCTTCGACCTGGTGCGGCTGGGACTGTCCCTCGCTTCCGACGCCACGGTTTCTGACCTGCCGGGCCTAACCATCGCCGATATGCTCGAAAGAATGATTCACGGCTACGAAATGTCCTTCGATCCAAACTTCGACCAGAAGCGCGACCTCGACCAGCCGAAAACCATCAGCCGGCTCAACAAGAAAGCCGAGGCCGCGACTTGGACTACAGTGGCCGAGCAAGACATCGACAATGAAAAGTTTGTGCTTCCTCATGGCCGGGCATTTTGGCCTCTCTCGGCGGAAGAGCGCCGCGAGATCAACGATTTGTTCGCCACTGAGGAGATGCGCGATCTTGCAACCCGATTGCCCGCGCGAAAAGACGGCGCGGACATGACGGTCGTGGACGCCGCCTTTTGGCGGAAGGGATGCAGTTCGCTTGGCCGTTTGCGCTATGCCGTGCTTCTGCAGATCGGTTCGAAGAGTGACGATCGCCATCACTGCCTGATGGATGTGAAGGAGGCGGTCAAAGCTCGGGCGCCCGATAAGCCGCGGGCCGATATGCCACGGGACCCCGCCGAGCGCGTGGTGACTGGCGCTCGATGCCTTTCACCCTACCTTGGCGAGCGGATGCGCGCGGTCCGCTTGATGGGCAAGTCGGTTTTTGTCCGCGAGGTCCTGCCCCAGGATCTGAAGATCGAGATCGACCAGCTCGACCGCGACGAGGCCAAAGGCGTCGCCGGCTATCTGGCGCGGGTGGTCGGGAAAGCGCATGGGAGACAAATGGAGCCGGCGGCGCGGAAGGCGTGGCGCGCCGAGTTGCAGCGGAGCCGATCGAAATCATTGGAGGCGCCGACCTGGCTCTGGCGGAGCGTAGTCGATCTCTTGAGCGACCACGAGCGCGCCTATCTCGAGCACTGCCGCCAATACGCCCTGACGCGCTAGATTCGAGTGCGTTTCGACGGCGGGACTTCCGCTGAGAGGGGATCCCCTGTTAGGCGCCGGAACTTCTGGGCGGGAAGGGCGTTTGTTCCCCGAACAATCCAAAAAAGGCTCGGCCGAGAGTTGGGTAATGAGGAGCAGAAGGGCGGCGCGGCCGCAGGGCCACAGGGTGGTCAATCCGAAGTTCGAGCCCGCGCCGAACGCCACTATCGAGAAAGAGCCGGATGACTGGGTCTCCGGACAGGACCCGATGACCGCTGCGTTGGCTTCCCACCTCAAAACCTTGTCGGAAGAACGCGGCGAGCCGGATAGTTTCCCAGCGGGACTTCACGATGGCTGAAGCGTCAAAACGGATCGACGCGCTCGAGGCGAAGCGATGAGCCGTGCGTTCATCAAGGAAGCTGAAGACGAGACGGCCGAACTTCCTGACCGGCCAATTTCGCCTCATCGAAATTTCGTGACCGAAGCCGGGCTTGTGGCCATCGCGGCCGTGCTCGGTCGTTTCGAGGCCGCCCACCTGGCCGCAACAGACAAGGGCGACAGGGAGGCCGCCGCCGCCGCGCTGCGGGAAGTCCGTTACTGGAGGGCGCGGCGTGCGAGCGCGGAGGTCGTCAAACCGCCGGCTGACAAAAGCCAGGCATCCTTCGGCATGACCGTCACCCTGCGCAGGGACGATGGCCGCGAGCAGAGCTTCAGGATTGTTGGCGAAGACGAGGCCGATCCCTCGCGCGGCACGGTCTCCTACGTATCGCCGCTCGCCCGCGCCGTCCTCACTCACGGGCCGGGAGAGACCGTTGAGATCGCGGGCCGGGAGGCCGTCATCCTGGACGTACGATAGGAGAGCACCAAGGCGTGGGTGGATTGGTTTGTTTGATACGCAGGGCAGAGGAAATGTCGCCAATCGATTGGTCCAGAAAGAACGGCCGCGCCCGCCTCAAACGAACCTCTTCGAAGGCGGTTTCAGGGCAGGTGGAGGGGTTTTGTTTTGTTAGTCGATTCGGCGGATAGCGCCCAGGCGATTGTCGATCCCAAGGACGCCGCCGAGTCCGCGGGCCTGAAATATGTTTCCGATGTCCGGCCGGGCATACGGCGAAAGAGGGCAGGAAAAGGATTCACGTACACCCGGGCCGACGGGTCGAAGCTCATTGAGCCTGACGTGCTGAAACGGATCAGGGCCTTGGCAATCCCTCCTGCCTGGACTGACGTCTGGATTTGCCCTTTTGCCGACGGCCACGTCCAGGCCACGGGCCGGGACGCGAAGGGCCGCAAGCAATACCGCTATCATAGCCGGTTCCGCGAAGTGCGAGAAAGCACAAAGTACGAGCACGTCGTCGCCTTCGCGGACGCTCTTTCCTCCATCCGGGACAAAGTGCGCGAGCACATGGCTCTGCGCGGGCTGCCACGCGAGAAAGTGCTGGCCACGGTAGTGCATCTGCTCGAATCCACGCTAATCCGTGTCGGAAACGACGACTACGCCAAGCAAAACAACAGCTACGGCCTGACTACGCTCATGAACCGGCATGTCGCTGTTGACGGAAATGAGGTTCGCTTCCGTTTCACCGGCAAGAGCGGCAAGCAATGGTCGTTGCGCGTGCGCGACAGGCGCATCGCAAAGATCATCAAGGCTTGCCAGGAGCTCCCGGGCCAGGAGCTCATCCAGTATGTTGACGAGGAAGGACATTGCCGGAGCGTCACCTCGACCGACGTCAACGACTATCTCAGAGAAATCACCGCCAAGGATATTACCGCGAAAGACTTCCGCACCTGGGCGGGGACGGTGCTCGCGGCGATGGCTCTCAGGGAACTTGAAAGCTTCGACAGCGCGGCTCAGGCCAAGCGCAATCTTCGCGCCGCCATTGAAAAGGTCTCCGCCCGGCTCGGCAACACGCCGACCATTTGCCGCAAGTGCTACGTCCATCCTGAAGTGCTGAACTCCTACATGGACGGGAATCTGGTCCTTGAGCTCAAATCGAAAGCCGAGCGCGAGCTTCGAAGCGGCATGGAAGGTCTGAAGCCGGAGGAGGCCGCAGTGCTCGCGTTGCTGCGCAGCCGTCTCGCGAGGGAGGCGGAGGATTCGCGAAGGCGGGGGGCGCGCGCCGCTTGATCGCTTCTATCGCGATCTCGGACCCTCTCCAGTCTTTTGTCCTCAAGCTTGTCGGTGGCGATGAAGACCTTCTCGAGCTCTTGCCGAATCGGCGTTGAGAGGTCCCGGGCGCGAATGTCCTGTTCCGAGTTCGAGCGGCGGAGCATGGCGAACAGCCGTTCGAGGGCTCGGAGAGAAGGAAGGAAGCCAAAGAACTCTAGCGGTGAACGCCGCAGATCCGAGCGGGCGGCCGACGCTCTCGGCCTTCCTTGAGACGAGCGGCGCCGCCCGTCGTCGGCTCCCGATGAGTTGGCGAACAA
>JAFAHO010000293.1 GCA_019237205.1 Hyphomicrobiales bacterium
GTGACGGAATTTTGCTCCTCGGGGCCCTGCGCAAGGACGGCGCTTGCTCCCCCAAACATCGTCAGAACAAACGCGAGCAGAAATAGCGCGCGTTTTCTGCAGGTCACGCGGGCGAAGCGAGGACCGCGCAGATCTTGGGTGCCAAGCCGATTCCAAAGCATCCGGCGCGAGAACCTCCCTGTCTCATGTCAAGATACGGTAGCAGAATTCGGCTGTCGCGAGAAGACCGCCGCGCCTATGATTCGCCCAGGTCTCGTTGTAAACGTCTTAGCTTGAATCAGGTATCGATCAGCAATCGCCTTAATAACGATTGATCGTCGGTTTTAGACCTGAACTTGGCCGTTTAGTGGAACTGAACCAAAGTATTACTGCGACATATGGACGCGCTATTTTCCGAAGATCGTCAAAATTCCATATGAACGTTCAGCGTTGAACAGCGTTGAACGCAACAACTTTACGACACAGGAGCGAAACATGTCAGCAGAGCACTCAACCCAGACCACCGGCGGCGTCAATTGGGGCCTACGTCATCCCGGGCTCATCATCAAGGACGGCGAGAAGGAGGTGCACGAGTTCACCGGCATGTGGCCGCTCAAGCCGGGCGTCGACTACGATAAATTCACGAAGAAGCTCAGCACCCGTGAATACTGGATCCCGCCTACCATGTCGTTCTCCGAGGCGACCACGCTGCTCGGACTCATTCGGGCGGCGCGCTGGTTCGTCGGCACCAGCACCGAGTTCGGTCCCACTCTTTACTTCGTGACGCAGTTCGACAGCAGCCTGCAGAAGTACTTCGACGACTTCGAGCTCAACGGGAAAGAGAACCTCGAGGCGATCTGGGGCCAATGCATCGGCTGCCCGACCGGCCCCAGTGCGACGGCGCGCGACATCGTGAAGTACATCGTGGGCGGTCAGATCAAGACCCTGGCGGTCTACGACGCCTTTCCCGGCCTGAGCAACAGCCAGATCGAGAAGCAGGCCGACTGGTACGCCAAGACGCAGAAATTCCAGCGCGCGGTGGCCAAAGGCGACGGCAAGCTCGAGGACAAGGTCAACGCCTTCTTGAGCGAACTCGCCAAGCCCTTCGAGCACGTGCGCAGCGGCGCGGCCATCGACGCCGACGCCGCCAAGCAGCCGCAGTTCACCGACGTCGCCGAGCGGCTCGGCGTGAAGCGGGCCGCGTAACCGGTCTGGATGTCGAGGGCGGAGAAGGCTGAACAAAAGTCTGCATCGAAAGGAGCTAACCCATGGACACTCTCGCGTCGACGCGCAGCCTCACCGCCGCCGATCTGAAGGACAACCTTCGGGACATTCAGGACAACGTCGTGGCGCCCATCATGATGCGGTACGGGCGCCACATTTTCGTCGAGTTCAACGATGGCGAGAAAAGCCGCGCGTTTCTGCGCAACATGTTCGGCCGCGTAAACGCGCGCCAGGAGGAGCATGGCGTCAGGTTCACGGTCAACATTGGCTTTACGTACCAGGGCCTGAAGATGCTGGGCCTCTCCCAGCGCGCGCTGGACAGTTTTCCTCAGGCGTTCCAGGTCGGCGCGCGCGGCCGCGCCGGCGATGTCGGCGATGTCGGACCCCACGTGCCGGAGCATTGGGAGGGCGGCCTCGGCGGTCCCGAGATCGCCGCGATGGTCTGGCTGCGCACGGACTCCGACGAAGGCCGGGAAGAGGCCACCCGGATCCTTCGCGACGAGATGAAGGCGACCGGCGGCGTCGAGATCCGGTTCATTCAAGACACCAAGGCGCTCGCGCACGAGAACGGCATCGGATCCGAAGGCGAGCATTTCGGCTTCGCCGACCCGATCTCGCAGCCGGCGATCGATGGCGCGGATGCTCCCTGGTATCCGGGCGACGGCGTCCTGGAAGAGAACGGCGCCTGGCGTCTGCTCAAGCCCGGGGAGTTCGTTCTCGGGTATGAGGACGAACTCGGACCGGACGGGACCCTGGCGCCCGAACCGTTCGAACTTCGCTGGAACGGGACCTACATGGTGTTCCGCAAGCTCTACCAGGACGTGGCGGCGTTTCGGCGTTATCTCGCGACCGCCGCAAAGGCGCTCTACGGTTCGGACGATCCGTACCACCGGGATTTGGTGGCGGCGAAAATGATGGGTCGCTGGCGCAGCGGGTGTCCGCTGGACCTCTCGCCGGAGAAGGACGATCTCGCGATCGCCGCCGATCCCGAGCGCCGCAACAACTTCACCTACGCCGACGACGAGGAAGGAGCGCGCTGCCCGCGCGGCGCGCACGTACGGCGGGTCAATCCGCGCGCGACGCACATGATGCGCGAAACGGCGGTCAGGCGGCGTCGCCTCATTCGGCGCGGTGTCGAGTACGGTCCGCATCTTCCGGAGAGCGCGCTCGAAGACGATGGCGTGGATCGCGGAATTGTCCAGATGCTCATTCAGGCGGACATCGAGCGGCAGTTCGAATTCGTGCAGAAGGAGTGGATGTCCGGCGGCGAATTCATGGGCCTCGATCCGAACGAACACGACCCGATCGTGGGCGTGGGCGGCGAAGGCTCGCAAATGTCCGTTCCCGGCGCCAAGCAGCCGTTCCTGTTTGATCTTCCGACCTTCGTCAAAGTGAAGGGAAGCGAATATCTGTTCGTCCCCGGGCTGAAGGCGCTCAAGGGCGTCATCGAGCAGAGGTTCTGACCTGCTCTCAAGGAATTTACGCCGTAGGTCAAATGTAGCCAACAACGCCCCTGAGCGTTGTTGCGATGTCGCGCAAGCTGTGAGCAAAGGGATAGAAAAAATGTCAGATCACTTCAGCGGCCCTGCGGTTATCGGTGATCCGGCAGTCGACATCACCGATTTCTACGCTTTCCCCAGCCCGGAACGGGCAGGCAACCTCGTCCTGATCATGGACGTATTCCCAATGGCGACCCCGCAGTCCTTGTTCAGCGACGCCGTACTGCACCGCTTCCGGCTGCGGCCGCTCAAGCTTTCCGCCGGCGCAGTGACGCACCGCGCCGTGGAGTCAGTCATTGACGTCAGCTTTCAGGCTCTAGGGGAAGGAAAGTCGGTCCAGACGGGAGACGTCGTCACGCCGGACGGCCGCAGGGTGACTTTCGAGGTCGGGCGAGCGTCGGAGAGGGACGGCGTGCGGGTTTTCGCCGGGCTGATCGGCGACCCGTTCTTCATGGATGTCGAGGCCGCGCTCGCGACCGACGCCTCGGGCAAACTCTCCTTCAAAAGGGAAGGGACCAACACCGTTCAGTCTCGCGACGTCCTATCGATCGTCGTCGAACTCCCCTTTGCTCCGATCGTCGAACGCTTTCGTGGCGTCACGCTCGTCGGAGCCGTCGCGGAGATGATCGTTCCCGTGGCGGCCAAGCCGATTCGGATCGAACGCCTCGGCCGCCCGGAGATCAAGAACTTTGTTCTGGCGAGCACGCTTCACGATCCTCGCACCAAAGGCGTCGAGCTTCGCGACCTCTACAACCGCGAGGACGCCTTTGCGCTCTCCGAGGCGTATCGGCCGCTCTACGAGTCGCGTCTCGACGCCAACCTGGCGTTCTACGGCAGTCTCGACGGCGAGACGGCGTGGCCACTAGGGCCGGGCGGGCGGCATCCGCTGCGAGACTTGCTCATCAACGACTATCTGATCCTCAACCTTGCGAAAGCCTTCGCGCCCGGCGGCTTCCTCGAGATCGAACGGGCCTTGCTCGAGGGCCGACCGCACACAAGCAGCGGCGGGCGATGGCTCGAGGACGACATCCTCGATGACATGCTGACGCTCTTTGTCAATGGCGGTCGAGGCGAGCGGCTGGGCGACGGCGTTGATGGTCCGACTAACCCGCCCACCCGGACCTTTCCGTACGTGACCAAACCTAACCTCCGGGCGGACCTCCCTCTCCCGGCATTTCTCGCGGGCTGACGAACATGCACGCGACGAAGAGCAAAGGCGAAGCGCCATGATCGGCGCCAGACGGTATTCCAGCGGTCCCATCGCCATCGCGAATCTTTCGGCGTCGATCGAGGGCCTGGAGCTGCGGCGCCTCGCAGGCGCGGGTTTCAAGATCCTGGACACGCTCTCGAAGTTGCTTTTCATCCGCGGCGACGTGCTTGGTCGTCTTGCCGACCATGACCGGGGTGAAGCGATCGCCAAAGAGGCGATGGCTTCGTCGCCGGACGCGGCGACGGCGCTCTTGATCTCCGCCCAGGTCGCGAGCCGGTTCCATCGCTTCGAAGAAGCAGGCGCCGCGCTCGATCGTGCGCTCGCGGCAGGCGGCCCGCGGAACGAAATCGACGTCGAGAGGGCCGCCCTGCTGCAGGTGACGGGTCGATACGAAGACGCGCTCGTTCTCCGGGGCGTATTGGCGAACGCCGACCCGGGCATCCACTCGCTTGGCGCGCTCGCGTCCCTGCTCGCGGAAATGGGGCGGTGGGCGGCCGCGGAAGCCGCGTTTGCGGCCGGGCTGCGCGCCGACGAAGGCGTGTCTCCGCTGCCGTGCAGCCAACTTCTTTTCGAATGGGGCTTGAGCGCGATGCGTCGTGGCGATCTGGATCGCGCCGCCGAGATCCTCGCTGAACTCGAAGGGATCTTGCCTGCGCACGCACCGGGACGAGGGCACAGGGCGGAAGTGGCGCTCGCTCGCGGGCGCCTGGACATCGCGATGACCCTCGTCATGCCGTTGCTGGAGACCTCGGACGATCCGGAATACCGCGCGATCTATGCGGAGATCCTGGCCGCCCGCGGCGACAGCAACGGAGCCGCCTCCGAGGCTGAAATCGTGGCTGCGGCCTATGAGCGGCTGCTGGCGCAGCGGCCGGAGGCCTATGCCGACCACGCTGCAGCCTTCTTCATGGGTGTGGGCAATCAGCCGCAGCGCGCGGTCGAGTTGGCCTCAGCCAATCTGAGACTGCGGGACACGCCGCGCGCACGCAATCTGCTGGCGAAAGCGCTGCGAAACGCGGGCGAGAATTCGCCAGCATTCCCGCGCGTAGCGTGACGCCTGCGACGAACCGCGCTCAACGCGAGAGGCTCAGGAGCAGCCCGAGTGACAGATGTTCTCGTGATCGGGGCCGGGCCCGCGGGCGCAATCGCGGCGCTTCGCGCCGCGGATCTTGGCGCGCGCACCGTACTGGTGGCCAAGTCCGGGTTTGGCGGCATGGCCGCCAACGACGGGCCGGTTCCCGTTCGTACGCTGGCCCATGCCGCCCGGCTGATCGGCGAGGCGCGAAGAATGGGGCAGTACGGCGTCGAGGTGACGGAGCCTCGGCTGAATTATCCGCGGTTGCTTTCGCGCGTGCGCGAGGTCGTCGCGGACGTGGTTCAGCACTCTTCGTTGCGCCAGCAGCTCGAGTCCCTCGGAGTGACGGTGCATGAGCAGGCGGGCGCTTCGCGCTTCATCGACCCTCACACCATCGTCACCGACTCCGGGCTGCGGTCGCAGGCTGAAAAGATCATTATTTGCACTGGGGGCGCCCCCCGGCGGCTTCCGATCCCGGGCATCGAGTTCACGAGCACCCACAGCATCGCGTTCACTCTGACCGAGGCGCCCAAGTCGATGCTCGTTGTCGGCGGGGGGGCCACGGGAGTGCAGGTCGCCTCGCTTTTCAACGCCTTTGGCTGCCGAGTCGAGCTCTTCGAAGCGGGCCCGCGCATCCTCCCGGCGGAGGATGAGGATGTCGCAGCGGCGGTCGCCGGCGCTTTCCAGAAGACGGGCATCGTCGTGCACGACAACTTCGGCCGTATCGACTCCTTCGAGAAGACCGCGACCGGCGTGCGGATGAAGTTCTCCAAGAGCGGCGATCGGGACAGCGCTAAGGCTCACGTTGTGGTGGTGGCGGCGGGCTGGTCGGCGAACACCGGCGGGCTCGACCTCGCCGCGGCGGGCGTTCAAACAGATGAGCGAGGGTTCGTGAGAGCCAACGATGAGCTCAGGACTTCAACGCCGCACATCTTCGCCGCCGGCGACGTGACCGGCCGCCTGATGCTCGTTCCGCCGGCGATACAGCAGGGTTTTGTGGCGGCTTCGAACGCCGTCCTGGGGCCGACGATGAGGATCGAAAGCGTCGTGAACACGAGCGCGGGATTTACCGAGCCCGAATATGCGTCCGCAGGCCTGACGGAGGCGAAAGCACGCGAGACACACGACGTCGTGGCCGCAGTGGTGCGTTTCGACTCGACCATGCGCACGATCATCGACGGGCGCAAGGTCGGCTTTTGTAAGCTCATTGTCGATCGCAAGACCGCCAGACTCCTGGGCTGCCACGTGGTCGGCGAGAGAGCGGTGGAGATCGCCCAGGTCGCCGCGATCGCGATCTCGGCGGACATGACGGTGGATAACCTGGCTCGGGCTCCGCTCGCGTTTCCGACCTATACCGGGAACCTCGCGTATGCCGCCGCCGATGCGGCGCGCCAGCTTGACATGGATGTCGGCTGGCAAGCGGGCAGGCTCGAAGGCGACCACCTTGCCACGGGCAGTCTTCGGCCTTGTGCGGCCGCAAGGGTGAGGGGACCATGCGGGCGATGACGGCGCCGGGAGCGCTTCTGTTCAACGATTCGCCTGCCCGCGCGAAAGCGCGCGCGGCCTGCCTGATCCTCCTCCTCGCCGCGGCGAACGTCGCAGCGTGGAGCTGGGCCTTCGCCGCCTTCCACGCCTATCCCCTCCTCCTCGGAACGGCCGCGCTCGCCTACAGTTTCGGCCTGAGGCACGCCTTCGACGCCGACCACATCGCCGCGATCGACAACGTCACGCGCAAGCTCATGCAGGACGGCAAGCGCCCGGTCGGCGTCGGCCTCTTCTTTTCGCTCGGCCATTCCACGATCGTCATCGCGCTGTCGGTCGCGATCGCGATCTTCTCGTCGGTGCTGCAAACCCGGCTAGACGCCTTCAAGAGCTTCGGCGCCGTCGCGGGCGCGCTCGTCTCCGCGACATTCCTGTTCGCCATCGCGATCGCCAACGTCTTCGTCCTCGCCTCGACATGGCGCGCCTTTCAACGGGCGCGCGCAGGCGCGAATCCCGCCGAGATCGACGCGACGCTCGTCGGCGGGCTCATGGCGCGCCTCTTCCGCCGCCTGTTCGCGACCGTCGAGCACAGCTGGGCGATGTACCCGAT
>JAFAHO010000390.1 GCA_019237205.1 Hyphomicrobiales bacterium
GTGCAGAGCGCAGCCGACAGAAGCAACTTTTTCACCGCGCGCCCCCTCACTTCTCGTTCATCAACCCTTCGGCGCGGTCCTCCTTGAGGATCAGGCCGATGGCGTGAATGATCGTCTGCTCCGGGTGCGCCTTGCAGTGCTCGATCAACTGGTGCTCGACGACGCGGCCCTTCTTGTAGTCCATGTAATGCTTGTGGGCGAGGCCGTTGTACCAGCCGCTGTACCAGCTTGAGAGCGCGTTCGCGTCTTCCTGGTAGGTGTTGGCGAGCTGGGCGCAGGTCAGCTTTTGTACGTCGATGAAGCCGTTCGCGTCGGCATAGGCCGAGAGATCGACCGGATCGGCCTTTGCAAGGCCGATCGCGCACATGGCCCCAACGAATCCAAAAACCATCGCTCTTTTCATTCGCTTGCTCCTTCATAACCCTCCAGGACCTTGGACTCGACGGGCCGTCCTGGAACCCAGCCCAACGCTTTGCGCCGCACGCCGACCATGCCCGCGCTATTTAGCCGCGGTCCCCCCTTTCGTCATTGACAGCGCGGGCCAAAAATTGACTAAACGGGAAACACGGGCGTGACAGAAAAGGCCGAAATCAGCGCGTCCATCCGCGGTCGAGTTATTGGGCGAGCAAGCGATGGACACCACGTCGAGAGCAAGGCCCGGCTTCGCCGCCGTCAAGGCCAGAAACATCGCCGCCGTTCCGGCGACGCTCAGCGAGCTCGGCGCCGACCCCGACGCCGTCATCACGCAGGCCGGTCTCGATCCATCCGTCTTCTCGAACCGCGAAAACGTCATTCCCTACGCGCTCGCGGCGAAGCTCTACGTGGAAGCGGTCAAGGCGACCGGCTGCGAGAGCTTCGGGCTGCGCGTCGGCATGAAGACGAAGGCGAGCGCCATCGGCGTCACCGGACTCGTGTCCATCAACTCCCCGACCGTTCGCGAAGCGCTTCGGATCATCATCGACACGCTCAAGACGAGCGACACCGGCGGGAGGGCCTTCGTCCACAATCGCGACGGGCTTGCGTCCCTCGGTTACGCCGTGACGGCCGACGTCGAAGGCGTCGACCAGATCGACGGTCATGCGCTCGCGGTCGAATTCAACATCATGCGCCAACTCTGCGGACCGCGGTGGCGGCCGGCGCGGGTGCGCTTCGTCCACAATCCGCCGCGGGACAGGACGCCTTTCACGCGCTTCTTCGAGGCGCCGGTCGATTTCGCGCAAAGCCGCTCCTGCCTCGTGTTCGACGCCGCGACGCTGGACGCCCCGGTGCGCGACTGCGACCCGGACACCGCGGACATTCTGGCGCCCATTCTCGAGGAAGCGGTCGCCAACGCGCGGGGCGACTTCCTCTCGACGGTCAAGTCGGTGATCCGCAGCCGGATCGGCGCAGGGGCGCTCTCCCGCGATCATGTCTGCCAGGCGCTCGCCCTCAACCTGAGGACTTTCTCCCATCGGCTCGCGGCCCACGGCGTCACGTTTTCGGGCCTCGCCGAAGAGGCGAAATTCGAGGCGGCGCAGAGTCTGCTCATGAAGGACAGGAAGATCGCCGAGATCGCCGCCACGCTCGGCTTCGCCGAGCCGAGCGCCTTCATCCGCGCCTTCAAGGCCTGGTCCGGGACAACGCCCGCGCGGTGGCGGGCAGGGCGCATCGCCGGCTGAGGGCAGCCGGCGGCGATAAAACCTGACCGCGCCAAGTCGGCCGCTTCGTTGTCCGCACGCCCTCTCCTCCTGTTCCTTCCCTGTCGCCGGCCTGATCACGCCCTGTTATCCGGCGAAAAATCGCCTGCTGTTTTCGCCGCCGCGCCCGCACGCGTCGGGTTGCATTCCCCACAACCCACTAGAGACAAACAGGTTTTCCGCCGAAGCCGAACCGCGGCGCGCGCGGAACAGGGGTCGAGGCCTGGAGCGCTTCGGCCTCGGCTTCGGCGGCTGTCGCAAGGCCAACGTAGGAGCGTCCTGGCGAGCGCCTCACGTCGCGCACATCAAGCCGCCGAGAGGGCCGGCGAGTTTGAGTCCGTCGGGGCGATCGCGGAAATAGCGGTCGTTCAGCTCGTCGGTCGTCGGATGTTCGAGGCCGCGAAAGCCGATCGCCTTCAGATCCTTCGCCAGCCTCTCTGGCCTGAAGAAACTCAGGAAAGGTTCGCCGTCCCGCTCGAATTCCGCGTTGAGCGCGTCAAACGTCAGTTTCTCGGCTTCCGGCAACGCGTCGCGAGGGAGCGCGTAATCGAACGCGACGCCACTCGCGGGGCAGAGGCGACGGATCTGCGCGAAGGTCGCCATCACCGCCTCCCTTGAAATATATTGCGTTACGCCCAGCCACGAAAAAAAGGCCGGTTGTTTGCGCCGGAATCCCGCCCTCATTAATCCGGCCTCCAGCTCCTGGCGTTCGAAATCCGCAGGGACGAACGCCACGCAACGAGGGACGGGGATGCCCATCAACGCCAGCCGGCTGAGCTTCCAGGCCTGCGTTGCGGGATGATCGACTTCGAATACGCTGAGACCAGAGGCGGCGTACGGGTTGCGATAGGCGAAGGTATCGAGACCCGCGCCGAGAATGACATATTGGGCGGTCCCCGATGCGACCGCTCTCGCGAGCTCGTCTTCGGCGTATCGGCTCCGCGCGACGACGAAGGCCCGCATCGCACGCGGTCCGGGAAGACCAGCAGCCCAACAGCCGAGCGCGATCGACGCGGCGCCTTCCGGCCCGATGATCCAGAGGGCGAGGGGATCGTGCAGGACGCGTGGAACGTCGTAAAGTTGGTGTTCAGCCCGATGAATCGCGACGCTTTGCGCGGTCCTGCTTGGATGCCCCGCTTCCATCGGCTTCGCCCTCGAGACCGTTCGCCATTGCCAACACCCTTCGCGCGCCAATGTCTCATACGCTTGTTACAGCATGAGGGTGGTTTGGCGGCGCCGGCGCGAAACTAAAGCGCGAGCCCGCACTATGGGCTTATCAGGTATTGAGCGCCGAGCACGTTCCCTAACGGCTCGACCGCTTCATACGCCCGCTGAAGTGGCTCCGGACCGGGGCGGCGACGCCGTCACGCCGCCCTACCCCCTCGTCCTCCAGAAATCCGCCTGAAGCTGCGCCGCCTCGTCCTCGAGCAGCGGGCCGACGACTTCGGTCGCGCGCTGGCCGGCGGCAAAGACGATGTCACAGGGCAGGTCGAGGGTCGGGTTCTCCTCATGCGCGCCGGTCAGGGCCTTGAGCGCCTTCTCCGTCAGGCCATAGACGACGCGCCCGATTCCCGCCCAGTAGATCGCGCCGGCGCACATGGCGCAAGGCTCGGCCGACGTATAGAGCGTGCATTTCGCAAGATCGGCGAGATCGTAGGCGCGGGCCGCGCGGGAGGCTAACAGGCTCTCGGCATGGGCGGTGCGGTCATTTCCCGCGGCCGAATATCCGTTGCCCTGCTCCATCAGCGGCTTGCCTTCGCCGTCCGCGAGAACTGAGCCGAACGGGTGGTCGCCCGCCTCGCGGGAGCGCTTCGCAAGGTCGAAGGCCAGGCGCAAGAGCGCCTCGTCGTAGGGGCGAAGGGAGGATGTCATGGGGGGCTCATCTCCGGCTGGCGGGCTCATGAACGATAGCACGAAGAGGCCACCTCCCGCGGCGCCCTTCGGGCGCGATCGCAATGCCTCTTTCCTGGCGGTCCACAGGCGTAAAGGACGTGGCTGCCAATTAATTTGACACGGGCCCCCGCCGCGCTAGGGTCCAGCGAAAGACGACAACGACCGTCGCTCGACGCACGGCCGCGAAGACGAGGGTGCGAGGGGTATGTCGAGGTGAAGTCTGAAGCTCCCTTGCGTCTCCAGCTCGTCGGCGTCTCCAAGTCGTTTCCGGGCGTCAGGGCCAACGACAATGTGAGCCTGAGGGTCAAGCCCGGCGAAATCCATGCGCTGCTTGGCGAAAACGGCGCTGGCAAGTCGACCCTCGTCAAGATGATCTACGGCATCCTCGCCCCCGACGAGGGGCAGATCATCTTCGACGGCTCGCCCCAGCGCATTTCGAACCCGCGCGCCGCGCGCCGGCTCGGCATCGGGATGGTGTTCCAGCATTTCTCGCTGTTCGAGGCGATGACGGTCTTGGAGAACATCGCGCTCGGCCTTGACTCGCGCCTCCCCCAGCGCGAGCTGCTGGCCCAGTTCAACCGGGTTCTCGAAGCCTACCACCTCAAGCTCGACCCCCGCCGCGTCGTCTCGACGCTCTCGGTCGGCGAGCGTCAGCGCATCGAGATCGTGCGCGCGCTGCTCTTAAATCCGCGCCTCCTCATCATGGACGAGCCGACCTCGGTGCTGACGCCGCAGGAGGTCGAGCAATTGTTCGAGACGCTCAAACATCTCGCGTCCAGCGGCTGCTCGATCCTCTATATCTCCCACAAGCTGCACGAGATCGTCGCGCTCTGCGACACCGCGACGATCCTGCGCGGCGGCAGGGTGGTGGCGGCCTGCGACCCGAAACGCGAGACGTCGCGTTCGATGGCGGAGATGATGATCGGCGCCAACTTGAAGGAAATCGCCAAGCCGGCAGGGCGCGTCTTCGGCGAGCCGAAGCTTGCCGCGGGGAGCCTCAGCCTGCCGAAGCCGAGCGAGTTCGGCGTCGCCCTGAAGGACGTCGCGCTTTTGGTGCGGGCGGGCGAGATCTTCGGGGTCGCCGGCGTCGCCGGCAACGGCCAGAACGAGCTCTTGAGCGCGGTGAGCGGAGAGACGCTGGCCCTGAACCCCGGGGCGATCGTCCTTGCGGGCCGTCCGGTGGGCCGGCTTGGGGTCAACGAGCGCCGGAACATGGGCCTGTGCGCGGTCCCCGAAGAGCGCAACGGCCACGCGGCGGTCAGCGAGTTCTCGCTCACCGACAATGCCTCGCTGACCGGCCGCGAGACCATGGACATGGTGTGGTACGGCCTCATCGATCCCGGCAAGGCGAGGGAGTACGCGAGCGATGTGATCGGCGCCTTCACCGTCAAGGCGACAGGCCCGGGGGCGCTTGCGGGGTCGCTCTCGGGCGGCAATTTGCAGAAGTTCATCATGGGCCGCGAGATCATGCAGAGGCCCGAAGCGCTCGTCGTCTGCCAGCCGACCTGGGGGGTAGACGCGGGCGCGGCGGCGGCCATCCATCAGGCGATCGTCGATCTCGCCGCGCGCGGTTCGGCGGTGCTGGTGATCTCGCAGGATCTCGACGAACTCCTGACGCTCTGCGACACGATCGCGGTCATCAATCTGGGACGAATGTCGCCGCCGATGAAGGTCGGCGAGGTGTCGATCGAGGAGATCGGGCTCCTCATGGGCGGCGTGCACGGCGACCCAGCGGCGACGGCGGAGATGACAGAGGCTCTGCATGCGCATCCGATTTGAGAAGCGCCTCGCGCCGAGCCGGTTCATGCAGGTCGCGACGCCGATCGCCTCTGTTCTGCTGACGATGCTGCTCGGCGCGGCCATCTTCGAGCTCATCGGCTTCGACGGGCCCCACGCAATCTACGAGACCTTCATCACGCCAATCGTCGCTCCCTACAAATGGCAGGACGTCCTGACCAAGGCCGCGCCGCTCATCATCATCGCGCTCGGCCTTTCGCTCGGCAATCAGGCGAAGATCTGGAACATCGGCGCGGAGGGACAGTATATCATCGGCGCGCTGGCCGGCGCGGGCGTCGCCTTCGCGCTGCCGAATGCGGAAGGGTTCTGGGCAATCCCGCTGATGATCGGGGCCGGGATTCTCGGCGGCATGGCCTGGGCGGCGATCCCGGCCTTTCTCAAGACGCGCTACAGCGTCTCGGAGGTGCTCTCCACCCTGATGCTGGTCTATGTCGCGCTGCAGGTGCTGAACTACTTGATTGGCGGCCCGTGGAAGGACCCGAACGGCCATAACTTCCCGCAGACACCCCCGTTCACCCCGGCCGAGTCGCTGCCGAACGTGCTGCCTGGGACGGTGATCCCGCCCGGCTTCGTCGTCGCCATCGTGCTGACCCTCGTCTTCTGGCTGCTGACGACGCGCTCGGTCTACGGCTTTTCGGTGCGCACCGTCGGCGCCGCGCCGAACGCGGCCCGCTATGGCGGCTTCGACGCCTCCCGCACGGTGTGGTCGACGCTGATGATCAGCGGCGGCATGGCCGGCCTCGCCGGCATCCTCGAGGCGATGAGCCAGCTCGGCCAGATCAATCTCGGCTTCCCCTCGGGCTACGGCTTCACCGCCATCATCGTCTCGTTCCTCGGCCGCCTCCATCCGATCGGCGTCTTTCTCGCCGGGCTCATTCTCGCCGTCACCTATGTCGGCGGACAGGTCGCGCAGACGGTGGTGCACGTGCCAAACGCCACCGCCGGCATCTTTCAGGCGACCATGCTTTTCTTCATCCTCGCGAGCGATATTCTCGTCCGCTATCGCGTGCGCGTCATCCGCGACGCGCCGCGCGCAAAGGCGGCTGCTGCGGGAGCGTCGGCGTGAATCTCGCCTTCATCATCGACGCGCTTGTCACCGTGGTGGGCGTCACGACGCCGATTCTGCTGGCCGCCACCGGCGAGCTCGTGGTTGAGAAGAGCGGCGTCATCAACCTCGGCGTCGAGGGCATGATGCTGATCGGCGCCATCACCGGCTTCGCCATCACTTTCAACTATGGCCCCGACCTGGGCGACTGGGCGCCGTGGGTCGGCGTCGTCTGCGCGGCGCTCGCGGCGGCCATATCCTCGCAGCTGTTCGGCTTCCTTGTGCTCACTCTTGGCTCCAATCAAGTCGCGACCGGCTTGGCCCTGACGATTTTCGGTATCGGACTGTCCTCGCTGATCGGAGCCGGCTATGTCGGCATGACCGTGCCGGAGTTCGCGACTCCTTTCCCCGATTGGCTCGCCGGGGATCCTGTGTGGAGAGTCCTGTTCGGGTACAGCCCGCTCGTCTATTTCGCGCTCATCGCGGTGCTCGTCGTCGGCTGGTTCCTGAACCGCACCCGCGCTGGGCTGGTGCTGCGCGCGGTCGGCGAGAACGATATTTCCGCCCATTCGATCGGCTACTCGGTCCTGGCGATCCGCTACGCGGCAATCGCCTTCGGCGGCGCGATGGCGGGGGTTGCGGGGGCCTATTTCTCGATGGTGATCACGCCGATGTGGGCCGAGCAGATGACGGCGGGGCGCGGCTGGATCGCCCTGGCGCTGGTCGTGTTCTCCGGCTGGCGCGCCGGCCGGCTGCTCGTTGGCGCATATTTCTTCGGCATCCTGATGACGCTCGAGCTCTACGCCAAGGCCTCGGGGTTCTCGTTCTTGCCCTCACAATTCTGGGCCGCAATGCCCTACATCATGGCGGTCGTCGTGCTCGCCGTCATATCGGCCCGCGGCGTCGCGGGGAGCGAAGCGCCGGCCTGCCTCGGCCGGCCCTTCATGCCGAGCAATTAAAAACGCAGGTGACGGAACAAGGAGAGCGACATGAGTCTGGTAACCCGCCGAAATTTCATCAAGACCACCGCCGCGGGACTCGCCCTGCCGGCGCTCGGCAGC
>JAFAHO010000138.1 GCA_019237205.1 Hyphomicrobiales bacterium
CCGGGTGCAGTGCGTAAGCCGCCCCGAGCAGCTCCAGCGCCGAGCGAACGCTGACCGCGCCCTTTTCCGCGCTTTCGATCATGGTCGCGCCGATCATGAACTCGCCGTCGCGCCGCGGCACGACGTAGAGGGGGATGCGCGGATGCAGGAAGCGCAATGAGCGCCTGAACCGCACCTCGCGCGTGCGCACGCGGATCATCTCCCCCCGCACCCCGCGCAGCTCCGGCAAATGCCGCCGCGCGGCGAAGCCGCAGCAGTCGAGGAAGACCCCGGCCTCCGATCCGAGCGCGTCGCCGTCCACGCCGAAGCGCATTTCGGCGCCAGCAGCACGAAGGCTCTCGGCCAGCGCGCGCATCGCTTGGCGCGGATCGAGATGGCCTTCGCGCTTGAAGAAAAGCCCCTTGCGAAAGCGCCCCGCGAGGTCGGGCTCGAGCGCGGCTATGCGCGCCTCATCGACGCGCTCGTGGCCCGACGTTCGCTGGGCGAAGCGCGCGATCTCGCCCGCGTCGCGGGTCGGCGCGACGACCAGCGTGCCTTCGCGAACGACGCCCGGAACATGCGCGGCCCACCAGTCGATCGCGCCCATGCTGCGTGCGACGACCGAGGCCGGCGCACTCTCGCCCTCGCAGAACGGCGCGAGCATGCCACCCGCGAGCCACGAGGCGTTGCCGCCGATCTCCGGCGAGCGCTCGACGAGCGTCACCTTTGCGCCGTGTTCCGCGAGCGTCAGCGCGACGGTCAGCCCGACGACGCCCGCGCCTATAACGACCACGCCGCTCATGTTCGGCGCCTCGACCCGGTCATATACGTGGACCCCGCAGCGCGGACCGGTGCGTCTCCCGTGTCGAATTGTCCGGCCGCCGCAGGGAAAGATCTATTCCGCCGCATCGACGTACAGAGCTCCGCCCTTTTCGATGAACTCGCGCGATTTCTGCGCCATCCCGGCCATTGCCTCGGCTTCGGCCCGGAGGTCCTGGGTGATCTTCATCGAGCAGAATTTCGGCCCGCACATCGAGCAGAAATGCGCGACCTTGTGGCTGTCCTTCGGCAGGGTCTCGTCATGGAAGGCGCGCGCCGTGTCGGGATCGAGCCCGAGGTTGAACTGGTCCTCCCAGCGGAAGTCGAAGCGCGCCCGCGAGAGCGCGTCGTCGCGGATGCGCGCGGCAGGATGACCCTTGGCCAGATCGGCGGCGTGCGCGGCGATGCGATACGTGATCACGCCGGTCTTCACGTCCTCGCGGTCAGGGAGGCCGAGATGCTCCTTCGGCGTGACGTAGCAGAGCATCGCCGTGCCGAACCAGCCGATCATCGCCGCGCCGATCCCCGAGGTGATGTGGTCGTAGCCCGGCGCGATGTCGGTCGTGAGCGGCCCGAGCGTATAGAACGGCGCCTCGCCGCATTCCCTGAGCTGTTTTTCCATGTTGATCTTGATCTTGTGCATCGGCACGTGGCCGGGCCCCTCGATCATCACCTGGCAGCCCTTGTCCCAGGCGATCTTGGTCAGTTCGCCGAGCGTCTCGAGCTCGGCGAATTGCGCGGCGTCGTTGGCGTCAGCGTTGGAGCCGGGCCTCAATCCATCGCCGAGCGAGAACGAGACGTCGTATTTGCGCATGATGTCGCAGATATCGCTGAAACGCTCGTAGAGGAAACTCTCGCGGTGTCCCGCCAGGCACCAGCGCGCCATGATCGAGCCGCCGCGCGAGACGATGCCTGTCACGCGCTTCGCCGTCAGCGGCACATGCGCAAGCCGCACGCCCGCGTGGATGGTGAAATAGTCGACACCCTGCTCGGCCTGCTCGATCAGCGTGTCGCGGAACACCTCCCAGTCGAGCTTCAAGGGATCGCCGCCGACCTTCTCCAGCGTCTGATAGATTGGCACCGTGCCGATCGGCACGGGCGAATTGCGCACAATCCAGGAGCGGATGTTGTGGATGTTGCGCCCGGTCGAGAGGTCCATCACCGTGTCGGCGCCCCAGCGGATCGCCCACACCATTTTCTCGACCTCTTCGGCGACGCCGGAACTGACCGCCGAATTGCCGATGTTGGCGTTGACCTTGACGAGAAAGTTGCGGCCGATCGCCATCGGCTCGAGTTCGACGTGATTGATGTTGGCGGGAATGATCGCGCGTCCGCGCCCGACCTCGCTCATCACGAATTCCGGCGTGACGAAGTCCGGGATTTCCGCGCCAAAACTCTCGCCGTCGGCGATGGTCGCGGCGGCGTCCTCGACCGCCGTCTCGCGGGCGAGATTCTCACGATGCGCGACATAGATCATCTCTTCGGTGACGATGCCGGCGCGGGCAAATTCAAACTGGGTGACGAGCTGCCCGGGACAGCCGGCGCGCAGCGTCCGGATCGCCGGGCAGAGGGGCGCCAGATGATCGGCCGAGACCGCGCCGTTGTCCTCCGGCCGGATCGCGCGGCCTTCGATCGCGGAATAGCCGCGCGCTTCGATCCAGGCTTCGCGGACGGGCGCGAGGCCGCGCGCGAGATCGACCCGCGCCACGTCTTCGGTATAGGGGCCGGACGGATCATAGACCCGGACCGGCGGCTCGTTCGGATCGCTGAGCGCGATTTCGCGGAACGGCGCGCGGATGTCGGGGCGGCTCTTCGGCGCGGCGTAGACCTTGCGGGAGCCGACGATCGGCCCGGTGGTGACGGTCTCAGGCGCGGCGAATTTCGGAATCTCGTTCATGGCCGTCTCCTCTTAAGGATCGACTCCGACGGCCGGAACAGGCGGCGCGAAATAAAGCTGGCTGCCGCTCATGTCCCTTCGCCGGCATGACCCGGATCAGGTTCAAAGGGTTCGGCGTCTCGCCGTCTCAGCCCCGTTTTAAGGGACGCCCCTCGAGCACCGACGAATCTGGGCCTTGCGGGGCGGTGTGTCAACTCCGTCGTGCGGCGATCGTCCCAAATCTCTGCAAACGGGAGAAAGCCCTGTCTCGGGACAGTCGACCTGCCGTCATTGATCCCCGCGCACTCAAGCAGGCGTCTGCCATGAACTTGACTCCAGCAGCCGCGCGCTCTGCGCCATCTCCTCGCGCCGACGAGCCAAAGGAGCCGGTTGTCGATCTATTTCGGCAGACAGTTCAGCAATTCGGACCTGTCCTCGGCCCGCGCCATGACGGCGACGGCAAGACGGCGCTGCAGGGCGGCAGGATGCGCCGCGTCGCGCCTGACCGGATTGGGCAACGCGGTCGCCAGCAACGCCGCCTCGCGCGCGTCGAGCCGGCTCGCCTTCTTGTGAAAATAGTGCTGCGCTGCGGCCTCGACGCCAAATATCCCGTCGCCCCATTCGGCGATGTTGAGGTAGATCTCGAGGGTGCGCGCTTTCGACCAGACCTGGCCAAGGACCAGCGCCATGGGGATCTCGACGCTCTTGCGCAGGACCGAGCGGCCCGGCCACAAAAAGAGGTTCTTCGCGGTCTGCATGGTGATCGTCGAGGCGCCGCGCCTGGGACCTTCAGCGCCGCTGAGGACTTCATGCAGGGCGCTCCAATCCACCCCGTGGTTACGACAGAAGGTCGCGTCCTCCGACGCGATCACTGAAGCCGCCGCCACGGGCGCTACGCCGCTGAGCGGCACATAGACGCGTTCGTAGCTCTTACCCAGGATCGTGCGGGCGAGCATCAGCGTCGAGACGGGCGGGGCGATTGCGTAGAGCGCGACAAGCCCGATGAACGCCAAAGCCAGCGCCACCCCCGCGACGAGGACGCCGCGCGCCAAGACGCGGAAGAAGGAGCGCCGCCGGACCACGCCTGTGCCTTGGCGCATGTCGTTATGTGGGGCAAGCCTAGGACGCCGTCGAGCGCGGGCTACCCGTTGGTTGGTACCGGCGGCCGGCCGTTGGCGGCGCGCTTGCGGGCGGCGAAGCGGGCGGCGAGCTGGGCGACGCCCGGCGTTCGTGTCGCCATCGCGGCCGCACGCCGCCGCCATTGCCGCAGCAGCGCCGCCGCCGCGTGCTTATAGGGCGCGACGATGCGGTCGGCGTAATGATGCCAGGCTATCACCTTGTCGTAGGCCCAGACGAACCAGGGCATCGTCATCAGCTTGTACTGGGTGAGATCGAAGATCGCAGGAATGAGGGCGATGGCGAGCAGTTTCAGCAGGACCCAGGCGATCACGCCGGTGACCACATAGCCCATCGCGATCGCAACGACGCACACCGTCAGTAGCGGTTCGATGATCAGCAGGGGTACGAGGAAGATCAGCAGGACCGCCGGCGCCGGCAGGAAATCGACCACGACGGCGAAGGCGTACTTGACGCGCGTCCAGGGGATGAGCGGGACGATCAGCCGCTCGATCGCGATCAGGCCGTCCCAGATCGTCGCGAGAGCGAGGAACGCCATCGCCAGCGCCAGAAGCGCCATCCGCCTCGCCTTGTGATGCTTCATCCCAGCGAAAATCCTCGGCAAACCGCCCATTCACGATCTCGTGACAATGCAGGTCAATAGGGGCGTGCGCAAGGCTTTTGGCGCCGCAATATGGCCATTAAGGCCCTATTAACGCTCCGCCGGTTTCCCCTGCATTCGTCAAAGCGCAGCAAGAGACCGGTAAGGTTGCCGGAACCTTGCCTTAACCGTTCGGCGCCTAGTTCAGCGCGGGGCTGAGCAGTCAGGAGCGTGGCATGACATCGGTCGGCAGGGGTTCCTTGGTCTTGGCGGCGGCGTTTGCCCTCGGGTTGGGCTTGGGCGCGTGCGCGCGCCAAAACAACGAGCTCGCGGCGGGCGCGGGCTACGGCGCGGCCGGCCCGGGCAGCGTGCAGGAATTCAACCAGACGGTCGGCGACCGCGTCTTCTTCGACACCGATCAGACCAATCTCTCGCCCGCCGCCCAGGCGACGCTCGACAAGCAAGCCGCTTGGCTCAACCAGTACAACCGCTATACCTTCACCATCGAGGGCCACGCCGACGAGCGCGGCACCCGCGAATACAATTTCGCCCTCGGCGCCCAGCGCGCCCAGACGGTGCACGACTATCTCGCCGCCAAGGGCGTCGCCGCCTCGCGGATGAAGACGATCAGCTATGGCAAGGAGCGGCCGGTCGCGGTCTGCGATGACATCTCCTGCTGGTCGCAAAACCGCCGCGCCGTGACTGTACTGAACGGCGCGCCCGCAAGTTGAGCGTGGATTTCGGGGGCTTGAAACCCACATCGTCGAGGCGTATGGGCCCCCGCTTTGAACAGATGCTGAGGTCGCCGTCCGTGATCTTTCTCCGAGCCCTGAGCCTGACGGCGGTCCTTCTCGCTTTCGTCGGCCTCGGGTCAGCGGCCAGCGCGCAGGGGTTTGACCTCTTCCACCGCCAGGCGCAGCAGGCGGCGCCGCCCGCCGACATTCCGGGAGCGACGGAGGACGACGCAGGCGGGGCGCCCGAGCTGGTTCTGCGCATCAACCGGCTTGAGGAGCAGCTCAGGCAGGCGAACGGCCGGATCGAGGAACTGGAGAACGCCGAGCATCGGCTCGAGGATCAGCTGCAGAAGTTCCGGCAGGATGTCGAGTTTCGCTTCGGCGAGCGCTCCGGCCAGCCGCAGCCGCCGGCGCCGACAGCCTCAGCAGCGGCGGCGCCTGAAGCCGTGATCGAGGGGTCCGCAGCGGCGAAGCCCAAAAAGTCGGACGCCTTCGATCCCGACGCCGCGCCGAACGCGCCCGGCGCGCCGCGACCGCTCGGAACCACCGCGCCGAGCGCGCCGCTCGTCCGTCCCGCGCCACCCGCCGGAACCCCGCTCGAACTCGGCAAGGGCCCGGCGTCAGCGCCGCCGCCGCCGACCGCGACCGGGCCCCTGATCACAGGTTCGGGCGTCGCGATGCTGGACGCGCCGCGCGAGCAGTTCAACACGGCGCTGCAGGCGTTCCAGACCGGTCAGTACCAGCAGGCAGAAGACGGGTTCAAGGCGTTCATGGCCGCCAACAGCGGCCATCGTCTGACGCCGGACGCCATCTTCTATATCGGCGAAACCTATTTCCAGCGCTCGCGTCCGCGCGAGGCGGCCGAGCAATATCTGAAGGTCACGACCGACTATGCGAAGTCGCCGCGGGCGCCCGAAAGCATGGTGCGGCTCGGCCAGACGCTCGCCGCGCTGGGCAACGGGGAGCAGGCCTGCGCGACTTTCACCGAATTCGGCAAGCGCTACCCGACCGCCACGCCCTCGATCAAAAGGCTCGCCGACCGCGAGATGGCCAAGGATCATTGCGGAGGGTGACCGGCGCTGACGGCCTTTCGGCGGCTGAGGTCGACGCGCTGCTCGCGCCGCTCGAGGATGCCCCATCGTTGCTCGTTGCTGTCTCGGGCGGTCCCGATTCCACCGCGCTTTTGCTGATGGTCGCCGAATGGGCGGCGCGGCGCGGAAAGATGAGGATCGCCGCGGCCACGGTCGATCATGCTTTGAGGCCGGAGAGTTCGGCGGAGGCGCAGAGCGTCGCTCATCTTTGCGATGGGCTCGGCGTCCCTCACGCCATCCTCCGTTGGACAGGCGCAAAGCCGACCACCCGCTTGCAAGAGCGGGCGCGTGAGGCGCGCTACCGGCTGCTCGCAGACCATGCGCGGGCCATCGGCGCCGGCACAATCGTCACCGCCCATCACGCCGACGACCAGGCGGAGACGGTGCTGTTTCGCCTCATGCGCGGCTCGGGAGTGGCCGGCCTGCGCGGCATGGAGGCGACGAGCCGGCGCGACGGCGTCTCGATCGCTCGGCCTTTGCTCGGCGTCAGCAAGAGCGCGCTGATCGCGTTCGCCAGGGCGCGCGGCGCTGCCTTCGTCGAGGATCCGTCCAATGTGGAGCTTCGATTTGCGCGCCCGCGTCTGCGCGCCCTGATCGCGGGCCTCGCCGGCGAAGGTCTCAGCGCCGAAGGCCTCGCCCGTCTCGCCCGCCGCGCGGCGGAGGCGGACGAGGCGTTGGCCCGGATGACGGCTGAGGTCGAGGCGAGGCTCGGAGCGGACGGACCGATCGACGCCCGCGCCCTGTTCGAGGCGCCGATTGCGATCGTCCAACGAGTGCTGGCCGGCCGCATCGCCGCGGCCGGGGGGCGCGACCCGAGCCGGATCGGCCTCGAGAAGATCGAGGCGCTCGCGCTTCGCCTTCGGGAGGCTTCGCGTGAGGGACGTGCGCTCAAGGCCAATGTCGGCGGCGCGGTCGCCCAGCTTGCCGCCACGGGCAACCTGGAGTTTTCGCCCGAGCCGGCGAGGCGGACCGCCATGACGAGTAGGATGGCCCGTCGCCGGTTGCCGATTGCCGACTGCCGCTAGAACCCGCTATCCTCCAAGCGAGCCAAGTCGGGGAGGCAGCCATGCTCTGGGGGATCGATCCGCTGTTGGACGCGGACCTCCTGTACGCGTTGCGCAGAATGGGCCATGGCGACGAGATCGCCGTCGTCGACGCGAATTTTCCGGCCGCCTCGACCGCGACATCGACCGTGACGGGCGCGCCGATCCTGATGGCGGGGGTCTCATCGGCGCGCGCCGTCGAAGCCGTCCTCTCGGTCATGCCGCTCGACAGCTTCGTGACCGACCCGGCGCTGCGGATGGAGGTCGTCGGCGACCCCGTCGCGGTGCCGCCCGTTCAACAGGAAGTGCAGCAGGCGATCGACCGCGCCGCGGGCCGGCGCGTGCCCCTCGTCGGCATTGAACGCTTCGCCTTCTACGACCGTGCGAGCGAGGCTTTCGCCATTCTCGTGACCGGGGAGCGGCGCCACTACGGCTGCTTCATCTTCAAGAAGGGCGTGCTGCCGCCGGAGTAGGCGCGCCTTGAGGATTGCGGCCCGCGCGGAAGCGTCGGGGATATCTGGCGCAATCGAGGAACGCCGGCGCGTATGAGAACAATCCCTGACGATCCCGCGAACCCCGAGCGGGCCTCCGCGATCAAGACCGCCTCGACGCGCGTGACGCTGATCGTCGCCATTGTTCTGGCCATCGCCAAGCTGGCCGGATGGGTCGTGACGGGTTCGATGGCGCTCCTTGCCTCAGCCATCGACGCGCTGGTCGATACCGGGGCGAGCGTCGTCACGTTGCTGGGCGTACGCTACGCCCAACGGCCGCCCGATCGCGACCACCGCTTCGGCCATGGCAAGGGCGAGGCGGTCGCCGCCTTCACCCAGTCCACCTTTCTTGCCGGCGCGGCGGTCGTGCTGGCGTTTCAGTCCATCCAGCGGCTCGTCTTCCCCGTGTCGCTCGACGCGCTCGAGACAGGCTTCTGGCTGATCGGCGCAAGCCTCCTGACTTCGTTGGGACTGGCGGCGATGCAGACCAGGGCGGTGCGCAGGACAGGTTCGACAGCCATCGCCGCCGACCGGGCGCATTATCTGGCGGACATCGCCCTAAACGCAGCCGTTCTTCTCGCCCTCGCTGTGACCCGGTTGACCGGATGGACGCGCGCCGACCCTGCCTTCGCGCTGGCCATCTCGGCCTACATGCTCTGGAACTCCTATTCGATCGCGCGCGAAGCGTTGGAGCAGCTCCTCGATCAGGAGCTTCCGTCGGACGATCGGCGCCGGATCAAGGATGCTGTGCGCGCCTGCGCGGGCGTACGGGACATCCATGATTTGCGCACCCGGTTTTCGGGAGACCGGACGTTCGTGGAATACCACCTCGAGGTCGATCCACGCGTGACCGTCGAAGTCGGCCACGCCATTGGCGACGCCACCGAGACGGCCGTGCAGAACCTGCTGCCCGGCGCCGTCGAGGCCACCGCCCACCTCGAACCGCACGGGATCGACGACGAGCGGCTGGACGACGCCATCGCGCAGAAATCCTCGGCTTCCGAGCAAAGTTAGAGACCGCCCGCGGGCGTCGCACAAAAAAGAGAGCCGCCCGCGGGCGGCTCTCTTCGGCTTTGTCTTCGGCGTCACTCCGCCGCCGATTTCGACCGCTCCTTGCGCGGGACGGGCTCGACCGCGGGCGCGGCGAGCGGCAAGGCGGCCGGCGCCTCGGAGGCCTCCGCCTTCTGCGCCAGGATCAGCGTGTCGCGCATCGACGCGATCGCGCGCAGCTTCGACATCGCGGCGCCGGTTCCGGCCGGGATCAGGCGTCCAACGATAACGTTCTCTTTCAGGCCCTCGAGCGTATCGACCTTGCCGTTGACCGCGGCCTCGGTGAGCACGCGGGTGGTCTCCTGGAAGGACGCCGCCGAGATGAAGGAGCGTGTCTGCAGGCTCGCCTTGGTGATGCCGAGCAGCACGGGCGTGCCCACTGCCGGCTTCTTGCCCTCGGCCACCGCCGCCTCATTGGCCGCCTCGAGATCGCTCGCGTCGACCTGCTCGCCGACCAGGAAGTCGGTGTCGCCGGGCTCGGTGATGTCGACCTTCTGCAGCATCTGGCGGACAATCACTTCGATATGCTTGTCGTTGATGCTGACGCCCTGCAGTCGATAGACTTCCTGAATCTCGTTGACGAGATAGGCCGCCAGTTCCTCGACGCCTTTGATGGCGAGAATGTCGTGCGGGGCGGGATTCCCGTCGACGATATATTCGCCCTTCTCGATCACGTCGCCGTCCTGCAGATGGATGTGCTTCGACTTCGGGATCAGGTACTCGACCGGCTCTACGCCCTCTTCGCTCGGCGCGATCGTGAGGCGCTGCTTGTTCTTGAAGTCGCGCCCGAACTGCACCGTCCCCGAGATTTCGGCGATGATCGCGTGATCTTTCGGACGTCGCGCCTCGAACAGCTCCGCCACCCTCGGCAGACCGCCGGTGATGTCGCGGGTCTTGGCGCTATTGATCGAGATGCGCGCGACGACGTCGCCCCCGCGCACGGCCGCGCCGGGCTCGAACGAGATGATCGACTCGACCGGCAGCAGATATCGCGCGTCGCCGCCCCGCGGCAGCTTCGCAAGCTTGCCGTCCTTGCCCTTGATCACCAGTGCGGGCTTCAGGCTCGCGGTGCGCGGCGTCGAGCGCCAGTCGGTGACGATGCGCTTGGCGATGCCGGTCGCCTCGTCGACCTGCTCGGACATCGAGGAGCCTTCGACCAGGTCCTCGAAGCCGATGACGCCGTCGACCTCGGTGAGAATGGGCCGCGTGAACGGATCCCACTCCGCGATCCTTTGGCCGCGCTTGATCTTGTCGCCGTCATCGACCTTTAGGCGTGCGCCGTACTGCACCCGGTGCACCGCGCGCTCTGCCCCGCTGCGGTCGTGGATGACGACCGCGACGTTGCGCGCCATCGCCATCAGATCGCCGTTCGAGTTGCGCGCGAGATTGCGGTTGCGGATCTTCACCTCGCCGTCGAAGTTCGACTCGATGAATGACTGGTCCGCCAGCTGCGCCGCGCCGCCGATGTGGAAGGTGCGCATGGTGAGCTGGGTGCCCGGCTCACCGATCGACTGCGCCGCGATGACGCCGACGGCCTCGCCCATATTGACGGGCGTCCCGCGCGCAAGATCGCGTCCGTAGCAGGCGGCGCAGACGCCGTTGGGCGCTTCGCAGGTCAGCACAGAGCGAATCTTCACCTCCTGGATGCCGGCGGCGATGATCGCGGGCATGTCCTCTTCGACGATCATCCGGCCGGCTTCGACAATGACGTTTCCCTCGAGGTCGCGCAGCGTCTCGGCCGATGTGCGGCCGAGAATGCGGGTCGCGAGCGAAGCCACCACCGTGCCCGCGTCGATGATCGCGCGCATGCTGATGCCGCCCTGCGATCCGCAGTCGAGCATGGTGATGATCGAGTCCTGCGCCACGTCGACGAGACGGCGGGTCAGATAGCCGGAATTCGCGGTCTTCAGCGCGGTGTCCGCGAGGCCCTTGCGCGCGCCGTGGGTCGAATTGAAGTATTCGAGAACCGACAGGCCTTCCTTGAAGTTCGAGATGATCGGGCTCTCGATGATTTCGCCGGAAGGCTTGGCCATCAGGCCGCGCATGGCGGCGAGCTGGCGCATTTGCGTCGGCGAGCCGCGCGCGCCTGAGTGCGACATCATGTAGATCGAGTTGATCGGCTTGTCGCGGCCGTGCTCGTCCTTGCGAACGGCCGAGATGCCGGCCATCATCTCCTCGGCGAGCCTGTCCGAACACTTCGCCCAGGCGTCGACCACCTTGTTGTACTTCTCGCCCTGAGTGATGAGGCCGTCGTTGTACTGCTGCTCGTACTCCTTGGCGAGCGCCGACGTCTCGGCGATGAACCGGGCCTTCGAGTCCGGCACCACCATGTCGTCCTTGCCAAACGAAATGCCGGCCTTGAAGGCCTCGCGGAAACCGAGCGCCATGATGCGGTCGCAGAAGATGACCGTTTCCTTCTGACCGCAGTTGCGGTAGACGATATCGATCATGCTGGAGATTTCCTTCTTCGTCATCAACTTGTTGACGACGTCGAAGGGAATCTTGACGTGCTCGGGCAAAAGCTGGCCTAGAAACAGCCGCCCGGGCGTCGTGTCGAAGATCTTCGCCACACGCCCGCCCGTTTCGTCATAGGTCCAGGCGCGGCCCTTGATCTTCGTATGCAGCGTGATCGCCCCAGCGGCGAGGGCATGTTCGATCTCGCCCATGTCGCTGTAGAAGCCGCGGATCGGCCGCTTCGTCTTGGGGTCCTCCGCGTACTGCCCCGGCTCGCCGTCGCGCATCAGCGACACGTAGTAGAGGCCCAGAACGATGTCCTGGCTCGGCACGATGATCGGCTGGCCGTTGGCGGGGTGCAGGATGTTGTTGGTCGACATCATGAGCACGCGCGCTTCCAGCTGCGCTTCCAGCGAGAGCGGCACGTGCACGGCCATCTGGTCGCCGTCGAAGTCTGCGTTGAAGGCCGAGCAGACGAGCGGATGCAGCTGGATCGCCTTGCCTTCGATCAGCACCGGCTCGAAGGCCTGAATGCCGAGGCGATGCAGGGTCGGCGCGCGGTTCAGCATCACCGGGTGTTCGCGGATCACCTCGTCGAGGATGTCCCAGACTTCCGGCTTCTCCTTCTCAACCAGCTTCTTGGCCTGCTTGACGGTTGCCGACAGACCCTTCGCGTCGAGGCGCGAATAGATGAACGGTTTGAACAGCTCGAGCGCCATCTTCTTCGGCAGGCCGCATTGATGGAGCTTGAGCTCGGGACCGACGACGATGACCGACCCGCCCGAATAGTCGACGCGCTTGCCGAGCAGGTTCTGCCGGAACCGGCCCTGCTTGCCCTTCAGCATGTCGGCGAGCGACTTCAGCGGACGCTTGTTGGCGCCGGTGATGACGCGGCCGCGCCGGCCGTTGTCGAACAGCGCGTCGACCGACTCCTGCAGCATGCGCTTTTCGTTGCGGATGATGATGTCAGGCGCGCGCAATTCCATCAGCCGCTTCAGGCGGTTGTTGCGGTTGATGACGCGGCGGTAGAGATCGTTGAGGTCCGAGGTCGCGAAGCGGCCGCCGTCGAGCGGCACCAGAGGCCTCAAGTCCGGCGGAATGACCGGCACCTCGGTCAAAATCATCCATTCGGGCTTGTTGCCGGAGTGGATGAACGCTTCGATGATCTTCAGGCGCTTGGCGAGGCGCTTGGGCTTCAGTTCGCTCTTCGACTCGGCGATCTCGATCTTGAGGTCGTCGGCGATCTTCTGCAGGTTCATGCCCTTCAGAATCTCGCGGATCGCCTCGGCGCCGATCATGGCGGTGAAGCTGTCCTGGCCATATTCGTCGAGCGCGCGCAGATAGTCGTCCTCGCTCAGCAGCTGACGGTCTTTGAGCGGGGTCAGGCCCGGATCGAGCACGATATAGGATTCGAAATAGAGGATGCGCTCGAGGTCCTTCAGCGTCATGTCGAGCAGAAGCCCGATGCGCGAAGGCAGCGACTTCAGGAACCAGATGTGGGCGACAGGCGCCGCGAGCGAGATATGGCCCATGCGCTCGCGCCGGACGCGCGACAGCGTCACTTCGACGCCGCACTTCTCGCAGATGACGCCCTTGTACTTCATCCGCTTATATTTGCCGCAGAGGCACTCGTAGTCCTTGATCGGGCCGAAGATGCGGGCGCAGAACAGGCCGTCCCGCTCCGGCTTGAACGTGCGGTAGTTGATCGTCTCGGGCTTCTTGATCTCGCCGAACGACCACGAGAGAATCTTCTCGGGCGAGGCGATCGCAATCTGGATCTGGTCGAACGCCTGCGGCGCAGCGACCGGGGCGAACGGATTGGTGATTTCCTGGTTCATTCTCGTCTCCCGCGACATTCGGCGCAGCCAACGCCGAATTCGCTTTCATGGAAGAAAGCCGCGGCATGATCGCCGCGACCAATCCTCGTTGAGATGGGGCGCCTGCGCACGGCGCGCGTCTTCAGCTATTCGGCCGCCTCGGCCGACGGCGTTTCGTCCGGCGCGCGCTTGAGCGAGGCCAGTTCGACGTTGAGGCCCAACGAACGCATTTCCTTGACCAGCACGTTGAAGCTCTCCGGAATGCCCGACTCGAACGTGTCGTCGCCGCGCACGATCGCTTCATAGACCTTGGTGCGGCCGGCGACGTCGTCCGACTTGACGGTCAGCATCTCCTGCAGCGTGTAGGCGGCGCCATAGGCTTCAAGCGCCCACACTTCCATTTCGCCGAAGCGCTGGCCGCCGAACTGCGCCTTGCCGCCGAGCGGCTGCTGGGTGACGAGGCTGTAAGGGCCGATCGAGCGCGCGTGGATCTTGTCGTCGACCAGATGGTGGAGCTTCAGCATGTAGATGAAGCCCACCGTCACCTTGCGGTCGAAAGCGTCGCCGGTGCGCCCGTCATATAGCGTCACCTGCCCCGACGGATCGAAATGGGCCATCTTCAGCATCTCGACGATGTCCCTCTCGCGCGCCCCGTCGAAGACGGGCGTGGCGATCGGCACGCCGCGACGAAGATTCTCGCCGAGCTCCGCAAGTCCGGCGTCGTCGAGCGCCCCAATCGTCTCATGCTCGCCATAGATCTCCTTCAGCTTGCCGCGTAGCGGCGTCGAATCCTTCGAGCGCATGTAGGCGTCGACCGCCTCGCCGACCTGTCTGCCCAGGCCCGCGCAGGCCCAGCCGAGATGCGTCTCGAGGATCTGGCCGACGTTCATGCGGCTCGGCACCCCGAGCGGATTCAGGACGATGTCGACGGGCGTCCCATCCGCGAGGAACGGCATGTCTTCCTGCGGCACGATGCGCGAGACGACGCCCTTGTTGCCGTGGCGTCCCGCCATCTTGTCGCCGGGCTGGATCTTGCGTTTCACGGCGATGAAGACCTTGGCCATCTTCATCACGCCGGGCGGCAGTTCGTCGCCGCGCTGCAGCTTCTCGACCTTGTCGAGGAAGCGGCTTTCCAGCGACTTCTTCGATTCGTCGTACTGCTTGCGCATCGCCTCGATCTCCGACATCGTCTGGTCGGACTCGAGCGCGAAACTCCACCATTGCGAGCGCGGAACCTCGTCGATGAGCGCGCGCGTCAGCACCTGATCCTTCTTGAAGCCCTTCGGCCCCGAGAGCGCGCGCTTGCCTTCCAGCGTCTCGGCGAGACGGGCGTAGACATTCCGGTCGAGGATCGCCTGCTCGTCGTCGCGGTCTTTGGCGAGACGCTCGATCTCCTCGCGCTCGATCGCCTGGGCGCGCTCGTCCTTGTCGACGCCGTGGCGGTTGAAGACGCGCACTTCGACGATAGTTCCCTGAACGCCCGGCGGAACGCGCAGGGACGTGTCGCGGACGTCCGAGGCTTTCTCGCCGAAGATGGCGCGCAGAAGCTTCTCTTCCGGCGTCATTGGGCTTTCGCCCTTCGGCGTGATCTTGCCGACCAGGATGTCGCCGGCCACCACTTCCGCGCCGATGTAGACGATGCCCGCCTCGTCGAGATTCTTCAGCGCCTCTTCCGACACGTTGGGAATGTCGCGCGTGATCTCCTCGGGCCCGAGCTTGGTGTCGCGCGCCATGGCCTCGAATTCCTCGATATGGATCGAGGTGAACACGTCGTCCTTGACGATGCGTTCGGAGAGGAGGATCGAGTCCTCGAAGTTGTAGCCGTTCCAGGGCATGAACGCGACCAGCACGTTCCGGCCCAAGGCCAGATCGCCGAG
>JAFAHO010000453.1 GCA_019237205.1 Hyphomicrobiales bacterium
CGGGCTCGATCGAGGTCTATACGAAGGGCCGCAAGTTTGTGCATGTTGATATTGAGCCGATGCAGATCGGGCGCGTGTTTGGGCCTGATTTCGGCATCGTCTCCGACGCCCGCGCGGCGCTCTTGCTGTTCATCGAAGAGGCCCGCGGGATGAAGGCGGCCGGCGAGCTCAAGGACCGTTCGGCCTGGGCCGCCAAGTGTCTGCATCGCAAGAAGAACATGCTGCGGCGCAGCCATTTCGACCATGTCCCGCTCAAGCCGCAGCGCGTGTATCAGGAGATGAATGACTGCCTTGACCGTGACACCTGCTATGTGACGACCATCGGCCTGTCGCAGATCGCCGGCGCCCAGTTTCTGCATGTCTATAAGCCGCGCAACTGGATCAACTGCGGCCAGGCAGGCCCCCTGGGCTGGACGCTTCCGGCGGCGCTCGGCGTCCGCGCGGCGGATCCGGACCGAACGATTGTGGCGCTGTCGGGCGACTACGACTTCCAGTTCATGATCGAGGAGCTGGCCGTCGGCGCGCAACACAAGCTGCCTTATCTGCATGTCGTGGTGAACAATTCCTACCTCGGCCTGATCCGCCAGGCGCAGCGGGGCTTCCAGATGGACTTCGAAGTCAGCCTCGCCTTCGAAAACATTAACGTCGAGCCCGAAGGCGACGCGGTGCCGGGCTACGGCGTCGATCATGTCGCGGTCGCCGAAGGCCTCGGCTGTAAGGCGATCCGGGTGAAGAGCGCCAACGAATTCAAGGACGCCTTCGCCAGGGCGAAGGCGCTGATGAAAGAGCATCAGACGCCCGTCGTGCTCGAATTCATTCTCGAGCGCGTCACCAACATCTCCATGGGCGCGGAGATCGACAGCGTCAACGAGTTCGAGGAGATCCTCTGTCTCGATCCCTCGCTGTCGATCCGCAAGGCCCAGGACATGCGGACCGTCGAGGCGCCGGCCAAGCTGGCGGACGCATTTGCAGACAAGCGCTGAGCCTTCCGGCCGGATCGCCGGCCGAGGGCGAAGGAGGAGCCATGCCAAGATTTGCAGCCAACCTGACCATGATGTTCACTGAACTGCCGTTCCTCAGCCGCTTCGCCGCAGCCGCGGAGGCCGGGTTTGACGCCGTCGAGTTCCTGTTCCCGTACGAGTTCGATAAAGGCGAGCTCGCCGGCCTGCTCGCGGCCAACGGGCTGACGCTCGTGCTGCACAATCTGCCTGCCGGCGATTGGGCCGCCGGCGAGCGCGGCATCGCATGCCATCCCGGCCGGGTCGCGGAGTTCCGCTCAGGCGTCGAACGGGCGATCGACTACGCCACCGCGCTCGATTGTCCAAAGGTCAACTGTCTCGCGGGCATCCTGCCTGACGGCGTCACTGCCGATGCGGCCCGCGCCACGCTGATCGAGAACCTGCGCTATGCCGCCGGCAGACTCCAGGGCGCGGGGATCGGGCTCTTGCTGGAGCCGGTCAACACTCGCGACATTCCAGGGTTCTTCGTCGACCGCACGCGTCCGGCGCTGGCGATCATCGCAGCGACCGGTTCGACCAATATCAAGCTCCAATACGACATCTACCATGCGCAAGTGATGGAGGGCGATCTGGCCCGAACCATCGAGACCGAGTTCGACCGCATTGGCCACATCCAGCTCGCCGACAATCCGGGGCGCCACGAACCCGGCACCGGCGAGATCAATTACCCGTTCCTCTTCCGCCGCCTCGACGAACTGGGCTACCGCGGCTCAATCGGTTGCGAATACAAGCCCGCGACCACGACGACGGCGGGCCTCAGCTGGTTCGCTCCCTACCAACCCAAACGGCAAGCCCGGCAGGCCGCGCAATCCCACTCTTCCTGAATTCGGAGCAAGACAGATGAGCAACATCGGATTCATCGGCTTAGGGATCATGGGCCGCCCCATGGCGGGCCATCTCATTGGCGGCGGGCACAAGCTCTTCGTTCACGGTCATGGGACGCCGCCGAAGGAGTTGCTGGAGAAGGGCGCCGTCGCCTGCTCGAGCGCCCGGGATGTCGCGCGCGGCGCCGACGTCATCATCACCATGGTTCCCGACACGCCGAACGTGGAAGACGCCCTTTTTGGCCCCGAAGGCGTCGCCGAGGGTCTTTCGCCGGGCAAGATCGTCGTCGACATGAGCAGCATCTCGCCGATCGCGAGCAAGGCGTTCGCCAAGCGGATCAACGCGCTCGGTTGCGACTACCTCGACGCGCCGGTCTCCGGCGGCGACGTCGGCGCGAAGGCGGCGAGCCTGACGATCATGGTCGGCGGTCCCGAGCGGGCGTTCGAAAAAGTCAAGCCCATCTTTGAGCTGATGGGCAAGAACATCACGCTCGTGGGCGGCAATGGCGATGGGCAAACCACCAAGGTCGCCAACCAGATCATCGTCGCGCTGACGATCGAGGCCGTCGGCGAGGCGTTGCTGTTCGCCTCCAAGGCGGGCGCTGATCCGGCGCGGGTGCGCCAGGCCTTGATGGGCGGCTTTGCCGCCTCGCGCATCCTCGAGGTCCATGGCGAGAGGATGGTGAAGCGCAATTTCGAGCCCGGTTTCCGCATCGCTTTGCATCAGAAGGATCTGAACCTCGCCCTTCAGGGCGCGCGGAGTCTCGGCCTCAGTCTGCCCAACACCGCGACCTGCCAGGAACTGTTCAACGCCGCTGTCGCCGCGGGAGGCGCGGCGTGGGACCACTCGGCGATGGCGCGGGTTCTGGAGCGCCTGGCCTGCCACGAGATCGGCCAGCCGGTCGCCGCCGAATAGGGGACGCGGGAGGAATGCAACGCCATGGATGAGCGCACTCTGTTGCGCCGGATGTTCGATGCGGCTGTCGAATCGGCCGCCGCGGACGCGGTTGTCCCCCCGAATCTGCCCCAGCCGCCGGCCGGCCGCACGGTCGTCGTCGGCGCCGGCAAGGCCGCCGCCGCGATGGCGCGCGCGGTCGAAGCGCACTGGCCCGCGGACCGGCCGCTCACGGGTCTGGTCGTCACCCGCTATGGCCATGGGGTTGGGCCGCTCGCTCGCATTGAGGTGGTCGAAGCAAGCCACCCGGTGCCGGACACGGCGGGCCAGGCTGCGGCGGCCCGTATCCTTGAGCTTGTGCGCGGCCTCAGTCCAGACGATCTCGTGCTTTGCCTGATCTCCGGCGGCGGGTCTTCGCTACTGTCGCTTCCCGCCCCCGGAATCGAACTCGCCGACAAGCAGGCGCTGAATCGCGCCCTTCTGCGCAGCGGCGCGAGCATCGACGAGATCAACTGCGTCCGCAAGCATCTCTCGGCGATCAAGGCCGGCCGTCTCGCGGCCGCAGCGGCGCCCGCTGAGGTGGTCTCGCTCATCATCTCCGACGTGCCTGGCGACGATCCCTCGGTGATCGCCTCGGGCCCAACCGTCCCCGACGCCACTACCCTCGCCGACGCGAGCGCGGTGCTAAAGCGCTACGGCATCGACCCGACGCCATCCGTGCAGGCCCGCCTCGCCGATCCCAACGCGGAGACGCCCAAACCGGGCGACCCGGTTTTCGCGCGCACCGTGACGCGAATCATAGCTGCGCCGCAGGCCTCGCTGGAGACGGCCGCGATCGTCGCCCGCAAAGCAGGGGTCGAACCGCTAATCCTCGGAGA
>JAFAHO010000227.1 GCA_019237205.1 Hyphomicrobiales bacterium
TCGTCGACAAGCTCTTTGCCGTCGAAGAGGCGCGCCCCGGTAAAGACTTTCATTGCGCCGCTTCCCTCTCGCTTGCGACGACGCCCCCGGCGAGCAGGATCGCCCCGTCGGTGGCGTCGAATAACGGGCGGATCAGCGATGCGGCGATCTCAGGCTCGAGATAGGGGCGCGAGGCGTCGCCGACGCCGCCGACCAGCGCCACTCGCGGGGCGCCGAGCCCGACCGCGCCGCGCGCGAGCGCCGCGATCGCGGCGGCAGCCGAGGCGACGATCGCAGCCGCGATCGGATCGCCATTCGCGGCGTGCTGGAACACCCGGGGCGCGAAGGCGCCATAGTCGCCGGGCCTGGCGGTGCGCGCCCAGCGGACCATCGCCACGATGTCGTCTTCGAAGACGCCCAGAATCTCGCTGGTGAGCGCGCTTGCCGGCGCAAGCCGATCGTAGGCGCGGGTCGCTGCCCGTAGCGCATCGAGCCCGATATGCGCGCCCGAGCCGTCGTCGCCGACTGCAAACCCACGGCCGCCGATGATCGTTTCCTTGCCAGCGACCCGTGCGATCGCCGCCGAGCCGGTGCCTGCGATCACGAGCCCGCCATCCGCGCCGGCGTGAGCGCCGATGCAGGCGGTCGTGGCGTCGTTCGCCGCGCGCACGCGCGCATACCCCGGAAAGGCCGCGCAGACTTTCGCGGCGTCACCAGCGTCGTTCAGCCCCGCGAGACCGAAGCCGATCGCGATGCGCGATTCCCTGTCGGCGTTGCGCCCCGATTTGTCGCGGACCTCGACGATCAGGCGGCGCATGACCTCGACGGCTGCGGCGAAATCGACGTGGACGTTGGCGGCGGCGCCGACCGCTTCCGCGAGCGCCGCGCCGTCGGGACCGCGCAGCCGCGCGCGACAGCGCGTCGCGCCCCCATCGACGCCGATGAAGGCGATTGGGCTAGCCATGTCGCGCTCGGCGCCGCTCATGCTTGCAGACGTGAAGCAAAACCAACTCCGGGTGAAGCCGTCCCTCGTGCGGGTCTTATCACGCCGGGAGCCCAGAGGAATGATTGCGGCTATATGCGGCCGCTTGCCGAACACTCTGTTTGTCTCGCGCGCCTCGCATCAGCAGTTTCTGATAATTCGACATTTTGTGGCCAAGCGGCCCCGCTCGTGTTTACATTTGTTGAAAGACCGAAGGGCGATAGCCTTCATTTATACTGTATTATTATGTTATATTAAGCCGTCAGGCGCGATAAGTGGACAGTGGACGGAAACGGCGCCCAAGCCTTTGAAATCGCTCAAAACGGCAATGAAAAGCGCGGCTCGAAGAGGTTCCAGTTGAAAGGGGCTCCGGATCGTCAAAGCGCTTCGCGCGCTGGCCCGGATAGCGCAAGCCGAGAGCTTGCGCCAACGCCATCGCACATGGCGCTCGCCGCGGCCTTCAAAGCGCCCACCGCGTCGGGCGTCGAAAGTCTGCGCCGGCTGGCGCGCGCCGGGGTCTGTTCCGGCGTCGCCGGCAGATGGAGAAACACCGCGGGCGTCATGGGCGAAACGCGGCGCATAAAGGCGAGCGCGCCGTAATAAAGATGGTTGCAGACGTAGTCGCCGGCATTCGTCGACACGCGCGCGCGAACCCCGGCGGCGCGGATTGCGCGCGCGATCTCCCCGACCGGGACCGTCGTCTCGAGTCGCTCGGGACCAGAATCGAGAGCGGCAGCGCCCCGTACGACTCCGCGATTGTCTGGCGTCGCAGCGTTCGCGACGTTGCGCGCAAAGCGCTCGACGCAAACGAGGCCGCGCCGCGAGGCCTGGCCGGTCATCAGCGCCGCATGCGGTTTGAGCCGCTCGAAGGCCTCGGCGAACGCATCGACTGAAGCGTCGTAGACGCACGGCAGCATGAGCGCGACGGCCGCATGATCGCCGCAGCGCCAGCCCTCGAGCCTGCGCGCCGCTTCCCAGGACGCGTTGACGGTTTCGCCGCCGAACGGCTCAAAGCCGGTGACAAGGATCGTTCCCAAATCGCGGTCTCAGGCGAAAAGGCTGCCCTGGTCGGCTAGCCTGCGCACATGCAGGTCCGCGTCGCCATAAGCGGCGTCGATCATCGTCAGGCGCTTGAACAAGTGGCCGACCTTGTACTCGTAGGTCATCCCGATGCCGCCATGGATCTGCACCGCCTGCTGGCCGACGAACCTGGCGGAGCGGCCAATCTGGACCTTGGCCGCAGAGATGGACTTGGCGCGCTCGTTGGCGTCTTCCTCGCCCGCCATCATGGTCGCCAGATACATCATGCTGCGCGCCTGCTCGAGCGCAACGGTCATGTCGGCGGCGCGGTGCTGCAGCGCCTGGAACGAGCCGATCGTGACGCCGAACTGTTTGCGCGTCTTCATATACTCGACCGTCATCGATAGCGCCTCGCTCATCGCGCCGACCGCCTCGGCGGAAAGAGCCGCAATCGTCTCGTCGACCGCCCGTTCGATGACCGGAAGCGCGCCCTCAAGCTCGCCGAGAACGTCCTGAGGTTCGGCGCGAACGTTGGCGAAGGCGATCTCCGCTGCGCGTTGGCCGTCTTGCGTCGGATAGCCGCGCCGTGTGACGCCCTGCGCATTTGCGTCCACCAAAAAGAGGCCGATTCCGCGGCGATCGCGGCGATCGCCGCTGAGCCGCGCCGAAACAATAAGCGTGTCGGCGGAGTCGCCCTGGCCGATGAGTCCCTTTTCCCCGCTCAGCAGGAAAGACGCCCCATCGTTGCGGGCGGTCAGCCCAACATCGTTGAGATCGTAGCCCGACTGCCTCTCCGTGTGGGCGAAGCTGAGCCGGAGTTCCCCGGCCGCGATCTTGCCAATAAGTTCGGCCCGCTTTTCTGAGCTGGCTCCGTGCTTGATGAGCGCGCCGCAGAGGACGATGGTCTGGAGATAGGGTTCGAGCGCCAGCGCCTTGCCGAATTCCTCCATCACGATCATGGTCTCGACCGCGCCGCCGCCAAAGCCGCCGTCGTCCTCGGCGAAGGGCGCGCCGAGGAGGCCCATATCGGCATATTCACGCCACAGCGCGTCGCTCCAGCCGTGCGGGCTCGCCTGATATCCCTTGCGCGCCTCGAAGCCGTAGCGATCCTTCATCAGCCGTGCGACATTGTCGCGCAGCATCTGCTGCTCCCCACTAAGTTCGAAGTCCATTGGTCAAAGTCCCAAGATGGCTTTTGCGATGATCCCGCGCTGAATCTCGTTCGACCCACCATAGATCGAGACCTTGCGGTTATTGAAATAGGCGGGCGCCAACGGGCCCGCCCAATCGAAGCCGACCGGCGGCTCATTCGTCCGACCGTCCGGCGCCTCGTAGGGCAGCGCGTAGGGACCGACCACCTCCATCAACAGCTCCGTCGTCGCCTGCTGGATTTCTGAGCCCTTGATCTTGAGCACCGAGGAGGCCGGATCGGGCTTGCCATCGTTGCGGCGATTGGAGATTACGCGCATCTGCGTCATTTCAAGCGCCTTCAGTTCGACTTCGACCGCGGCGATCTTGGCGCGGAAGAACGGGTCCTGCATCTTGGGCCCGGAGCCGTAGACCGGGATCGCGGCGAGCTCGCGCAGCCGGTCGAGGCGAGCCTTCGAGATTCCGACGCGGGCGATGCCGTTTCGCTCATTGGCGAGCAGGAACTTAGCGTAGTCCCACCCCTTGTTCTCCTCGCCGACCAGCGCGTCGAGCGGCGCGCGCACCTCGTCGAGAAAGACCTCGTTGACCTCGTGCCCGCCGTCGATCGTCTCGATCGGCCGCACTGTGATGCCGGGCGTTTTCATGTCGACGAGGAAGAACGAGATGCCTTCCTGCTTCTTCGCCTGCGGATTGGTGCGGGCCAGGACGAATATCCAGTCGGCGTACTGCGCCATCGTGGTCCACGTCTTCTGGCCCGAAATCACCCAGGAATCACCGTCCCGTCGCGCGCTCGTGCGCAGGCTAGCAAGGTCGGATCCGGCGCCGGGCTCCGAGAAGCCCTGGCACCACCAGTCGCGCAAATCGACGATGCGCGGCAAGAACCGCTCCTTCTGCGCCTGCGAACCGAAGGTGTAGATGACGGGCCCGACCATACTGACGCCGAAGGCGATCGCTTCCGGCGCATGGCCGCGCTGAACCTCGTCGAGGAAGATCGACTGCTTGATCGGGCTCCAGCCCATCCCGCCCCATTCGCGCGGCCAATGTGGCGCCGCCCAGCCCTTGTCGGCGAGAATGCGCGTCCACCGCACATAGTCATCCTTGGAGAGCTTTCGCCCGGCGACCCCCTTCTCCCGGATCGACGCGGGCAGGTTATCGCGCAGGAATGCGCGCACCTCGGCGCGAAACGCTAGTTCGTCATCTGTCAATCGAAGGTCCATGGGTCGCCTCCCGGGCGTCGCAATTCGTTGGGCGAAGGTGCCCGCCTTCGCAATTCCTCCGCAATGTCGGGCTTCGGCGCGGCGACGTCAACTTGGCGAGCGGCTTCGAGCTTTGGATTTCGCTCAAGGCCTTGGGCAGGCGTCCGCCAAAGAGATTGCCAGCCGTCTCGCCGGCCACGAATTGACACATGCGCTGTTCAACCGGTCGGCCGACAACGCCCGATGCGAACCTCCCCTGAGATTCAGTTCCTCGGAAGAAAATCGTGAGGAGAAATGCATCCGAGTGTGATGGCCGTCACAGCGGGTTTTTTCCTTCAGTGCTTTTGTCGGGTGGATGGTGGAGAAGGGCTGCGGACGTGTGTCGCTCTGAGCTGGTGTGACGAGCGAGCGGTCGTAGCGGAGTCCGAGGACGCGGCTTCGGCCGTTGCGCTGACCGGCGCCGGTAGACACGGGAGGGGAGTTCCAAATCAAGGATGCGTCATAGGGCGAGTTAGCTTCGTCTTTCGGACGGGCTACCGACGCACCGCGTGGAGCGGCGGCTCTTTTCGAGCCGTCCTTGGTTTTGAATTCCCCTTCCCGTCCAGGGAACATGCCCGCTTCGCCTTGGAGATTCTCCTTGGATCTGGTAGCCTTCGACCCGGCTGAGCGTCGGAGAACCTCTGCGATGCGTCGCGAGTTTTGGCCGCTTTGTTGCGTTCTCCTTCTGGCGATCGCCGCTCCCGGCGCCCATCGGGCAGGTGCAGACGAACCGGCGGTCGCAGTCGACGCCGCGGTCGTGCTGGCGGCGGACGTCTCGCGCAGCATCGACGACGGCGAATTCGCCCTGCAGCGCCACGGCTATGCCGAAGCGATACAAGACCAAAAGCTCATTGACGCCATTTCCACGGGCCTGCGTGGTGCGATCGCGCTCGCCTACGTCGAATGGGCCGGCGAGAGCGAGCAGAAGCAGGTGGTCGACTGGGCTTTGATCCGGAACCCGGCCGACGCTCGCGCCTTCGCGACCGCTTTGACCGCGGCGCCTCGCGCCTTCGTCGGACGCACGGCGATTGGTTCTGCGATCGACTTTTCATTCGGGCTCTTCAACGAGACAGGATTTACGACCGATCGCAGGATCATCGACGTCTCGGGCGACGGAACGAGCAATCAGGGGCGCGCCGTCACCGCGGCGCGGGACACGGCTGTCGAGGCCGGCGCGGTGATTAACGGACTCACGATCTTCAATCGTCGCGCCGCAGCTGTCGGCGGTTATCTTGCGCTACACACCAATCCGCCAGGCGGGCTCGCGCAATATTACCGCGACAACGTGATCGGAGGGAAAGGCGCGTTTGTCGTGCCGATCGACGACTTCAACAGCTTCGCTGACGCGTTGCTGCGCAAGCTCGTCAATGAGATCGCAGGCGGACGTTCGACCTGCTGCAACGGCCAGCGCGTTCGCGTGGTCGGCGGATCGAGCGGCTTACTGCAGCCGCGGCCGCTTCAGGAAGGCGGCTCGGTCCCCTGACTGGATCCGCAGGCCGAGCGCACGTCCATCGCGGATGACTTCGATCGGGATCTCGACGCCCGCCTCACCGCAACGCCAGACTTTCCGGTAGAGATCGCTGAGGTCGGCAATCTCCGCGCCCCGAACGCTGGCCAGAATGTCGCCGCGACGGAGCCCAGCCGAGGCGGCCGGTCCGCGTTCGGCGAGGGCCGCCACGACAACCTCGCCTGCGCGCTCAGCGGAATAAATGCCAAGCCACGGACGCGCCGGCTTGTTGACGCGCCCGTATGTCACGAGATCGTCGAGGATCGGGGGCAAGAGGTCGATTGGCACGATCATGTTGATGTTGCGCGGTCCGCCCTGCGTAGTCAGCTGCTCGACATGGAGTGAGCCGACGCCAAGAAGCCTACCCGATGCGTCGATGGCGCCCGCCCCTCCCCAGAAGGGATGCGCGGGCGCAGTGAAAATCGCCTCCTCGAGCAAATATTCCCAGTAGCCGGCGAATTCCTGTTTCGCGACAATGGACGCGTTGACGGCCTTGGTGCCCCCGCCGGCCGCGATGACAATGGAATCGCCAATCCTGGCGTCGGCGGACCGTCCGAATTCCAAGGCTGGACAATCGAGTCGATCGAGAGCTTGCACCAAGCCGAACCCTGTCTCCTGATCGATCGCGAGCGCGTGACCTGGTATCACGCGCCCGTCGTAGCGGGCGATCCAGACAGTTTCGGCTTCGGTGATGAGATAACCGATCGTCAGCACGAGGTCGGTCTCGCGGATCACCGCTCCGCTTCCGGTCCGTTGCTCGCCCAAGATCTGGGCGGTGTAGGCGTCTTCCGGAATCGAGGACTGGACGGTGACAATCGATCTGAGAGCGCGATCCAGATCGAAGCCGCCCGCTAGTCCATGCGGAGCGGTATGCGGAGCATCTCGACGCGGCTTATCGATCATCGCCTTTCCCTGCGCGGCCACGGCGATGCTACTGCGCCGAGGCGCGAGCCGCAATTCATCTTCGTCTGGGTCGTCTGGCCCAGCTACGGTAATTCGCCTCCTGATCGCTCAAAATTTGGAGAGCCGAACGCTATTTTGACCTCGCTCAATCGCTGGTGCCGCAATCAACCATGTCACTCCGATCGTGCGGACTGCGAAAAATACGACCTGATTCTATCGCCGGTCAGTTCACATGACGAATCGCAGGTCGCGTAGGGAGCGATCATGGCGGCGAGCGATAGCGGCAGCGCCATCAGCGCTGAAGGCTTCGAGCCTATCGCGCTGCCGAGCCGAAGCTCGAAGGCGACTTGGCGCTTGCGGACGCGCTTCGGCTGAGACGGACGGAGCGCACAGCTGAACAGCCGCTGGTAAGCGAGACAGTCCGGCCGGACTAAGAGCCATATCGCTGTCGGTGTTCGCGGTCCCACGCCTGGATGCCGCTCCAAATCTCTTCTGCAGTCTCCGCATACCAGAACAGCTCCCGGTCTTCGGCCTCGACGACGCCCTCCTCCACCAGGAAATCGAAGTTGATGGCCCTTCGCCAGAAGCGCTCGCCGACGAGAATGATCGGGATTGGCTTGATCTTCCGGGTCTGACTCAGGGTAAGGACTTCGAACAGTTCATCCAGCGTTCCGAAGCCGCCCGGAAAGGCGACCAGGGCCATCGCTCGCTGCAGAAAGTGTAGCTTGCGCATCGCAAAATAACGAAAGTTGAAGCACAATTCCGGAGACACGTAGGAGTTCGGGAACTGTTCGCGCGGCAGGCTGATGTTGAGCCCAATGGTCTTCGCTTTCGCGTCGAAAGCGCCCCGGTTCGCCGCCTCCATGATCCCCGGCCCGCCGCCCGTCACGATGAGCGTTTGTCCGTCTCCGGCGTGAGCGTTCGCTTTAGCGACGATGCGGCCAAACGCCCTCGCCGCCTCATAGTAGCGGCTACTGTCAAGAAGACGTTCGGCGACCGCAAGCCGACTAGCGTCTTCGCTGTCGCCAACGTCGGCGCGAAGCGCAGCGCGCAACGACTCGACCCGGCGGCGCGCCTCGGACGGTTCGCGAATGCGCGAACTGCCGAAGACGACGATCGTCCGTTTGACGTTATTGGCGCGCAGCAGCAGTTCGGGCTTGAGATAGTCCACCTGCAGCCGCAAACCGCGCACGGCGTCGCTGGCGAGGAAGTCGACGTCCTCGCTCGCCACCCGGTATGACGGAGACTGCAGGATCGCTCGAACGCGCGCTGACGCGTCCGGATCGTCACCCGTCATTTCGCCAAGGGAAGGCGGAAGCGGTTCGCTGCGCCCGAATGGATGCGCAGGCGGCGGAACCTCGGACTCTGCGTCGCTTGGCATGGCTCGAACTCATGGGCGCCCTGGCCGAACGAGCGGGACTTCTGCGGCCGGCTCGGTTGGAGCCAGAGACGGCGAGCCCACCAGCTTCGCGTTGAGGCGGCCTAGAAACCCCCCGAGGTCGTCGGTGATGAAATCAGCCACCGCCGCCGAGCTCTCCGCCGTCGCCCGGTCATACGCTTCCCTGTGATCTGCCTGTCCCGGCTTCGTCGTCACCAAAGTGGTCGTCATACCCCGGGCTTTGGGAACAGCGAGGTTCTTAACCACGTCGTCGAACATCGCCGCGCCTTGGGGATCGATGTCGTATCGCTCGAAAAACGCATCATAGGCGGCCTCGGCGGGCTTGGCTCTCAAACGCGCCGCGATGATGTCAAACGCATCTTCGAAGAGGCCGTCGAGACCGAGCTGCCGGGCCGTGAGAATCGCGTGGTCGCGGGATCCGTTGGTGAAAATCAGCTTGCGGCCTGGCAGTTGCGCGACTTCGCGAGCGAGGACCGGATTCGGCTTCAGCGCCGAACGGTCGATGTCATGAACAAATTCCAGGAACCGCGCCGCCTCGCCGATGTTATCCTCCACGAGTCCGCGAAGTGTCGTGCCGTGCTTTAGGTAATAGTGCTGGTGCAAGGCGCGCGCCGACTGTCCGTCCAGCCCGAAAAGATCGATGAGAAACAGCGTGATCCGCTCGTCGATCTTGCGCCAAATTCCGCTGTCGGGCGGATAAAGAGTGTTGTCGAGATCGAACACCCATGTCGTGACGTGACCGAAGCGGACGCGCAGTTCCGCGTCCGGCGGCAACCGGAAAGCTGCGGGCGTGATCAAGGGCGCCATGAACGATCCAGAATTGGAACAGAACCGAGTGTCGGGCGCACTGCATCCGACGCCGGCAGACTAGCCGCGGCGCGTCAAGACTTCTACAGGGATTCCGCCGGCAGCCTCCGCTCAATGGCGACCCACGGCCCGAGCAACCGCCTTCCGCATCACATTCGAAAAGCCGGCTTCGCCAACGCCGTCAGGCGAGACCCAGAAACATCCGTCCGGGGCAGCGTCTTCGACAGCAGCTGCGTAAACCGTCAACGCCAGCGCGAAGTGGGTAAAGACCTGCTCGACCGTTTCGGGCAGCTTTCGCCAGCGCGCCGCAACTGGAGCGCCGTCCCTCCACGCTCCTCCGGGACCCTCGCTCGTCCAAGGCGTGCCAGGGAGTTCGACGGTCGAGGCGAGCAGCCCGCGCGGGGGACGACGGCGCGCGAGAAAGGCGCCGTCGGCCCGGTGTGCGAAAAAAACCGCCCCTTTGCGCAGCGATCTT
>JAFAHO010000449.1 GCA_019237205.1 Hyphomicrobiales bacterium
AATGGCGGCGGTCCTCCTGGTCGCGATAGTCACGGTGCATCTGCCGTACGGGTTCAGCTCGATCAAGCTCCAGGCCGTGACGACGGCCGGTGCACAGTTTGGACCGCCCGGCTTTGAAACCGATCTCCTTTACCTCGCCTGCCTTGCTGCCCTCGTCCTTGGGGGCTCAGGACCATTGGCGATCGATCGCCTTCTGACAAAGCGAAGAGATCACACGTCCTTCAGTGCAAATCGGAGGGGTTCAATCTGAGCGCGTGTTCCAGATCTTGGTGTCCTTGGGGAAGCCGTCGTGCGGGCATCAAGACCCGCAGGGACGCCCGGCTTCCTACCTCGTCCAGCCGGTTCGTGAATGGCGGCTCAAGGGCGAATTGCGGTCCTATAGGTTTCGCTAACGAAGGACCGAAACCCTTCACCAACTGAGGCGTCCGAGGCGGCGGTCTGCTACGTCCGCTTCATGTCGAAACCGGTCAAGCTGATTGAGATTTGGCTCTAAAGCGGCCGTCCTTAACATGCCGCCCTGCCCCCGGACAACCATCCGCCGCGATTGCCTGCGATTGCCGCCGGCGTCGAATTTTGCTTGAACAGCGTCGCGCTCTTCGGCCGGCCGGACGAGTAGCGCGACAAAGGGCGTGTGATGGTCTCCTCCGCCGACGACGAACGCTCCGGCGCCCTGACGCATATCGGCGCCAAGGGCGAGGCGCGGATGGTCGACGTATCGGAAAAGACCGCGACGAGCCGCATCGCGGTCGCCGAAGGCCGCGTGCGTATGGGGCGGGCGACGCTGCAGGCCATACTCGGCGGCGACGCGAAGAAGGGCGACGTGATCGGAGCGGCGCGGATCGCCGGGATCATGGCGGCCAAGAAGACCGCCGAGCTCATTCCGCTCTGCCATCCACTTCAACTGAGCAAAATCGCGGTCGACATCACGCCCGACGAGGCCATGCCGTGCCTGACGGTTCGGGCGGAAGCGCGGTGCGTCGGCACGACTGGGGTGGAGATGGAGGCGCTGACGGCGGTCGCCGTCGCATGTCTGACCATCTACGATATGGCGAAGGCGATTGATCGGGGGATGAGCGTCGAGGGCGTGCGGCTCGTCGAGAAACGCGGCGGCAAGTCGGGCGACTGGCGGGCGGAGGATCGAGACACGTGAGCGGGATGATCACAGTCGAGGACGCGCTCGCGCGCGTGCTCGCGTCGGCGGAGGCGCCGCTCAATGAAGAGCGGGTCGCGCTGGACGCTGCTCACGGCCGTGTGCTGGCGCGCGACCTTGCGGCTTTGCGGACCCAGCCGCCGTTCGCCAATTCTGCGATGGACGGCTACGCCTTGCGCGCCGCAGATACGCTGGACGCCGCGACGACCCTGACCGTGGTCGGTGAATCCGCGGCGGGACGCGCGTTTGGCGGCGCGGTCGATCCGGGCCAAGCGATCCGGATCTTCACCGGAGCGCCAATGCCGGAAGGCGCCGACGCCATCGTCGTTCAAGAGGAGGTCCGGCGCGAAGGCGATCGCATCGCGCTCATCCGCCCAGTAGCCCCGGGCGACAATCTGCGGCCGTCCGGGATGGATTTTCGCGAGGGCGACGCGCTGATCCCGGCGGGACGCCGTCTTACTCCGCGCGACGTCGCGCTCGCGGCCGCGGGCAACCATGCCGAACTGCCGGTGCGGCGGCGCGCTCGCGTCGCTATCCTTGCGACCGGCGACGAACTGGTCGCGCCGGGCGGCGCGCTTGGCCCGGCGCAGATCATCGCCTCGAACAATTTCGCCGTCGCTGGCGTCGTCGCCGTCTGCGGCGGCGTTCCGATCGATCTCGGAATCGCGATCGATACGATCGCCGCGCTCGATCAAGCGATCCGCCGCGCGCGCGATGCCGAGGCGGATGTACTGATCACGCTCGGCGGCGCATCGGTCGGCGATCACGACCTCGTCCAGAAGGCGCTCGTCGGCGCCGGCATGGAGCTCGGCTTCTGGCGCATCGCAATGCGCCCCGGCAAGCCGCTCATGCACGGGCGGCTCGGCGCCATGCGGGTTCTCGGCCTGCCGGGCAATCCGACGTCGTCGATGGTCTGCGCGATCCTGTTCCTGCGCCCCCTCCTGCGCGCGTTGCACGGCGAGCCTGACGCGGGGGCCGATCCGAGCGAGCCTGGCCTCCTCGGCGCCGACCTCACGGCGAATGGACCGCGGCAGGACTATATGCGCGCAACGCTTTCCCGTGGCGCGGAGGGGCGCCATGTGGCGATTCCGGCCGCATCCCAGGACTCGTCGCTGGTCAAGACCATGGCTCGCGCCGAAGGTCTCGTCATCCGACCACCGCGCGCCGAAGCCGCGAAAGCGGGCGAGGCGTGCCGGATCATCGCCTTCGCGACGCTGGGGATCTGAGCGCGAGCATTTGGGTCGACGCGGCCATTGTAAGGCGCGGTCGCCGACCGCGCCGAGGCGGGGTCATCGACCCCGCCCTACAGCGCGGTCCAGCGCGCCTCGATCAATACCAGCCGGGAACCAGCGGGCCCCACGCGCCGCCCCAGTCGTTCGCGGCCTCCGCGTTCAGCAGCGCAGTTGTTTCCTGCATTTGTGCAACGTTGTTGGCGGCGCGCAGCTGCTGGTAAGCCTGATAGGCGGCGTCATTGCCGACGTAGGCGCAATTGCACCCGGCAGCGTCGGCGTAGATGTAAGCGTTGCCGCTCTTTCGCTGGGCGTAGGTGATCGTGTTCTGCGGGAGCGCCTTAAGTTTGGCGGCCTTCTGCGGCGTGTCGGCCTGCAGCCTGACGAAGCCGGCAGCGGCGAGTTGCCCTTCCTTTTCCTGTGCCCCGACGGTTACGCACGCGCCAACCGCCAGCGAGGCGGCCAAAGCGGCCGCAACAATCGTCCTTTGAACCATTTCGAACCCCGCCTGCCGAATCCGCTCGTAGTAGCCGCCCTGGCCGAGGCGAATTCCTATCGCCGGCCGGATCAGGACATTGGCCTTGCCCGCTCCCGGGAGTCAACCGCATGACGAAATCGGAACGGGACAAACCCGCTTCCCTCATTGGCGGCCAATCTCGCCCGTAGCGGGGAAGTTAGGGTTCGGCGATCCAGTGCATTGCTTCGCTCTCCCGTCCCTTGTCGAAAGCCTTCGCCTCAGGGTGCAGGAACATGCGCAGCGTATCGACAAGCCAGTGCTGCCAATCATGACCGGCGATCACGGCAAGCCGCTCAACATACATCTGGTGCAATTTGACAAAGCCGCTGTGAACCTCAAACGCTTTGAAGTTCTCCCAGCCGCCGAACTCGGTCGCGTCGATCAGCAACCGGATTCGTCCGCTCCGATCGATCATCGCGTCGATCTGAGGCCCAAGCTGCCTGAAATCGGCGACAGTCAGTGTCTCGGAAAGGACGACTTTCATCGCGCTCGCAGAGATCGGCTCAAAGCTGATCATGCTGTCCCGGTGAGTTGCTAGCCCGGCTGGCGTCGCCGCGGACGATCAGTTTCGAGCGCCCACAATCGCCCGCCAAAAGCCGCTGTACGCCAGTTCCAACCCGACAATCGAATAGTCGAGGTCGACTGCATCCAGCACCTCATAAGCCGAATTGTTGCATATCGAAAAAATGATCAGACCATCCTTCGACAGATGGTGTCGGGCTTGGCGCAGGTACGATTCCGTGATGCGTCCATTGGGGTCGCAGAGGCTGAACTTTTCGATGTCGTTCTCGGGTTTCTTGTCGATTAGAGGCGTATTGAAAATGATGAGGTCAAAGCCGAATTCATCGATTCTTTCAAAAAGATCCGACTGGTAGGCGGTGAGACTGAGGTTGTTGAGCCGCGCGTTGTCGAGAGTCGCCTGTACGGCGACCGGCGAAATGTCGGTGGCGACGGTTCTCGACGTCCAGTTGGCGGCGATATAAAGAGAGATAATGCCGCAACCGGCCCCAATCTCGAGCGTCTTGTCGACCAGATTCGGGTTCATTGCTTTGATGTTGCGAACGAAAAATTCGGAGCTCGAGTCCGGTAGAGGATGATAAACCCCGGCCGGCACATCGACGATCAAGCCATCGGTGTGAATGCGCTCCGGAACCGCCTGACGACGGACAAGCGCTTCATGCGCCGCAGCAATGTCCATGCGCTCCGTATTCACCAGATTCGCGAGGCCGAGCTTCCGGAGCACGGACAATCGCGGTCCGACCCTATATTCAATATTCATGGTGCTTTGCCTTTATTGGGCCCGCACGTTGTCGCACGTCGGCCGAACGGCGGCGGACCGGAGGCCAGCCTGAAAAAAATCTACGAGGGTGTTTCTTGTTTGGTCAGGTTTCGCTCGCCCGCTCGCTATCATGCCACTCGTGCAGCAGCCAGTGCGAAAACGCAGTGAGCAGGACATGAATTGTGATTCCCGCGACCGATATCAAGAGCAACGCCGCAAACATTCTTGGAATGTTCAGGCGAAACCCGGATTCGACGATTCGGTAAGCCAGGCCGGAACCTTGGCCGGCGGAACCGGCGGCAATCTCTGCGACGATCGCGCCGATCAGCGCAAGACCGCCGCTGATGCGCAACCCGGCGAGAAAATAGGGGAGAGCCGACGGCAACCGCAGCAACATGAATTGCTGAAAGCGCGTGGCGCGGTACATTTGAAACAAATCGACGAGATTATGGTCGGCCGAAGACAGCCCCAAGGTCGTGTTGGCGAGGAGCGGAAAAAACGCGACCAGGAACGCGCAAACAAGAACGGCGACGGTGGGAGTCAAATAAATCAGCAGCAGCGGCGCGATGGCGACGATCGGCGTCACCTGCATGGCGACCGCAAACGGGTAGAAGGCGCGCTCGACCAGCCGAGACTGTGCGAAGATCACCGCCAAGGTCACGCTTCCGACGACCGCCGCCAGGAGCGCCTTCAAGGTAATCGACAGGGTCACCCAAAGCGAGCTCGACAGAGTCGGCCAATCGGTGAAGAGTGTGGAGATGATGATGCTCGGCGCTGGCAAAAGATAGGGCGGGATGTCGAAAAACCGGACCACCGCTTCCCAGACGACGAGCCCCATCCCGAGCGTCAGAGCGGGCACCGCATAGCCGATGAAATCGTCCCGGCTCATTGGCAGAGCTCGCTCGGCGGAGCCTCCCCCATCGCAACATGAAGCGCCTGGGACGTCCGCCGGCAGGTGTCGGCGTAGCTGGTGGTCAAGCGAAACCCCTCCCGCCGAAGCGCCGGCGCTTCGACTGTGATCTCGGCGACTGCGCGCCCAGGTCGGGCCGCCATCACGACAATCCGGTCAGCGAGATAGACGCTCTCGAACACCGAATGGGTCACGAAGACGACAGTCGCGCTGAGCAAGGACTGCAGTTCCGCCAGGTCGTCATTGAGCTTGAGGCGCGTGATTTCGTCCAGGGCGGCGAAAGGCTCGTCCATCAGCAACACCGCCGGCCGCGTGACAAGCGCCCGGGCGATTGATACCCGCATTTTCATCCCGCCAGAGAGCTGGCGCGGGTAGGCCTTGGCGAAGCCCGCCAGCCCAACCTTCGCCAGCGCCTCCTCCACGCGCGCCCGCGCCTTTTCCTTGGACACGCCGGCCAGCCGCAACGGGAGCCATACATTGGTGAAAACGTCCGACCAGGGCATCAGCGTCGGCTCCTGGAAGACGAAGCCGAATTCCGGGCGGTCGCAGCTCCAGAGGATTTCGCCGCGCGACGGCGACGTCAATCCCGAAAGGAGCCTCAACACGGTCGACTTTCCGCAACCGGAGGGCCCAAGCAGGGACAGGAACTCGCCAGAGCGAATCTCGAGGTCGAGACCCGACAATGCGGTGACCCTATTGGCGAAAACCTTGTCTACGCCTTTGAATGTCGCGAGCGTCGGACGGTTCGCATTTGAAGCGGCCGCCCCTCCACCTGACCTCAAGGCCACGATCTTGCTCATTTGGCGAACCAACGGGACTGCTGCTCGGCTGGTTCCATCCGGTCAGTCGAGAGCAAAGTCAAAACAACCCAAGGAGGCATCCTATTCGTTTGCTCCTCCCTTGCGGGCATCCCTGCTCTTCCCGCCGACATTCGACCCTTGTCCCACTTAAACGCCGGCTGGGGCGTCCATTGATATAGTAATCAATTACGCACTTTATAGCCCTCCCCTCTGCCGGGTCAAACGAATGCTTGAGTTACGTCACAAACCCGCCATATCCGCGGCCCGGATCAGGGTCCTCCGCCTGCTTGACGTTGAACTGAAGCGCGTGCGATCCGCCTTGGGCGACTAATGCCGTGTGCGGCGGCTCATCCGCTGGGGGTACGAGCGATGGCGAAGGATTATGTCGCAGACAATCTCGCGGCGCCGTCTCTCGATCACCTCTTTCCCAACATGATCGAGGTCGACAAGAGCGTCTCGACCTGGCCCTGGCTGCGCAGGGATATCGATCACGCTTTTCGGGTCGACCGGCGCAACCCGATCGTCGGCTTCATCAACCGGGATGAGGCGTCGATCCTCTATTCCAACGCCCGGCTCTTCGCTGGTTGCAAGGGCATTGAGATCGGAGCCTGGCGCGGCTGGTCGACCGCCCATCTCATCGCCTCTGGCCTCTCGACGCTCCATGTCGTCGAGCCGCTGCTTTTGGATGCGGAGTGGCGGGCCGAGTTCCTCGATTTGACGCGGGGCGTCGGCGCCGGCGCGACGGCGATTCTCGTGCCGGAGACTAGTCCGGAGGCCGTCGTGCGCCTCGGCGAGTCCGGCGTTCGATGGTCGTTCGCCTTCATCGACGGCGATCACGACGGCGAGGCGCCGACCCGCGACGCGCTGGTCTGCGCCCCCTTTCTCGAGGCGACAGCAATGGTCCTCTTCCATGATCTCGTCTCGCCGCATGTGGCGAAGGGGCTGCGCGCCCTCGAATATCGGGGATGGAACATCATGGCCTATCAGACCGCCCAGATGCTCGGCGTCGCGTGGCGCGGGGAGGTCGCCCCGGTCGCGCACAAGCCGGATCCGACCCAACGCTGGAGCATTCCCGATCACCTGAAGGGGATCGCGATATCAGGCGTCATGCCCGCCCGCTGAAACGAAGGGAGCCAAGAATGACGCGGTTTACCGAGGCAACGGCGATTGTGGCGCTCGCATTCGCGGCTTGCGGGCTTTCGCAGCCAGTCGCAGCCGACGACGCACAGATCGCGCGCGGCCGCTATCTTGTGGGGATCGCCGGCTGCTCGGACTGCCACACGCCCGGTGGCATGACGGGCGCCGCGGATATGAAGCGATACCTCGGCGGGTCAGATGTCGGCTTCTCGATTCCGGGCGAGGGCGTCTATGTCGGCCAGAACCTGACGCCGGACAAGGAAACGGGCCTGGGAAACTGGACGAGCGATCAGATCATCACCGCGATCCGCAAAGGCAAGCGGCCGGACGCGAGCGAGCTCTCGGGCGTAATGCCCTGGGCGTCGTTCGCGCGTCTGACTGACGAGGACGCAGCGGCGATTGCCGCCTTTCTCAAGAGCATTCCGCCGGTCAACAACAAGGTCGTCGGGCGGTACAAATCGTCGGACACGGTCCCGATTTCGGTCTCGGCCGTGCTGCCGCCCGAAGTCTACAACGCGCTGCCCGCGTCGCAAAAATGAGAGGCGGCGAAGCGGCGGGACCCGCCGCGTCCCCGCCTAAGGTCACTTCGGCCGCAAGTCGACCCCGACCCCCTTGTTGACGAACTGAAGGGTGTAGGCCTGCTTGTAGTCGAGCCCGGGTTTGACGATTCCGGCCTTCACCATCTTGTTGTAGAAGTCTGACCATCGTTCGTCGGTCATCGCGCCGATGCCCTTGGTCAGCGTGTCGCCCGAATCGACGATGCCGTATTCTTTGATCTTGGCGATGGAGAACGCGATCTGGTCATCGGTCATCTCCGGATTTTCTTTCTTAATCGCGGCGTTCGCTTTGGCGTTGTCGCCGTAGAGGTAGTGGTACCAGCCGATGGCCGAGGCGCTGACGAACCGCTGGACGACATCGGGCTTCTTCTCCACGACTTCTCGTCGTGTGACAATCTGGGTCGAATAGGTCGTGTAGCCATAGTCAGCCAGCAGGAAGACATTCGGCTTGAAACCGCCCTGCCTTTCGACCTCGAACGGCTCGGACGTAATGTAGCCCTGCTGGATCGAGTTCTTGTCGACGATAAACGGGGCCGAGTTGAAATTGTACGGTTTGATGTTGTCGTCCTTGAAGCCGTATGCGAGACGCATCCAGGCCCAGAAGGTGTTCACCGCGCCAGCGCTCACAAAGGCTGGATTGGCCTTCGGGAGGTCCTCCCACTTGTCGAGGCCGACGCCCGGGTGCGACATGAAACACTGGGGATTCTTTTGAAAGTCGGCGGCGACGGTGATGGTCGGAATATTGTTCTGGACGGCGAGGAAATCGCCGATCATGTCGCCGCCCATGAAGAACTCGATCTTGCCGGCGATCAGCAGCATGCCTCCGTTCGAGGTCGGGCCGCCCTGCAAGATCGTGACGTCAAGCCCGTATTTTTCGTAGGTGCCGTCAACAAGAGCCTGGTAATAGCCGCCGGCTTCCGGATCGGCGAGCCAGTTGGTTCCAAAGGTCACTTTGTCGAGGGCCCAGGCCGGCTCGACCAGGCTCCCCAACCCGATCAGCCCCGCAATGATCGCAACGCGCATTCCAGACTCCTCATTCGGTTATGTTCCCGGAGGCGCCGAAACGCATGCGTCGCCTCCCCCGTCGTCCGGCGCTTTTCCGCGACGGTCTGCATCGGGACGCTCTTCGGCGGCGCCCCGCGCAACGGCCACCATAAGGGCCGGTTTCCGGTGCGTCGAATCCAAATTTTGTCGCGCTAGCTCGAGAGACTGGCGGTGGACTTGAAACGGGGCTAACCGATGGCCTCCGCGCGCGGCTCGACGACGCGCATTCGGACCGGAGCTCTTCGCCCAATGCGTCTTTGGATCAAGGATCCGCTTGCCATCCTCGCCGCCGACGCCGAGCGCGGCGTCGTCGTCGAGGGGTCGCAGATCGTCGAATGCGTCGCTCGCGGCCGCTCGCCCGAACGCCCGTGCGACGCGACCTTCGAGGCTTCCCTCCATGTCGTGCTGCCCGGTCTCATCAACGCTCATCATCATTTCTACCAAACGCTGACGCGCGCCCATCCGGCGGGACACGGGCTCGAGCTCATCCCGTGGCTGGTCGCAATGGAGCGTGTCTGGGGACGCATGACGCCTGAGGCGCTCCGCGTCGCCGTCAGGATGGCGCTCGTCGAGTTGCTCATGTCGGGCTGCACCACGGCTGCGGATCATCATAATCTGTTCCCGCCCGGCCTCGAGAGCGCCATCGACATCGAGGTGGACGAAGCGCGGAAGCTCGGCATGCGTATGACGGTGACGCGCGGATCGATGGGTATTTCGCAAAAGGACGGTGGCCTGCAGCCCGACTCGATCGTGCAGGATACGGACGCGATTCTGGAAGACAGCGAGCGCGTCCTGAAGCTCTTCCATGACCCCGGCCCGGGAGCCATGATCCGCGTGGCGCTGGCGCCCTGTTCGCCGCTCGCTGTGCCGAGACGCGTGATGAGCGAATCGGCGAAGCTCGCCGAGCGCTACGATGCGCGGCTGCACTGCCACCTCTGCCAGTCGTCCGACGAGGATGTCTACAGTGTCCAGGCTTTCGGCAAGCGCTCGGTTGATCTTCTGGACGAAGCCGGGTGGCTCACGTCGCGGACTTGGGTCGCGCACGGCATCCACTTCAACGGCGACGAAATCGGCCGGCTCGGCCGTGCAGGCGTCGCCGTCTGCCATTGCGCCGCCGCCGATATGGCGTTCGCGATGGGAATCTGCCCGACGAAGGATCTCCAGGCGGCTGGCCTGCCGGTCGGCCTCGGAGTCGACGGCTCGGCGTCGAGCGATTCCTCGAACATGATGGAGGCGGTCCGCCATTCGCTGATGCTGCAGCGCCTCCGCTACGGGCCGTCGGCCGTCACCCCGCTCGATGCGCTCCGCTGGGCGACGGAGGGCTCGGCGCGGTGCCTCGGGCGCGACGACATCGGCCGCGTCGCCCCTGGGCTCCAGGCGGACCTTGCGTTCTATCGGCTGGACGAGCCGCGCTTCAGCGGCGCACAGGATCCGATCGCGGCGCTGGCGCTCTGTGGCGCGCATCGCGCCGACCGGGTGATGGTCGCGGGCGGCTGGCGCGTGATCGACGGGGCGCCCGAGGGCATCGACCTCGAAGCGCTGATGGCCAAGCACAAGGCGGCGGCAAGGGCGTTCGCCTAGAACCCCTCCCCTCCGTCGACGGTCAGCACTTGCCCGACGATGTGGCGCGCGTGGTCGCCGCAAAGGAATAGGACCGCGTCGGCGATATCATCGACGTCGGCGATGCGCCCGGCGGGAATTGAGCGGATCATC
>JAFAHO010000031.1 GCA_019237205.1 Hyphomicrobiales bacterium
GATCAGCCGGTCGAGCTGCAGATAGGGCTTGATTTCGCCCTCGTCGAAGTCGAACTCGGCCTTGCGCCGCTTCTCGGTGAAATGACGCCAGTCCCACGGCGCGACCTCGAAATTGCCGCCCTCGGCCGCCACGATCTCCTGCAACGCTTCCTGCTCTTTGCGCGCGCTCGCAGCGCCCGGCGTCCAGACCGACTCGAGCAGATCGAGCGCGGCCCGCGGCGTCTTCGCCATCGTGTCGGCGAGGCGGTAGTGGGCAAAGGTTTCGTAGCCCAGGAGGCGCGCGCGCTCGGCCCTCAGGCGCACCATCTCGGCGGCGATGGCGCGATTGTCGGTCTTGCCGCCGTTCTCGCCGCGCTGGCCCCACGCGCGAAAGGCTTTTTCGCGCAAATCGCGCCGCGCCGAGAATTGCAGGAAGGGCTCGACGCTCGAGCGCGACAGCGTGACCGCATATTTTCCCTCATGGCCGCGCTCGGCCGCGACGCGGGCCGCGCTGGCGACGAAGAAATCGGGCAGGCCGTCGAGATCGTTTTCCCTCAGCAGCAGAAGCCAGTCTTTTTCGTCCGCCAGCACATTCTGCCCGAACTGAGCGCCAAGCGTCGCCAGCCGCTCCGCGATTGCGGCGAGGCGAGCCTTGGCTTCAGCCGGCCGGCCGGCGCCGGCGCGGGTGAAATCGAGATGATAGCGCTCGAGCACGCGCGCTTGTTCGGCCGTAAGCCCGAACCTCGCCTCATCTGCCTTCAACGCGTCGATGCGTTTGAACAACGCATCGTTCAGATAGGTTTCGCTGCGATGGCGCGCCAGGACGGGTGCAATCTCGCGCTCGATCGCTTGAATCTCGTCATTGGTCGCGGAGCCGGCGAGATTGAAGAAGACGGCCGCGACCTTGTCGAGGCTCCGCCCGCTGCGCTCCAGCGCCTCGATGGTGTTGGCGAACGACGGCGGGTCCGGATTGGCGGCGACGGCGTCAATCTCTGCCCGCGCTTGCCTGATGGCCGCGTCGAACGCGGGCCGGAAATGGGAGGGCTCGATGCGCTCGAAAGGGGGCGCTTCGAACGGTCCGGTCCAGGGTTCGAGAAGCGGGTTTGTGTCGACGCTCGAATTGGTCACCAGCGGTTTGCCCATCGGAGAAACGCCCGGCGGCTCCAGGACGCTCGCGCATGCTATTAGCGCCGAACGGATCGCGACAAGTGTTTTTGCCGAGCATCCATTCGCCCCGCCAAACCTTGCCTTGCAATGTGACTTGATGCGGACGCTCGCCTTGGGCGCCCGCCAGAAAAGCTCTTCTCGCCCCGCCGATTGCGCGATAGACATGATGAATCCAGACCCGTCACTTCTGGATTCGCGAAAACGAAAAGAGGACGGCCCTCGCGGCGCGCCTATAATCCAGGCGCGCGATGGCGGGCTTGCAACAAACCGGGAGGAAAATCAGATGAGGAATGCTCTGTGTGTGGGCGTGCTCGTTTCCGTGGGCTGCCTTTGGGGCTCGGGAGCGATGGCTCAATCGGGCGCGATCAACAAAGCCGTGGGCGGCTATTCGTTCGAAGACGCGGCCAAAGAGGCGCCGACAACGAAGAAAGACGGCAAACCGCTCACCTTCGCGATCATCACCCACACCGCCGGAAACGGCTTCTTCGATCCAGTCTATGTCGGAGCGCAGGTCGCCGCCAATGCGTTCGGGATCAACCTGATCCGCCTGGGATCGGAATCGGCGGTCGACGACATCCCGCGCGAAATCCAGATCCTCAACCAGATCGTCAACGATCCCACCATCAACGGCGTAATCATGACGACGCCGCAGGTCGGCGCCTACAACGATATCGTGAAGAAGCTCGAAGACAGGGGCGTTGTTGTCGCCACCACCAATTCGTTCGATGGGACGCTGCTCGATCGCAGCAATATCAGCCACACCGGCCAAGACGCGAGCGCGGCCGCCATCGGCGGCGAGGCGATCGTCAAGTGCCTGATCAAGAACAACATCAAGAGCGGCTCGATTCTGTTCCCGAATACCGTGCCGGTCGGCAACATTGAGGTGAACAATCGCGTCACGGCGGCCTTTCAGGCGACCCTGAAGGCGCTCAAGGCGAACAACATGCTGGCGAATTTCAAGGTCGACGCAGGCCCCAACAACATCGGCGTCGACGTCGGAACGGACATCACCGCGGGCCCGATCGTCCAGCTGATCGAGAGCCGCAAGGACGTGGTCGGCCTGTTCGGTCCCAACGGCGGCGTGACCCCGGCGATCGGCGACGCCATCTCGCAGCTCAAGCTGAACGGCAAGGTCTGCGCCTATGGTTTC
>JAFAHO010000130.1 GCA_019237205.1 Hyphomicrobiales bacterium
GGTCAGCGCGATTCGCCAAGCGGTGAAGGACGTCGGACTGCCGCCCTCGATTGCGACCAGCTTTCAGGGCAACGCACAGGCCTTCCAAAGCTCGCTCAGCCGCACGCCCGTTCTTATCGTCGCCGCGCTCGTCGCCGTCTACCTCATCCTGGGGATGCTGTACGAAAGCATCGTCCATCCGATCACGATCATCTCGACCCTGCCGTCGGCGGGGCTCGGCGCGCTTGTGACCTTGATGCTGTTCGGCATGCCGCTCGACGTCATCGGCATCATCGGCATCATTCTCTTGGTCGGCATCGTGAAGAAGAATGGCATCCTGCTCGTCGACTTTGCGCTCGAGCGCGAGCGCGCGGGCCTCTCGAGCGAGGAGGCCATTCACGAGGCCTGCCGGCTGCGCTTCCGGCCGATCCTGATGACCACGCTCTGCGCGCTGCTCGGCGGCGTGCCGCTGATGCTGGGCACGGGGACCGGCTCCGAGATCCGGCAGCCGCTCGGCTATGCGATTGTCGGCGGGCTGATCGTCTCGCAGATCCTCACGTTGTTCACGACTCCGATCATTTACATCTATCTGGACAAGCTGCAGCACTGGAGGCGCCGTCGACCGCAGGACGCGCTAAAGCCGATGCCTGCGGAATGAAACAAGCTATCGGATGTTTCTAAGCGCAGACGCGCGCTCTTTTCCCGAACCTTTGCCTTCCGTCCTAGCGCGTAGGGGTCGTCAGCCTGCGAAATTTGTCAGGTTTCGACCGCGACTTTATTCGCTATTGATGAGGTGGGTCCGCAATGCCGCCAGCAAGAGACACGAAGCGGATGTGCGTTCAAACGGGGCAGACCAGGCGAGCGCCACAATGAACGACGGTTCGAATCTTGGCGACGCGATCCTCGAATCGGCCGCAGACGCTGTGATCTTCGCCGACCGCTCGGGAACGATCCGTCGTTGGAACCGCGCGGCCGCCGCGCTTTTCGGCTTCGCGCCCGAAGAGGCGCTGGGCCGAAGTCTCGACCTCATCGTCCCGCCAGACCTCCGCGCGGCTCATTGGCGCGGCTTCGACGCTGCAATGCAGAGCGGCGCGCTTAAGCTGAGCGGTCGCCCGACGCTGACGCGGGCGAGCCACAAGAGCGGCCGTAAGCTCTACGTCGAGATGACGTTTGCGCTCGTGCTGTCGTCTGGCGTCGCTGAGGGGGCGGTGGCGATCGCTCGCGACGCCACCGAACGCGTGATGCACGAAAAAGCTGGAGCGAGGGCAAGTGCCCGCGCCGAGGGCGGCGCCAGCTCCGGGTCGGCGTGAGGCCGCCTCGGCTCGCTTAGGCGGTGATGTTCGCGCTGTCGCCGCCGGTTGCGGCATAGGCCGCGCCGGAGACCATGCAGGCGGCGTCGGAGGCGAGGAAGACCACAACCGGCGCGATATTGTTGGGATCGATCCACGGAACGCCGAGCGGCGAATGGCGTGAAAGACCCTTGCGCGCCGCCTCCTCGTCGGTGACGAGGACGCCGGTCGGCGTTCCGCCGGCGACCTGGATCGCCTGCGCGTAGCGTTCCTCGTGACGGGTGAGCGGCGTGTCGATGAGCCCGGGAACGAGGGCGTTCACCGTGATCTTGTGGCGGCCGAGCTCGAGCGCCGCCGACTTCATGAGGCCGATGATCGCCCATTTCGACGCCGAGTATGCCGCCCCGTTCAGCGTTCCGTGCTGTCCCTGGGTCGACGAGGTCAGGATGATGCGTCCGCCCCCGCGCTTGACGAGCGACGGCGCAAAGGCGCGCAAGGTGTTGGCCGTGCCCGTCACATTGGTGTCGATCGTGATGCTCCAGTCCGCGTCCTCCATTTCGAGCAGGGGATGGAAGGACTGAATGCCGGCGTTGGCGAACAGAATGTCGAGGCCGCCGAATTCCTGCTCGACCCTTTTTGCAGCCGTCCGCAGCGCCGGCAGGTCGCGCGTGTCGGCCTGGACGCCAAGCCACCGGGGTCCGGCCGTGACCACCAGCCTCCCCGTTTCCTCCAGATCCTCTGGAGTCGCCGGGCTCACGCCGGACCGCGAATCAACCATCGCGCAAATATCGAGGCCAACGACGTCCGCGCCTTCGTTCGCGAAAGCGACGGCGGTCGCACGGCCGATGCCGCGGGCAGCGCCCGTGATGACCGCGATTTTGCCATGGAGCAGATTGGCCTTTGTCACGACGCCGAACTCCCCGTCGTTGCTTTCGAAGACGCCTTCTCCTCCTCAGACCGCACCGGCGTGGGGCGGCCCTGCTCGTCGATGGAGACGAAGGTGAACGTGGCGTCGGTCACTTTTTCCTCCGCGCCGCTGGGGCGTCGAACCCAGGCCTCGACGTGAGTGGTCATCGACGTCCGGCCGATGCGCTCGAGAGCCGTGTAGACGCAAAGGAGATCGCCGATTTTGACCGGCCGGAGGAAGGCCATGGCGTCGATTGCGACGGTGACCACCCGCCCCTTGGCCCTGTCACGCGCGGCGATTCCGCTTGCGATGTCCATGTGGCTCACGACCCAACCGCCGAAAATGTCGCCGTTCACGTTGGCGTCCCGCGGCATGGCGAGAACCTGCACGGTCAATCGACCGTAGGGGACGAGGTCTCCTGCGGTTGTCGGCATTTTCACCAAGGTTGGCTCCATCGCGGCACGGCGCCTCACACTCTATGACGCATCGGGGAGAAATCGTCAGCCTGCGAAAAGTCCCAGAATTACGGAATTACGAATTACGGTGACACGCCCGTCTTTACCCGATATCGCGGGCGTGCTACCGTTCTGCCATGACCCGCATCGCCCGCAACTGGCGTCCGAAGCCCTTGCCGAAAGCAGGAGAATAGCCTGCGACATCTTCAAGGCAAGGTGACCGACTGCTGATCGTAGGCGTCCGCCAAGATACATGCATGTCGCAACGCGCGCGTCGTGCAGGGCGTGGTGTAGGACCGCCGTCCGGTTGGCGTGGAACCAGGCAAGGCACGGATTAAGAGTGATCGGTTTTGAGGCGGCGCGCGAATCCCTGGGAACCAACGTGCAAAGTCGTATAGCTTGGCATCGGCGCGGCGGCGTCCAAGGCAGATCATCGAGGTTCACATTTCGAACATCCACAAGCGGGAGGGGTTCCGGCACAACTCCCTCGTGTCGTTGCGCGCCGAAGGGGTGATCGCAGGCCTTCGAACCGACGGCTACACGCTGGCCCTGCGCCGTCTCGCCAAACTCGTCGGGGCGAAACCTGACGCCCTCACACTCTGGGGACGCGCTCCTGGGGAGGAAACCTGATGATCCGTACGTATGAGGATGTCACGCCGGCAGTGCTTGAGGTGATGGCGCGCACGACCGATCCGCGACTGCGCAAGATCATGATCGCGCTCGTCCGCCATCTGCACGGCTTCATTGTCGAGACGCGTCTGACCGAGGCCGAATTCCGCGCCGCTACCGCGATCCTCGCCGAGATGGGGCGTCTGACGACCGACTCCCATCAGGAATTCGTGCTTATGGCGGGTTCGCTCGGCGTATCGTCGCTCGTCTGTCTCCTGAACAACGGCGATCAGGGCCGCCTTGAAACCTCCCAGAACCTTTTGGGTCCCTTCTGGCGCATGCATTCGCCTCGGGTTGAGTATGGGGGCTCGATCGTTCGATCGGACACGCCCGGCAGTCCGCTGTTCGTCAACGCCAAAGTCGTCGATCGCGAGGGCGCTCCTGTCGCCGGCGCTGAGGTCGACGTCTGGCACGCCTCGCCGGTAGGCCTCTACGAAAACCAGGACCCGGATCAGGCCGATATGAACTTGCGCGGCAAGCTGACGACCGACGCCGAGGGACGCTTCTGGTTGCGCTCCGTCATGATGGTGGGCTATCCAATCCCGACCGGCGGCGCGGTCGGCCGCCTTCTGAAGGCGCAAAACCGACACCCGTTCCGGCCCGCCCACCTGCACGCCCTCATCGTCAAGGAGGGTTTCAAGGTGCTGATCTCGCAGGTTTACAATTCGGCCGATCCGCATATCGACGACGACGTACAGTTCGGCGTCACGAAGGCAACGCTCGCTGACTTCGTCAGGCACGGCGAACCGCACCCGACCGCAGGCGACGTCGCGGCGCCCTGGTATTCACTCGACTACACCTATGTCCTGGAGCGCGGCCCAACGGTTCTTCCCAAGCCGCCGATCAAGTAAGTCGGAATGCCCGGCGGACTCCGAGCCTTCCCTGGCGACGCTTGTACGCGCGCTATTCCGCCTGTTCCCACCGTTCAGCCAACGGTCGCTCTCCGCCCAATTGCGACGTACCCAGCGCGATCTGCAATCACCGCTTAACGTCCAGTCAAGCTGGTTGAGTTTTGACGCTAGGCCAGGTCCGTCATCGCCGGGCTTGAACCGGCGATCCCACGGACCCGCGGGTCCAGCTCGTTCGGCGACGGCGCGGAAAACGATTCTGCCTGATTGAATCCTGCCATGGACGCGGCCTAAGGAGCGGCGATCTGCTTACGCCGCCCGTGGCAGTTTCAGCGCCGCGCGCACCGGGCGCAGGAGCTTGTCAGCCGGCCCGCGCGGCTTATCGATCGCCGGCGCCAGCCTCGCCAGCCCATAGACCAGGCTTCGCAACTCATCGGCCAGCGCCTGGCGATCCTTGA
>JAFAHO010000157.1 GCA_019237205.1 Hyphomicrobiales bacterium
GCGATCTGATCGAACGTCAACGACGTGTTCTCGACCAGCCAGACGGCGGTCGCCTTCGGCATCAACGGCGCGTCGCTCATTTCGGCATGCTCCTTAGGCGGATGGGCGCGCGGCTCCGGGTCCCGGCGGGAGGAGGCGCAGCCTCAAAACAACAGAACTCTAGGGGAATGGCGCTTTATAGGCGCCGGAAGGGCGAATTGCAATCGCTTCCGCCGAATCAAGTTGGCGGCGACGCAAAAATACCTGCCCCGTGACCTTGTCGAAGAGGGATCATAACCCCAAATCGCGGCGTTCAGGGCGAGGCGTCCCGTGCGGTCCGACCAAGGGCGGCGTCGAGGGCGAACTCACCAGGAAAGGGATTCCATCATGAAATCCGCACTTGTCATGGCCACAGCGCTCGGGCTGGCGTTTGCCCCGCTCTTGTCGCCAGCCCCCGCCGAAGCCAAGGGCTGTCTCAAGGGCGCGCTGGTTGGCGGAGTCGCCGGCCACATGGCCCATCACGGCGTCCTGGGCGCGATCGGCGGCTGCGTGGTCGGTCATCACATGGCCCACGAAAAGATGAAACAAGAGGGCGAGGCCGCAGCGCAGAGCCCACATCCGCCTGCATCTCCACAGCCCGCGCAGTGAAAAAGAGCGCCCTAGGCCTTGTTGTTGAGCGCCCGCTCGGCCTTTGGGTCGAGCGGCCAGCGCGGCCGCGCGGGCGCGTCCAATCCGTCTCTCAGTCCGAGGCGCAGCCGTTCGATTCCCGCCCAGGCGATCATTGAGCCATTGTCGGTGCAAAGCTTCTGCGCGGGGGCGACCATCGGCAGGCCGGCCTCGCCGCACAGGCGCTCCAGCGCTTGCCGCAGCGCTCCATTCGCTGCGACGCCGCCCGCGGCCACCACGGCCTTTGGCGCATTTCCGAGGCGCTCGCGGAAGAGCTTGAGCCCCATGCGCACGCGATCCTCGACCACGTCGACGATCGCGGCCTGAAACGAAGCGCAAAGGTCTTCAATATCGCGAGGACGCAAAGGGGCAGCCGACTCGGCGGTCTGCCGGACCGCAGTCTTTAAGCCGGACAGCGAAAAATCGGCGTTCGGCCGCCCGACGAGCGGCCGCGGGAGAGCGAAGCGTTGGGGATCGCCCCTCTTGGCTGCCGCCTCGATCGCCGGGCCTCCGGGGAAGGGGAGCCCGATGAGCTTTGCGGTTTTGTCGAAGGCTTCGCCGAGGGCGTCGTCCATCGTCGCGCCGAGGCGAACGTAGTCGCCCACACCTTTCACGGCGAGGATCTGGGTATGACCTCCAGACGCCAGAAGGATAAGATAGGGGAAGCCGACGCTCGCGACGAGCCGCGCCGTCAGCGCGTGCGCCTCGAGATGATTGACCGCGACGAACGGCTTTCCGGTCGCGAGAGCGACGCCCTTTCCCGCCATCAATCCAACCATGACCCCGCCGATCAGGCCGGGACCGGCAGCCGCCGCCACGCCGTCAAGATCCCTTGCCGACAGACCGGCCTTGGCGAGCGCCCGCGCGATCAGCGTATCGACGATCTCGACATGGGCGCGCGCCGCAATCTCCGGCACGACGCCGCCAAAGGCCGCATGCGCCGCGATCTGACTCATGATTTCGTCGGAGAGGATCTCGCCCACGCCGTCTGGCCGCAGCCGAACGATCGCCGCGGCCGTCTCGTCACACGTCGTCTCGATCCCTAGAACGCGCATCCGCTTCTCCCGGCTCCGGCGCGTCTGCGGCGCTCGGGCTCGAAAAGGCCCATAGCGTGAAGGGAGCGACGAGGGAACCGACATAGGCCAAACAAGACGGTCAGCATCACCGGGCGGGCGATCTACACCGGAGACAGCCCACTTCCCGAGCGCGTCGAAGTTCTGGCCATCGAGGAATTGCATCGGGCCGCCAAGCCTGTCGAGACGAGTGGCTCGCCGGCGCCGGCGTTTCTTGGGGACCGGGGTGACGGGCTTGATCAGCTCCACTAGCCACAATCACTTCCTGCACACGAACGCGCTGTTGCGGCACGCCTGCGGCGGCTCAGCCGATTCGGAGCGCGATATCGAGACGATCCTGACCGAGAACCGGTTTGGGGAAGCGCCGTCTGTGGGTCGTCCGCGTTGTTGGGTGAAGGAGGCGCTTGCCGTCGCCGACCTCGAATCTCTGGCCTTCGACGAACTCAAGTCGGACGATCCTGAAGCCAGCGGCCGGCGACTGTCGCTCCTGCGGCTGCAGAGCTACACGGACGACGCGCCGGTTCGTTCGGACGTCCTCGCCGCCCTCGAACTGACCCGGGTCAAACCGGTTCTGCAACTGCGTCAGGTCCGGCAGTCGATGCCGGCGGTCTAACCCGTCGAAGCGATGCGATCGTCTGCTCGCTATCCAGGGCCTATCGCGACTTGGCGATTCCCGCCTTGATGACCGGCGCCAGGATGGTCCTGACCGCGAAGATCGAGCCGTTGACGCTGTAGTGGCCATAATCGACGGCCAGCAGGTCCTCGGGAAGATTGTCACCGACGAGGCGCCGGCATCCGTCGGCGCCGCAGAGCTTCCCCGCCTGCGAGACATAGACGACCCCTTCGCCCCAGTCCTTGGCCGCGAGCGTCCGGTCGGTCTCGAGCGAATCCGGCCGAACGCCGATGCGCGAGAATTCCGGCGCTTCGCCGCGCTCGAGGACGTCGCGTCCGACGAGAATCGGCAAGATCGGGGCCCAGGTCGGAACCTGGCCCGCCACGACGATCGAGCGCACGCCGTCCCGATGCAGCCGCCGCACGCCCTCGACCAGCGCGTCGAGATAGCCCGGATAGCGCCAGTTCGCCTCGTGGGCGTATTGCGCGAAATAGCCGGCGACCAGAAGAACGTCGGGCCGGATCGCCCGGATGCGCTCGAACACATAGTCATTGATGGCGCGGCAGCGCGGCGTGCCGGCGACGCCGGCGTCCATCGCGACATGCTCCACCAGGGGGGCGCAAAACACCGACGACAGCGTCACGACATTGGCCGCGCCGGCGAAGGCTTCGGTGAGTCCCGCGAAGAGATGCGCGGCATGCGAATCGCCGACGACCAGGATCGTCGGCTTGCCAGGATTGTCCTTTTCCCCGCATCGATTGTCCTCGAAGAAACGCGCCGCGCGCAGGCGTTCCTCCTCGAGTGGGTAGGCCCGGTCATCGCGCTGATAGAAGCACTGCATCAGTCGCTTTCCCTGCGCGCCGTTGACGTCGAAATCGAAAATGCGCGCGACGAGCGGCGGAAACCGCCCGGGAAAGCCTTTCGCGTCATAAGTGACGCGCCCGACGACCCCAGTCGCGGCCAGCATCGCTACAAGCGCGAACGCGATCGCGAATGGGCGCCGGCGAAACAGGTCCGCGACCGGCGCCTCGATCAGCCTGTAGGTGAGGGTCGCGAGGACGACGGCGACAGCCGCGAGCATGAACATCACGGCCGGCGTCGGAATGACGCCGGGCCAGATATGCGCGAATGCGAACAGCGGCCAGTGCCAGAGATAGAGCGGATAGGAAATGACGCCGAAAAAGCCCGCAACGCGGTTGCCGAGCGCAATCTCTCCAGCAAGCGAACGCGGATTCGCGATGACCAGCGCGCAGCCGGCGGTCGGGATTGCCGCCCGCCAGCCGGGGAAGGGCTGAGCCTCGCTCATGAGGAAAAACGCGCCGAGCATCAGCGCCACGCCGAGCGCGGCGCCGATATTGGCGACCTTGCGGGCAGGATAAGGCAAGGCCTGGAGCAGAAAGACCTCGCGGTAGGCGATGAGCGCGCCAAGCGCCAGCTCCCAGGCGCGCGTCCACGGAAGATAGAAAGCGCCGATCGGATCAATCGGCGTCAGGATGACGCAAGCGGTCAGCGACACGACGAAAATTCCGACGACAACCCACGGCAGAAGTCTGCGCGCCAGACTGAAGAGCGCCAGGAGCAGGACGGACCAGACCAGATAGAACTGTTCCTCGATGCTGAGCGACCAGAGGTGCAGCAGAGGCTTCGTCGATGAATCCGCGCCGAAGTACCCGGTGACGCCGGCGAGCCTCAGGAGCCAGAAGTTGACGGTGAAATAGGAGTTCCCGAGCAGGCCCCCGCCAATATCGCGGAACTGGGTCGGCGCGGCGCGAAACCAGCCGACGATCCAGACCAGGCTCACCACCAGGATAAGAGCAGGCAGGATGCGCCTCGCGCGTTTGGCGTAGAACATCGTGAGCGAGAAATGGCCCGCAGCGCACTCCGAGAGGATGATGCGGCTAATGAGAAAACCCGAAATGACGAAGAACACGTCGACGCCGGCAAAGCCGCCCGGAACGAGCGCGCGATCCGCGTGGAAGGCGACGACGCCGAGCACGGCCAGCGCGCGCAGACCGTTGATGTCCTTGCGGAAGCCGAGCTCGCGGCCGGCGCGAGCCGCGGCGATGTCCGGAGTGTCGAGGGCCTTGTCCAAGAACGTGTCCTGCCGCCGTCGCGTCCAAGATGCGCCGGAAGGGGTGGATATGCGCACGGGCGGGGTAAAGCCCCGCGCGCGGATCGGCAAGCGGCGCCTTGTTCCCCCGCGCGCCTTCGGGATAATGGGATCGTGGACAAATGAGCGGTCGATGACGGTTAGGATCGCGCTGTTTCGCGCCCGCGAGGATGCGGCGGGCAGCGCTGCTCGGTTGCGCCGGCTCGGGTTCTCCGTCGCTGAGCTCCCGGTGATCGAGATCGCGCCGCTTCCCTTCGCGCCGGCGAAGGCGCGCTATGACGCAGTCGTCGCCACCAGCGCCAAGGCGTTCCTGAGCGAGGCTCCGGTCGACAGGGCTTCGCCGCTCTTCGCCGTCGGCGCGAGAACGGCGCGCGCGGGCGAAGCGCGCGGCTGGCGGCTTGCCGCCCCGCCCGCGCCCGACGCCGAGCGGCTCATCGAGACGCTCGAGCGCTTGATCGAGCCTGGCGCGAGCGTGCTTTATCTCGCGGGGCGCGATCGGAAATACGCCCTCGAAGCGGCGCTCGGCGCGACGCGCGCGCTCGAGGTTGTCGAGGTCTATGCGGCGGAAGCGCGGACAGGGTGGCGTCCGGCCGAGGCCCGCGCGCTGTCGTCCTGCGCTTTCGCCCTGCACTATTCCCAGCGATCAGCCGCGCTCGCGGCCCGGCTGGCCGAGGCAGCGAGCCTCTCCGGGCGCTTTGCCGCGATGACCCATGTCTGCCTGTCGGCGGACGTCGCCGGTCCGCTAGAAGCGCTCGGGAGCGCGCATGTCCTTGTCGCCGAGAGGCCGGACGAGCCGGCCTTGTTCGCGGCTTTGAGCCGCGCCGCGCTTGTTTCCTTCCGCTAGGCCCTACCGTATATAGGGCGCGAAATCCTGAAGAGCGTGAGAGCGATGGTCGACGAGGAAAGCCAGCACGTTGCGTCCGCGCCGGCGGCGGGCGCGCCGGTCAATCGCGACCGACGCCACGATCCGGGCGTCATCGACGCGGAGGTCGCCGCCCGCCTCGACGATGAGGCGCCGGCCGGGACGGCGGCCGAGGCCCCGACGGCTGGAGCGCCGCCTGGCTCCGCGCCGCCGGAGAGGCAGCGGCTTGGGGGCGGCCGTGCGTTTGTTTTCGGCGCGCTCGGCGGCCTGATCGTTTCCGCGCTCGCTGCGGTCGGCGGCTATTACGCCCTGGCGCCGAGGACCGATCTCGCCGAGGCAGACGCGGGGCGACTTGCCGCGCTCGAAGCCCAGGCCGGGCGCGAGGGCGAGGAGGTTCAGCGCCAAGGCGCCACCCTCATCGGTCTCGACAAGCGTCTCGGCGCGCTGGAAGCAGCGAGCGCGGCAGGGGCCTCGAAGATTGCGGCCGCCGCGCAGGCGGCGCAGGCCGCACAAGGCGTAGCGGCCGACCTGAAGAGCCTGAGGGCGGACGTGGACGCAGCGCGCGGCGAAATCCCGGGACTTTCCGCCCGCGTCGCGAAACTCGAATCCGCCGCGCCGCAGGCCGCCGCCGCGCCGGAAATTTCGGCTCTCGTCGGACGCCTTGACAAAGTGGAGGCGGCGCTTGCCGCGCCCAAGACCGAAACGCGCGTCGCCCCGGAGAAGCCCGCCCCAGGCGACAACCCGGCAGCGGTCGCGATCGTGGCCGAGGCGCTCCGCGACAAGCTTGCCGCGGGGATCCCGTTCGCGACCGAACTGAAGGCCTTGCAGAGCCTCGGTGTGCAGCCGGAGAGTCTCGCGCCGCTGAAAGCGCTCGCCGGCGGCGGGCCGACTGATCGCACGCTCGCCGCTTCTTTCGACGCTGTCGCGCCCAAAGTGCTGGCGGCCGCATCGCGCCCCGAGGACGGTGGCGTCGTCGACCGCTTCCTCGCCCATCTGCGCGGACTGGTTCAGGTACGGGTCCTGAACGAGACGCCGGGCGACGATCCCGCCGCGCTCGTGTCGCAGATCGAGGCCGAGAGCCGGCGCGGAGACGTGAGCGGCGCGCTCGCCGCTTTCGGGAAGCTGCCTGAGCCTGCCCGGCAGGCGGCAAGCAGCTGGGCGGCGGAGGCGGGCACGAAACAGGCGGCGGACGAGGCGCTGGGCTCCATACGCGAAGCGGCGATCGGGAAACTGGCGGCCGGCGGCAAGAGTTGAATGCGTTGCGGGTCGCGACGGCCGTCCGGGGGCTCCGCGCCAACGTCGGAAAAGCGGTGAGGCTATGGTTCGCCTGTTGATCTTTCTCGCCGCGCTTGCGTTGGCCGCCTGGGGCCTGACATGGCTCTCCGACAATCCGGGCGTCGTCACGGTCGTCTGGCGGGGGGTCGAATACAAAGTCTCGCTGATGCTGGCGCTCGGCGTCGTCGCAACGGCGGCGGTCGCGCTCACGATCGTCTGGGGCGTTTTGCGTTTCGTCTTCAACATTCCCTCGCTGGTGACTCTGGCCGCGCGGGCGCGGAGGCGCGAGAAGGGTCTCCTTGCGCTGTCGCGCGGCATGATCGCCGTCGGCGCCGGCGATGCGCGCGCTGCGGCCAAGCACGCCGCCGACGCGGGCCGCCTCGTAGCGCACGAACCGATGACCAAGCTCTTGCGCGCGCAGTCCGCGCAGTTGGCGGGCGACCGCGAGGGGGCCGTCGCCGCCTACAATGCGATGCTCGAGCATCACGAGACCCACGGGCTCGGCCTGCGCGGCCTGCATCACGAGGCGCGGCGCAGCGGCGACCACGAGGCTGCGCTGCAATACGCGATGCGCGCCAACGCCCATGCGCCGGCCGCATGGGCGGGGCAGGCGGTGCTCGACGACCGCGCCCGCCGCGGCGATTGGGCCGGCGCGCTCGCGACCGTGGATTCGAACGCTGCCGCCCGTCTCATCGACAAACCCACCGCCAACCGGTGGCGCGCGGTCATCAAAACCGCGATGGCGGAAGAGGCGATGGAGCGCGATCCGAAGGCCGCGCTTGCGCTTGCGCAGGAAGCCTGCCGTCTCGCGCCGACGCTCGTTCCCGCGGCGGCGATTTGCGGACGATTGATGGCGGGCGCCGGCGACTATCGCCGCGCGACCAAGATTCTCGAAAACGCCTATGCGCAGACGCCCCACCCTGACCTCGCCGCCGCGTATCTGAAGGTCCGGCACGGCGATTCGACCGGCGACCGGCTCGGGCGCGCCCGGACGCTCGCGCGCGTTGCGCCAAATGATCCCGAATCGATGCTGACGATCGGCCGCGCCGCGCTCGAGGCGCATGACCAGGACGCCGCCCGCGCCGCGGCGGCGCCGCTGATCGCCTCCGATTCGCCGCGCGGCCGGCCGACCCGCCGCGTTTGCCTCCTGCTGGCGGACATCGAGGAGTCGGAAGGCCATTTGGGCGCCGTGCGCGAATGGCTCGCCCGCGCCGCCCGCGCACCGCGCGACAAGGCTTGGGTCGCCGACGGCGTCATCAGCGAGAAGTGGGCGCCGGTCTCGCCGTCAGGGACGCTCGACGCCTTCGTCTGGCGCACCCCCGACGAGCGGCTTGCGCCTTACATCGAGCCGCCGCCGGTCGAGCCGGAGGTCCCGCCGGCGCCGCCTGAGATTGCCGCGCCTGTGGCGCCGCAGGTCGTCGAGCCTGCGCGCCGCGCGCCGCCCTCACCGGCTCCGGCGCCGCGCGCCGGCGTCATGATCGATCCGGCCGCCATGGCGCCGGACGATCCCGGCCCGGGCGAGCCGCCGGTCGAGAACCGCGACTTCCCGCTCTACGCCAGCGAATGAGCGTCGTCGGCGGCCGGGCGCCCCAACCGGGACAATCCTGACGATGCGTTCGTCTTCAGCGGTCATCGTCGGCGCCGGCCATGCGGGCGTTCAGGCCGCCGCAAGCCTGCGCGAGGACGGATTTCAGGAGCCGATCATGCTCCTCTCCGACGAGCCGGAGCTTCCCTATCAGCGGCCGCCTTTGTCGAAAACCTTTCTCAAAGGCGAGATGGACATCCACGGCCTGCCGCTGAGGGCCGAATCGTTCTTCCGCGACCACCGGATCGAACTCAGGCGCGGCTTGCGCGCGACGCGAATCGACCGCGCCTCAGGGCGAGTCGAGACGGGCGACGGCAGCGCGATCGAATATGGCCACCTGATCCTGGCGACGGGCGCGCGGCAAAGGCGTCTCGTGGCGCCGGGCGTCGATCTGCCCGGGGTCTTCAGCCTGCGAACGATCGCCGAGGCGACCGCGATCCGCGAAAGGCTTACGCCCGGAATGAAGATCGTCATCGTCGGCGCCGGCTTCATCGGCCTCGAAATCGCCGCGACCGCGACGAGCCTCGGCGCCGAGGCGACGGTCGTCGAGATCGCGCGGCCGATGGGGCGCGCGGTCTCGCTGGTCATCTCGGATTTTTACCTCAAAGACCACACGGCGAGCGGCGTGCGCTTCCGCATCGGGCGCGGCGTAGCCGAGATCCGCGGCGCTGGCAAAGCCGAGGCCGTCGTCCTGACCGACGGAGAAGTTCTGTCCGCGGACTGTGTCGTCATCGCGGTCGGGGTCACTGCGGAGGACGCGCTCGCCCGCGAAAGCGGACTCGAATGCGCCAACGGAATCGTGGTCGACGCGCTTATGCAGACGTCGGACCCCGCCATATCGGCGATCGGCGACTGCGTGGACTTTCCGAATGCTTCGCTCGGGTTCCGAACCCGGCTCGAATCGGTCCAGAACGCGGTGGATCAGGGCCGCTGCGTCGCCGCGCGCCTCGCCGGAAAACCCGCCCCCTATGACGCGCTCGCCTGGTTCTGGAGCGATCAGGGCGATCTCAAGCTGATGATCGCGGGCCTCTCGCACGGCGTCGACGCATGGGTCCTGCGCGGCGAACCGGAGGCGCGCGCCTTCTCGACCTTCGGCTTCCGAAACGGCAAGCTCGCGGTTGTCGAGTCGGTCAATCGCACCGCCGATCACGCCGCAGCGAAGCGCATCATCGGGACGCCGAAGACGCTGACCCCCGAGGACGCCGCGAACCCCGCTTTCGATCTGAGGGCGCTGGCGAAGCGGTAGGCGGATTTGGGCGCGCCCTCCCTGCCGTCAAACGAGCTTACCAAGCTTTCATCTCGCCGCCATGGGAGCGTAACCGCTTCTGCGTCATAGATTCTCCATCGGGCCGGTCCCGCGGGCCGGCGGTTTTTTCGAAAATGGAGCAGTCAAAAGTGGCCAATAGTCTTTCACGGCCGAGGGGGCCGAAGTCGTTCCGCGCCGCGTTGCTCGGAGCCGTCGCCGTCGCCGCCATTGGCGGTCTGACGATCGAGGCGCTGCCCGTCGCGACCCATCCGGCGCTTGCCGCCGCGACCACGCTCTCGGCCGGACCCGCGTCCTTCGCCGACGTGGTCGACCACGTCAAAGGCGCGGTCGTGTCCGTCAAGGTCAAGATCGACCAGTCGAACGCATCGTTCGACGAAGACTCGCAGCCGATGCCGAACTTCCCCAAGCGCGGCCCGCTCGAGAGGTTCTTCCGACAGTTCGGTGAGCGCGGCTTCGGCGAGCGCGGCTTCGGCGGGCAGGACCATGACCAGCCCCGCATGGGCATGGCTCAGGGCTCCGGCTTCTTCATCTCCGCTGACGGCTACGTCGTCACCAACAATCACGTCGTCGAGCACGCCAGGGACGTGACGATCACCCTTGCTGACGGCAAGACGATCCCGGCGCGCGTCGTCGGCACGGACCCGAAGACGGATCTCGCGCTCATCAAGGTCACCGAAAGCGGCGACTATCCGTTCGTTTCCTTCGCCTCGCAGGCGCCCCGCGTCGGCGACTGGGTCATCGCGGTCGGCAATCCGTTTGGCCTCGGCGGCACGGTCACAGCCGGCATCGTCTCGGCGCGCGGGCGCGACATCGGATCGGGCCCCTATGACGACTTCCTGCAGATCGACGCGCCGGTGAACCACGGCAATTCCGGCGGCCCGACGTTCAACGCCAACGGCGAAGTGGTCGGCGTCAACACCGCCATCTTCTCGCCGTCGGGCGGCAGCGTCGGCATCGGCTTCGCCGTTGCGAGCGACGTCGCCAGGAGCGTGATCCAGTCGCTGAAGGATGACGGCAAGGTCGCGCGCGGCTGGCTCGGCGTTCAGATCCAGCCGGTGACGCAGGATATCGCCGACAGCATGGGCCTTAAGGAGAGCAAAGGCGCGCTGGTCGACAAGGCCGAGAAGGACTCCCCCGCAGCGGCGGCCGGCCTCAAGGACGGTGACGTGATCACCGCGGTCAATGGCGAAACAGTCGCCGACTCGCATGATCTCGCCCGCAAGATCGCGGCGCTCGGACCGAAGAAGGAGGCCGATCTGGCGATCATCCGCAACGGCTCGCCTGAGACCGTCAAGGTGACGCTGGGCGCGATGCAGGACGACAAGCAGGCGAAGGCCGACGCGCCCCAGGCGCAAACGAAAGACGCCATGGCGAAATACGGCATGACGCTCGAGCCGGCGACCGCGGTCGAGGGCGCGGGCAAGACCGGCGTCGTCGTCGCTGATGTCGATCCGGACGGCGCCGCGGCGCAGAAAGGCATCGCCACGGGCGACGTCATCCTGGAGGTCGCCGGCAAGCCGGTATCGAATCCGGCGGATGTGACGGCGGCGATCGACGCCGCCAGGGCCGGCGGCAAGAAGTCGGTGTTGATGCAGGTCAAGACAGAGGACAGCATGCGTTTCGTCGCTCTGTCGACCCAAGCCGCCTCGTAAATCCGAGCGGCGGGTCTGGCGCGGGAGGCCGGCGTTCCGCTACGCCGCGAGTGCGCCAGACCATGCGGCAGGCCGGTTCCCGCTTACCGGCCTGCCGCTCTGCTGTTCAGCCGCCTGCACGCGGCAAAATCCCCGCCCACGCCGCGCGCTGCGGCGCGCTGTCGAGCCGAAGCCGTCTCGGATCAAGGCCCAATCGGTCTCCTACGCCAGTGACCGCCCTGCGGTCGCCTTCCCTCGACTCAATCGCTTTGACAAGGCGCGACCTCTCCGGCCGGCATTCGTGCTATTCTGCGCACGGCCTGAGGGCGCGCCATGGCGGAAACGCGGAAGATTGCGGCGATCCTGGTTGCGGATGTCGTGGGCTACAGCCGGCTCGCGGGCGCTGATGAGGATCGCACCCTGGCCCGGCTCCGGGCGCTGCGCAGCGACCTGATCGATCCAACGATCGCCGTGCACCATGGGCGCATCGTCAAACGCACCGGCGACGGCAGCCTCATCGAGTTTCGCAGTGTGGTCGACGCTGTGCGCTGCGCCATCGAAGTGCAGAGCGGCCTCCTCGAGCGCAACGCCGGCCTGCCGTCCGAGCGCCGCATCGAATTCAGGGTTGGCATTCATCTCGGCGACGTCGTCGAGGAGAGCGACGGCGATCTCATGGGCGATGGCGTCAATATCGCCGCGCGGCTCGAGGGCGTCGCGAAGCCCGGCGCGATCTGTCTGTCCGAAGACGCCTATCGTCAGGTGAAGGGGCGGCTTGATCTCGCGGTCAGCGATCTCGGGCCGACCCAACTCAAAAACATCGCCGAACCGATCCGGGTCTATTCGCTTGAAGTCGGCAAGCCAGTGCAGGCGAAGCCCGGGACGAACGCGAAACTCATCGGGCCGAGAAGGCGTTCGTCGCTTGCGCCTCTCGTCCTCGGGATCGCCGCCTTTCTGATCCTGGTCGCAGCCAGCGCCTGGTATTTGCTTCGCGAGAAACGACCGATGGTCGTCACGGCGAACGCGCCAGTCGCCGCCGCTTCAAAGGCCGCTCCGCCGGCCGAGGCCCCGCATCTTTCCATTGTGGTGCTGCCGTTCGAAAACCTCTCCGGCGACGCCGGCCAGGATTATTTCGTCGATGGCATAACCGATAACATCACCACCGATCTCGCGCGCATGCGCAACAGTTTCGTGATCGCGCATGAAACGGCCCTCACCTTCAAGGGCAAGGGCGTCGACGCCAGAGAAATCGGCAAAGAGCTTGGCGTGCGCTACGTGCTCGAAGGCTCGGTCCAGCGCGAGCAGAGCCGGGTGCGGGTCAACGCCCAGCTCATCGACGCGGACACCGGCGCGCATCTGTGGGCGGATCGCTTCGATGAGGACGCGGCCGACCTGTTCAAGCTGCAAGATCAGGTCGTGGCGAGATTGGCCAATCCGCTCGGATGGGAACTGATGAAAGCGGAAGCAGAAAAGGGCGCTCGCTCCGAAAGCCCCGACGCAGTCGATTTGACCATGCGTGGAATGTTCATGCTGGAACAGGGCGCATTGTCGCCCACGAAAGACAATGTCAATGCCGCGCGAGCCTTGTTTGACCAGGCGCTCGAGGTCGACCCGAACGACGCCGATGCGCTGGCGGGAGAAGTTGAGACCTATATGCTCGAATATGGTTACGGATGGAGGACGCTCGGAACCGATTACGACGCCAAGATCATCGGGCAGGCCGACCGGGCCATCGCGCTTGATCCCGGAACCATGTTGGCCTACTGGGCCAAAGGCCTCTACCTGATGAGTCTCAACCGCCCGGATGAGGCGCTGCGCGACGCCGAGGCCGGTCTCGCGGTCGATCCAAATTTCTCACGGCTTTACGTGCTTCGAGGCCTGGCGAAAACCGCGGCCGGACGCTTCGAGGAAGCCAAGTCTGAATTGCAATACGCGATGCGCTTAAGTCCGCGCGATCCTGGAATCGGCTATTGGCTCGTAGCGCTGAGCAGCGCCGAAATTGGGCTCGCGAATTACGACGCCGCGATCGACGCGTGCCGAAAGGCGATCGACGGAGGCTATCGCAGTTTCATCGCCTACAGGAGCCTCGCCGCCGCGCTTGCGCTGGACGGCAAGATGGGAGAAGCGAAGTCCGCGCTGGCGGAAGCGCGCCGCCTCAATCCCAAGCTCACCGTCAAATGGTTGCAATCGATTGGCCGGGGTCTGCCCCCGCCCGTGTTCGAGGGCCTGCGCAAGGCGGGGCTGCCGGAGGAGTGATTGGCATGCTTGAGCGTGCCGACAGCTTCCACGGCCCGCGCGGCGGTTCTTACGCCGCCGCGCATTTTGCTAGGCTTCAGGCCTTCGGGAACGGGATCGCGACGAAGTGGTCGCCGTCCGCGGTCTGGATCCGCATCAGCACGGCCGTCTTGCCGTCCTGCTTGGCGCTTGCGATTTCCGACTTCACCTCCGCCGGCGTCGACACGGACTTGCCTGCGACATCGAGGATGACGTCGCCCGCCTTCAATCCTTTAGCCGCGGCCTCGCCGTTCGGATCGACGTTGACGATGGCGACGCCCTTTCCTCCGGCGCCGGCGACCCGATCGGCAGGCGCAAGTTCGACGCCGAGCGTCGAGGCGCCTTCGCTCTTGTCCGTCTCGGCCTTCGCCACGGTCTCATTCTTTTGTGAGGCGAGCGTCAGGTCGGCCGCCTTCTCCGCGCCGTCGCGCAGGTAGGTGAGTTCGACCTTGTCGCCGGGCTTCATCGACCCGATCCTGCGCGTCAGATCGCCCGCGTCCTGGACCGGCTGTCCGTTCAGCTTGGTGATCACGTCGCCGGCCTTGAGCCCGGCGTCGGCAGCTGGAGTTCCCGACATGGTCTTATCCACGATCGCGCCCTCGGCCTTCTTGAGCCCGAGGCTCTCGGCGATATCCGGACCGACGGCCTGAATTTCCACGCCGAGATAGCCGCGCTTGACGACGCCGCCATGCTCAAGCGCGGCGACGACCTGATCGACCGTGTTCGCGGGAATATCGAAGCCTATGCCGACGCTGCCGCCGGAGGGTGAGAAGATCGCCGTGTTCATTCCGACAACCTGGCCCTGCATGTTGAAGGTCGGGCCGCCGGAATTGCCCTTGTTGATCGGCGCATCGATCTGCATGAAGCGGTCGTAGGGCCCGTTGCCGATGTCACGCCCGTCGGCCGATACAATGCCGGCGGTGACCGTGCCCCCAAGCCCATACGGATTGCCGATCGCCACCACCCAGTCGCCAACCCTGGGCTCCTGTTTGGCGAAAGACACATACGGATAGTCGCCTGGCGCGTCGACCTTCAGCAGCGCGACGTCCGTCTTCGCATCTGTTCCGATCACCTTGGCGTCGAGCACTTTGCCGTCATCCGTGGTCACGGTCACGGATTTCGCGTTCTGCACCACATGGTTGTTGGTGACGACATAGCCATCGGAGGAAATGAAGAACCCGGATCCCTCGCCCATCATCACCGAGGGCGGCGAATTCGGAACCGCGCCGTTCTGGTTGCCGAACTGCTTCAGGAAGCGCTGGATCTCAGGCGGCAGATTGCTCCATTGACCCGAAAAGTCGTTCCAGCTCGCGTTCGATTGGGCGATCTTGACCCTGACCGACACGACCGCCGGTTTGACGCTGGCTATGAGCGGGGCGAACGACGGCATCGATTCGCCCTGAAGGCCGGAGGTCACAACAGGCGCAGCCTGCGCCGCATGAGGACCGGTCAGCGCGCTTTCGCCGATCGCGCCTGCGGCAATAAGCGAAACAATCGCGGCCGATGCTAGAATGCGCGCGCGAATCCGGGGTTGGGTTCTGAAGTCGAGGGGGGACATGATGCTTCTCCTTTTGATGTCTCCGGATGGACCGCCGGGGCGGTCGATTGGAGACGGAGCATGCGCTCGCCCGCCTATCCTGGCTTTGGCCGGGCGATTAAGATTTGTTCAAGAAGTGGAATGGGCCAGAAAACAGGAATGGGGCGCCGCAATGGCTTAACCGCAGCCGCCGCGGACACTCGGCGCAGACTGGCTAAGGCGCCGCAACTTTGTTCCTCGCGCGGCTTCTATGCGGCCGCCCCATCCTTTGGATTAACAAAGTTATACACATTTGTGTGATCATCCGCGCAAAAGTTCTTGCATTCCGTGCGTCGCACAAATAAGGTTTTGCGGTGCGGCGCGATTCGTTTCGCCCGCATATGCCCTCCTTGGGCGTTTCCTCCCTAGACTTGAAGGCCGCCGAAAAGGCGGCCTCCTTTTTTGTGGGCCCGGTCCATAGGACCCGGGGAGCGGCGTCCGGAAAGAGCGGGCGGCACGGGATGGAAACGATCTGGACGCAGACGTCCTGCCTTCGCCAGAGCGATTTCTGAAGAATCGACATTTTCTTGCCGAACAGGCAGATCTATGTTTTACTTTTCCAGAAAGATGCCGCGACGAACGGCAGGGCGTGGCCGTTGGGTGCGATGGAAAAACCGTAACCGGGGCAAATTCCCGGGCAAGAGCTGCGATCGGTCGGGTTCGGGCGAGCCAGCGCGCCTGTAAGTAATTCTTCTGACTCGATTTAGCAATTGCAGCATCATGTTTTGTGCAACCGCGCGCCCGGGAATTTGTCCCGGTTACGAAAAACCGCCGCAAGCCTTTGAAATCGCTCAAAACGACGATGCAAGTGGCGACAATACACTTGACATAGTACGGCAAGTGTAACGTCGCCATGCAAATTGGCGCCGGCTGCGGGGTCGGTAACGCTGCAAGGCATTGAAGAAATAACGATTTCGGCGCTCTTCACCGCCGGCGGGCGCGGCATGACGCCCACTTTCCCGGGGCATGACAACGATCAAGCGGCTTTGGGGCTGTCCAGCCTGCTAAGCGGCGCGGACCTGCCCGGCTTCCCAGCCGATGATCGCCTGCTTGCGCGCGAGGCCCCAGTGGTAGCCGGTCAGCGCGCCCGTCCGGCCGAGAACCCGATGACAGGGGACGACGAAGGAAATCGGGTTGCGGCCGACCGCGGCCCCGACCGCGCGGGCCGCCTTCGGCCTGCCGATCTTGCGCGCGATGTCGGAATAGGTGGTCGCCCTTCCCATCGGCACGTTGAGCAGCGTCTCCCAGACCCTGACTTCGAAGTCCGTGCCGATCATCACCACGCGCAAGGGCGTATCGGGGCGCCAGAAGGCCGGGTCGAAAACGCGCCTTGCGTAGGGCGCAGTCGCCGCATCGTCGCGGACGAACCGGGCGCGCGGCCAGCGCCTGGCCATGTCCGCGAGCGTCGCCTCGCGGTCGCCATCGACAAAGCCTAAGCCCGCCATACCGCGCGGCGCGGCGATGATGATCGCCTCGCCGAAGGGCGAGGGATGGAAGCCGTACTGAAGGGTCAAGTCGTCCCGCCGGTAGTCGCCCGGCGTGAGCGCCTCGTGAGTCACGAAAAGATCGTGCAGGCGGCTCGGACCGGAGAGGCCGACGTCATAGGCGGCGTCGAGAACGGTCGCGGAATCGCGTAGGAGCTCGCGCGCACGCTCGATGGTGATCGCCTGGAGAAAGGCCTTGGGCGTCAGCCCCGCCCAGCGCCTGAACACGTGCTGGAAGTGCGACGGCGAGAGCCCGACCTGCTCGGCGATCTCGTCGATCGACGGCTGGTCGCGCCAGTGGGTCGAAATGAACTCGATCGCGCATTTGACGACGGCGTAGTCCGCGGTAGCGGGCGGGGGGGCGGGCATATCGAGCATGGCTTTCGTCCGGGTGAGTTTCGTTGCGGTCGGCCTTCACGGCAATCGACCCGTCTTGGACCGAATATTTGCGCAATCATCCCCGCGGCGCCACCCGAAAACGATGGTCTAAAGCCAATCATCCGCGGGTCGTTCGCACGGGGCTCACCCGGCGTCGTACAGCCCTGTCGGCAGCCCGTCGATGCTAACGGCGTTCTTCTCGCGGCGATAGGCTTCGAGCCCCTCCTCGCCTTTGGCGCGGGCCCAGTTGTCGAGCGAGGGGCGCTCGCCGCGATAGTCGAAGAGCGGCGTCCCGTAGCCGCAGGAGGTCTGGACCCGGTCGACATGGAGCCGGACGATTTGTCGCGCACCGGCCGGCTCCTTGCCAGCGAACCCCCTCATCAGAATGGCGCGATAGGCCTCGCTTCCGCGCCGCAGGACTTCGCCGCGCCCGTAGAGGCGCAGGATGTTGGGCGGGCCGTCGAAGGCGCAGAACATCAATGTCAGCCGCCCGTCTGCCTTGAGATGTGCTGCAGTCTCGTTGCCGCTTCCGGTCCGGTCGAGATAGACCACGGTCCTGTCGTCGAGGACCGCGAACGCATCGGTCCCGCGCGGCGACAGGTTGATGCGCGCGCCCGGCGCCGCCGAGGCTGCAAAGAAGATGCGCTGGCGGCTGATGAAGTCGCGGCAACTCGTGTCGATGCAAGGGAGTTGTTTGGCCATGAGGCCCAAACCCTATCGCGAATCGCTGAGTGCGTCCCAGCCCCATTTGAGGAGCGGCAGCGAATCGGCGGCGAAGGTGCAGAAATCGTCGACCAGCGCGGGCTTGCGGATCTGTGCTTCCGACACAGGCCTGAGACAAATGAAGTTCTTGAGCCGCATCGCCGCGGCGACCTCGGGATCGTCGATGTCCTCGAGGCCGCGCGGCGGCCGCCTCAGCGCGTCCTCGTGGGAAAGATTCAATTCTGCAGTCGCAAGCTTCGCCGTCATCTGTTTGAACGTTTTCGGCGCACGGGCGGCGGCGGCCCTCAGCTTCGCCAGCTCGTGAGGATCGGGCATGTGGAAACCGGCGGCGAAGAAGCATTCCTCCGGCGAAAGGTGAAAATAGAGCACGCCGGGATCGCGCTTCGAGCCGGAGCGGGTCAAGGCGACCCCTGCATTGGTCTTGTAAGGATCTTTGTTCTGGGAGAAGCGCACGTCCCGGTGGATTCGGAAGACCGACGACTTGCGGTCTCCTTTGATCGGAATTCTCGCCTTCGCCAGCCGCGCCGCCGTCTCCTCGACCAGGTCGCCCATCGGCGCCTTGACCGCGGTCTCGTACGTCTCGCGGTTCTCCTCGAACCATTCCTTGGTCTGGTGGAACCCGAGCGCCTTGAAAAACGGCATCGCCTGCGGCCCAAACCCCTGAAACGCCATGAAACTGCTCCTATTCGACGATCAATTCACTTTTTCGCAAGCTTCTTGATGTTCCCTCAAACCTCCACAGGCTGTTTCGACATGCCGCTGACGCCGAAGAGGCGACGGTACCGCTCGACCTCGTCCGGTGGCCCAAGCGCCTTGTTCGGATTGTCGGAGAGTTTCACCGCCGGCCTTCCGTCCGCCTCCACGACCTTGCACACGAGCGAGATCGCCTTCAATTCTCCGTCCGCGCCCGACGGAACGCAGCCGACAAAATCGTTGGTCAAATTGGTGCCCCACCCGAACGAGAGATTGACCTGTCCACGCAGGGCGCGCGCCGACTCCTCGATCGAATCGATGGTCATCGCATCGGACAACACGATCAGCTTGTCGCGCGGGTCGCGACCCCTTTCTTTCCACCAGGCGATCAGTTCGCGCGCGCCATCGACGGGCAGCTTGGAGTCCGGCCGGGCGCCTTTCCAATCGGCGACCCAGTCCGGCGCGTTGCGGAGGAACGACGTCGTCCCGAAACAGTCGGGAAGGACGACCAGGAGGTTGCCGCCGTACATCTGGGCCCAGTCCTTCAGCACCTTGTAGGGCGCAGCGCGCCGCTCGTCGTCGTCGCGCGCGACCGCTGCATAGACCATGGGTAGTTCGTGGGCGTTGGTGCCGATGGCTTCGAGGCCGGTATCCATGGCGTGCTTGACGTTCGACGTTCCGATGAAACTCTCGCCGAGGCCTTCCTGCATCGCTTCGACGCACCAGAGTTGCCAGAGAAAGCCGTGACGCCGCCGCGTGCCGAAATCGGAAACCTTCAATGGCCCTTCGCGCGCGAGAATCCGCAGGCGCTCAACCTTCGACCACAGCTTCGCCTTCGCTCGGGCGTAGAGGACGTCGAGGTCGAAACGGCTCATGCCGCGCATCGCCGCCCGCGCCCTGAGCTCGTTGATGATGGCGAGAGCGGGAATCTCCCACATGGTCGTTTCCGCCCAAAGTCCGGCGAAGCGCAGTTCGTACTGTCCGTCATGGCGGGTGAGTTCGTATTCGGGAAGCCGGAAGCCGGCGAGCCATTCCATGAATTCGGGTTCGAAGATATGCCGCGTCCCGTAGAACGTGTTGCCGGCGAGCCAAATCAGTTCGTTCTTGGCGAGCCGCAGACTCCGCGCGTGATCGAGCTGGTCAATGAGCTCCCGTTCGTCAACGATCTCGGCGAGCCTGACCGAGGCCGTCCGGTTGATGAGCTGGAAGGTCACCCGCCGCTGCCGATGCATCCTCCAGATCATCTGCAGCATGAGCAGCTTGTAGAAGTCCGTGTCCAGCAGCGTCCGGATCGCCGGATCGATCCGGAACGCATGATTATAGACGCGGGTTGCGATATCAATTGCCATTATGCGAACTTACGGAGCCAATACGGGGGCGACAAGGGCGCCTGTCCCTTCAGAAGGAGGCAATCCTGCAGGACATGAACGTGACGGCGACCCGCGACGGCCGGGCGCCGAACTCGCGGCCCCGGGTGGGATTGTTCGTCACCTGCCTGGTCGACATCATCCGTCCGACGGTCGGATTCGCCGCCGTCAAGCTCCTGGAGGAGGCCGGCTGCAAGGTTGTCGTGCCGAGCCAAACCTGCTGCGGTCAGCCGGCGTACAACGCCGGCGACCGGGCGACGGCGAAGGATCTGGCGATGCAGGCGATCGACGCGTTCGAGGACTGCGATTACGTCGTCGCGCCGAGCGGCTCCTGCGGGGGCATGCTCGCCACACATTATCCGGAGCTTTTCGCCGGCGAGCCGGACATGGCGGCGAAAGCCGAGCGTTTCGCCGCCAAGACGCATGAGCTCGTCAGTTTCCTCGTCGACGTGCTCGGCGTCGAAACGGTGGCGGCGCGTTATGAGGGAACAGTCGCCTATCACGATTCCTGCGCGGGCCTCCGCGAACTCGGCATCAAGACGCAACCGCGGCGGCTGCTGGCGAGCGTCGAGGGTCTCCGCCTCGTCGAACTCGAGGAGGCCGAAACCTGCTGCGGCTTCGGCGGGATGTTCGCCACCAAGTATGGAGAACTCTCCAACGCCATCGTTTCGCGCAAGAGTGAGGACATTCGAAAAACCGCGGCTGACACCGTCCTTGCGGGCGACCTCGGCTGTCTGATGAACATGGCGGGCAAACTCCAGCGCGAAGGATCGCCGGTCAAGGCGCGCCATGTCGCGGAGGTTCTCGCCGGCATGGCGGACGGGCCGGCGATCGGCGAGAGCCAGGGGCCGAAGCAATGAGCGCGGTTGCGACCACATCGAAGTTCAAGGAGAACGCCCACGACGCGCTGACCGACGCGCGTCTCCAGGGCGCGTTGGTTCACGCGCGCAACTTCACCGTCCGGCGCGCCGCCGCCGCCGAGCGGCTGCCGGAGTTCGAGGCCCTGCGCGACAACGCCCGTGCGGTCAAGGACCACACGCTCGCGCATCTCGACCTCTACCTCGAGGCCTATGAGCGGAAGGTGGTCGAAAGCGGCGGCCAGGTGCATTACGCGCAGGACGCAGAGGAAGCGCGCCGGATCATCATCGAACTTTGCCGGTCGCTCGGAGCGAAAAGCGTCACCAAAGGCAAATCGATGGTCTCCGAGGAGATCGGCCTCAATCAGGCTCTGGAGGCGGCCGGGATCGAGGCGGTCGAGACGGACCTCGGCGAGTACATCATCCAGCTGCGCGGCGAGGCGCCCTCGCACATCATTGCGCCGGCGATCCACGTGACCAAGCAGGACGTTGAGCAGGACTTCCGCAAGGCGCATCGCGACCTGCCGGCAACCCGCGATCTGTCGGAGCCCGAACAGCTGCTTGCGGAAGCGCGCAGTGTCCTTCGCGCCAGGTTTCTTGCAGCGGACGTCGGCGTTACGGGGGCGAATTTTCTGGTCGCCGAGACGGGGACGTCGATCATCGTCACCAACGAAGGCAACGGCGACCTGACGCAGATCCTGCCAAAGGCCCATATTGTCATCGCCTCGATCGAGAAGATCGTGCCGACGCTGGAGGACGCCGCTCAGCTGTTGCGCGTGCTGGCTCGCTCGGCGACCGGGCAGGACGCTTCGGTCTACACCACCCTGTCGACCGGTCCGCGCCGCCCGGGTGATCCCGATGGGCCGAGCGCCTATCACGTCGTTATTCTCGACAACGGACGATCGTCGATGCTCGGCGGCGAATTCGAAGACATGCTGCGCTGCATCCGCTGCGGCGCCTGTATGAACCACTGCCCCGTCTATCAGGCGATCGGCGGGCACGCCTATGGGTGGGTCTATCCGGGCCCTATGGGCGCGGTGCTGACGCCGTCTCTCATCGGCGTCGCGGAGGGCGGCCAACTTCCCAACGCCTCGAGCTTCTGCGGTCGCTGCGAAGAGGTCTGCCCGGTCCGCATTCCGCTGCCGAAAATGATGCGTCACTGGCGCGAGCGCGAATTCGAGCGCCACCTCTCGCCGGCGCCTTTTCGTTACGGCCTCGGCCTCTGGGCGTTTTTCGCCAGGCGGCCGACGCTTTATCGCTTTGCGACCGACCTCGCCGCACGCGCGATGCATCTTGCCGGGCGCGGCAAAGGACGGTTCTCGTGGGCGCCGCTGGCTGGCGGCTGGACGCAGTACCGCGATCTCGCCGCGCCGGAGAAAACGACGTTTCAGAGTCAATGGCGGGCGAAAAGCGGGGCGGTGAAGTGAGCGCCCGTGAGGCGATCTTCGCCAACGTGAGGCGTTCTCTCGGCGTCACGGGCGCGGAAGAGCCGCGCCGGTTCGAGTCCGAGGCGCGGCTCGCCAAGGCGCCGCCCGGCGTCGTGCCGAAGCGGGGGCAGGGTGGCGCCGAGGCGCGAATCGCGACGTTCAAGGCGGAAGCCGAGCGCGCCGCGGCCACTCTTGCCGAAGTCGCAGCGCTCGCCGAGGTTCCCGGGGAAGTCGCCCGGTTCCTGCGCGAAAACAACGCGCCAGCAACGTTGCGCATGGGGACCGACCAAAGACTCGCGACGATGCCCTGGAGCGTGACGCCGCTGGACATTCTGCACGGTCCGTCGGACGGGCACGATCTCAACGCCGTTTCGGTCGCGTTCGCCGCGATCGCCGAGACCGGGACAGTTGCGCTCGTTTCCGGCGCGGACAATCCGACGACGCTCAACTTCCTGCCCGACAATCAGATCGTGGTCGTATTGCGCAGCGACGTCGTCGCCGATTACGAAAGCGTCTTCGTAAGGTTACGGGAGACCTACGGCAAAGGGGGCGCGCCGCGCACGGTCAATTTCATCACCGGCCCGTCGCGCTCGGCCGATATCGAACAGACCCTGCTCCTCGGCGCGCACGGGCCGCGGCGCCTCCACATCGTGATCGCCGGGTGAGGCGCCCTAACGGCGCCGAACAACCGGCCGTGCCAGCGCTCCGCGGCCGCCCCAAGAAAGCCGTTGTGCAAATCTAGGAACCATTGCATTGGCTCAATCGGGCGGTGAGTCGCCCGCACGGGGAAAGGCGCCGCAGCGCGGTCGGGTTCCGTCAGATGAAGATTGGCATTCTGCTTGTCGGCGCGCTTCTTAGCGCGCCATTTTTTGCCTCCGGCGCGTCCGCGCAGACAGCGCCCGCGCCGAGCGCGGCGCCGGCCGCTCCGCCTGCCGCCAACCCGCCGTCATCCGCCGCGCCCCCGGCCCCGTTCATGCCGACTGGGACAGGAGGGACGCCCCCGTCCGCCGGCGAAAGCGCGCCTCAGTACGGTCAGGCGCCCGCCGCAAACCCGATTCCTGCGATCGCGCCGGCGCCGCCGAAGCCGAAGAAACTTCCTCCGCCCCCGGCGCCGCTCGAGACCGCCCTGTCGAGCGATCCGGAGCCCACCGTTCAGCCCAATACGTTCTTCGCCACCGCCAAAGCCTCCGAGCGTTACGGGGCGATCGTCGACGCCGGCGGGTGGCCGACCGACATCGTGGCGCTGCGCCCCGGGGCCAAGGGTCCTGAGGTCGCGACCTTGCGCAAGCGGCTGGCCATCGAGGGCGATCTCAACGCAGCCCATGCGAGCGGGCAGGCCTGGGACGCCGATCTCACGGCGGCGGTCAAACGCTTCCAGGCGCGCGTCGGCTTGCGGCAGACAGGCGTCGTCGCGGGAGCGACGCTGAAAGCAATCAACGTGCCGGCGAGAGTGCGGTTCAACGAGCTCGCCTCCAGCGCGAATCGGCTGGCCGGCGCCGACTTCCCGTTCGGCGACCGATATGTCGTGGTGAACCTGCCATCGACCTCGGTCGAGGCGATCGAAAACGGCCGCGTCGTCCACCGTTACGTCGCCATCGTCGGCGATCCCGAGCATCCCTCGCCAGAGATCGTCGCCAATATCCAGGTCATCAACCTCAATCCGACCTGGACCGTGCCGACATCGATCATCAAGAAGGAAATCATTCCGCGCATGCAGCGCGATCCAGGCTATCTCACCCGCGCCAAGATCCGCATCCTCGACGGCTCGGGTCAGGAGATTGATCCGAAGACCGTCAACTGGAGCACCGAGCGAGCCGCCAATTATACGCTGCGCCAGGACTCGGGCGCGAACAATTCGCTGGGCTCGATCCGCATTGGAATGCCCAACAAGCTCGCCGTCTACATGCACGACACGCCTTCGAAGCGGCTGTTCGGCGCTGACTACCGGTTCCTGAGCCACGGCTGCGTGCGCGTCCAGGCCGTCTACGATCTGGCTGAATGGCTGCTCGACGGGACGGGCGGCGCACCAGGCGGAGTCTGGGACAAGGCGGCGATGCAGGACAAGATGGAGGAGCGCGCGCCCTACGACATTCGCCTCGCGAAGTCGACGCCGGTGATCTGGGTCTATCTGACCGGCTGGTCCAACAGCGACAGCGGCCCCGCCAACTTCCGCGACGACGTCTACGGCCTCGACACCGTGGGTGAAACGCAGGCGAGCGCGCAGTCCGCCCCCACGCAATGATCGCGTTCGGTCAGCACGGATTCGGTTAACGGTCCTGCGGCGGAATCGATTCGATCTCGCGGACGAAGGCCGCGATCTCGTTTGGAGCGTGGGAGAAGCGGCCGCGCTTGGTCGAGAAGGGACGCAGCGCAAGCAAAGTTCGCCGCCTCCACGCGTGCGCGGGACGGATCGGACGCAGGACGAATCCGCCGCCGCAGTAGGGGCCGACGTCGTCCACGCAGTCGGCGAAGAACGTGCATTCGTAGGAGCAGATCCACGCCGCGGTTGAATTGGCCGGCAAGTCGCGGTCGCAATATTCGCAGTTCGGTCTGAGTTCGAGCGCCATGCGCGGCTGCGGTCGATGAAGTTCCCTCGAATCCGGAGCATCCGGCAGATGAACGCCGAGGGCAAATCGACGACGAACCCGGCGCCTCCCGACGGCGGTCGGCCGTTGCAGAATCGCGTCGACCCCTTCGGCGAGTTCCACGCCGTCGCGGCGCGCGGCGCGATGATGGGCAATCGCGGCGGCCGGATCCATCGCGACGACCGGACACTGTCGCCCCGGCGCTGGACCTCGAAGCGCTGGATCGTCTGCGTCTGCGAGTTCAAAGGCAGGCGGCGTGACGTGTGGGGACGCTTCTACACCGAGCTTTTCTTTCTCGACGAGCCGACCGCGCTCGCGGCGGGCCATCGTCCCTGCTTCGAATGTCGGCGCACGGCGGCGAAGGCGTTTCTCGCCGCCTTTCCGGACAGCGCCGGATTCGGCGCGGACGCGATGGACGACGTCCTGCATCGCGAACGACTCAGCGATGGACACAAGCGCCTCTGGCGATCGCGGCTCGGCGCGCTGCCGGACGGGGCGATGATCGTCTGGGAAGGCCGCGCGCATGCGGTGCGCGGCGGGCGCCTGGCTCCTTGGAGCTTCGGGGGTTATGGCGCGCCGTTGCCGCTTCCGACCGCATTCGAGGTCGACGTCCTCACGCCGCCGTCCACGGTCGCGGCGCTCTCCGCGGGGTATCGGCCGCAATGGGCGGAGCCGGTCGCCGCAACGCCTTGACGCTGACCGCCGCCTTCGCCGACATTGCCGCTCAAAGTCACGGGAGGAGACGATGACGCGCGCGTTGGCAAGCGCCGCTATTTTGGCGGCAATGGGTTCGTCGGCTCTGGCGGGGGACCTGAAAGGCGAGTGGGCGCGCGATGACGGCAAAGCCAAGGTACGTTTCGTTGGTTGCGGCGGCGATGCGATCTGCGGCTCGATCTCATGGCTGCGCGATAAGAATGATCCTGGGAAAGTTGGCCAGCAGGCGTTCTTCGACATGAAGCCGAGCGGCGACAACGCCTGGGCCGGGCGGGCTTTCAACCCGGAGGATGGCAAGACCTATTCCGGCAAAATGACCATGTCCGGCGACCATCTCGTCACCGCCGGCTGCGTGCTTGGCGGCCTCATCTGCAAGTCGCTGAACTGGACGCGGGCTCGTTAGCCGACGCAGGCTGGATCCCCCTCCCGCCCACCTGCGTCAATAAACGACGATCTACGTGGCCTTGAGACCAGCAAAGGCCGAGAGAAGGTGCGGCCGATCTTGACGATCGACGCCCAGGCTTCGGCCTTCTCCGATTGCGTCGCGGAGGCCCGAGACCGCCGGAATGAGACGCGTCGCGAGGTTCGTTGCTGCAGCGATATGCATTGCGGTCGGAAACGTGTCGTTGGTCGATTGCGACACATTGACGTGGTCGTTGGGATGCGCGGGGCGCTTGCTGCCGAGCAGCATGCCCTCGAGTTCGGCGCAGCGGTTCGCGATCACCTCATTGACGTTCATGTTGAACTGCGTGCCGCTGCCGCTCATCCACACATTCAAGGGGAACATGTCGCGATGGCCGCCGACGAGAATCTCACCGCAGGCCTGAGTGATCAGCCGATGCTCCTTGTCGCCTAGGCGCCCCTGGTCGTGATTGGCCGTCGCCGCGGCCTGTTTCACGATCGCATAGGCTGAGATCACCTCGCTCGGCATGAGATCGCGGCCGATGTTGAAGTGCTCGATCGCGCGCTGCGTCTGCGCGCCCCAGAGCTTGCCCTCGGGAATATCGACCGGACCGAGGCTGTCGGTCTCCGTGCGGCTGTTTGACAGAGCGTCTCTCCCCGGGTTCGAGATGAGGCGTGCAGAGGACGAGCCGCGTCTTCGCGGGTTTCTCTTTGCGACCTAAGCGGCGCGCACCGTCGGAAACGCGATCTCGATCAGCGTTCCCTGATCGCGGCGGCTCTTGATGGAAAATTCCGCCCCGTTCGCTTCGACCAGCGCCTTCGTCAACGGCAGACCGAGGCCGGCGCCGCCCTTTCGACCCGCGCGGCCGACCTGGCTGAACGGCTCCAGGGCGAGGCCGACCTCGCTTTCGCTCATCCCGACGCCGGTGTCGCGCACGCGGATGACCGCTTGTCCCGCCCCGTCGAGAGCTGTCGATACGATGACCTGGCCGCCGGGCTCGTTGAACTTCACCGCGTTCGACATCAGATTCAGCATGATCTGCTTCAGCGAGCGCTCGTCGACCATCACCTGCGGCAGGCGCTCGAAAAGAGACACGCGCATGATGATGCGTTCGCGCGCGGCCTGAGGCTGCATCATCGAGACGCATTCGCGGATGAGGCTGTTGGCGTCGACCGGCACGAAGGCGAGCTCGAGCTTGCTGGCTTCGACCTTGCTGAGATCGAGGAGGTCGTCGGCGAGGCTTATCACATGCGCGCCAGAGGCATGTATGTCCTTCAGATAGTCCTTGTAGCGCTCGTTGCCGATCGGCCCGAAACGCTCCTCCATCATCACCTCTGCGAAACCCAGGATCGCGTGCAGCGGCGTGCGGATTTCGTGGCTGACCTGAGCCAGAAAATCCGTCTTTGACGCGCTCGCGGCCTGCGCGGCGTCCCGTGCAGCCATGAGCTTTCGCGCTGCTTCGTGTTCGCGACTCACGTCCCGCACGAGGGCGCAGTAGTGGGGCGCTTCGGCCGGGCCGATCCGCACCAACGTCAAGGCGAGGCTGAGCGCGGCGCCGGCGCGGTCGCGGCCCACGACTGGGACAGGTTCAGCGGCGGCGGACGATTCGCCGTCGCGGCTCAGGCTCTCAAGCCGCGCGGTCGTTTCCGGATGGCTCTGCGGGGCGAGCAGCATCAGAACGCTTTCGCCGACGAC
>JAFAHO010000363.1 GCA_019237205.1 Hyphomicrobiales bacterium
TTGGGGCGAGGAACCCAAGCGGACCGATCATCAGGGCCAGCGGGGCGATCTTTCCCGCGTCAACAGGCCGGAGACATGACCGCACCCGAGACGTTCGCAAAGCCCTCAAGAAAACCCTTGACTAGGGGCGCCGTCCAGACATGACACCGGATTACGGTGACACGGATTACCGGTGACCGGATTACGGTGACACGACCGTCTTTACCCTTTTTACCTCGACGGCGGCCACGACATCGCCCTTAGGGCGTAACGCCGCGATTGAGGCGGCGGCTGATTGCGTCGAGAAACGCATCGTCGCCGGGCGGGCGGCCTATCAACTCGCTCCGCCGTAGCACCGCAACAAAAAGGTAAAGGAGGGCGTGTCACCGTAATCGCACCCAGGACATGTGGTCGCGCCCGACGGCGTGATGGGGAGTGATCGCGCCGCCCGCCGCCATCAGCGTGGCCGTCGCAGCGAAACGTGTGCAAGACTGCTCGCCGCTTAAGGCCGCGGGCGAGCTCGGGACAATCGAACACCGTCCGACCAAAAACATAGATTGCGCTTAAGTTCGATCTGAGGGGATTTCTACGGTCGTCCGCCTTTTCTGCGCTTGAGCAGGAGACCGTCGATCGCCAATGGCCCTGAGCCGCCCAAGACGAGGGCCACGAGACATGCGAGGTAAAGGAGATTGGTTTCATATCCCGGCGGCCCGAACTGCGGGCCGGCCGCCGTCACCGCCTCAAGCTTGATCGAGCTGAACCCATACGGCAGATGCACGGTAAACATTGCAACCAGAAGAACCGCCCCCATCGGTATGCTGACGAGCGGTATCAACGCACCTAGAAGCACGGTCAGGCCGCCAAATATCTCAACCAAGATCGTCAGCCACCCCATGAGGTGCGGCGCGGGCACTCCAAGCGCCTGCAAAATTGCGGGGAACGCATCCAGACCCCTGGCCAGCTTGGCGAAGCCATGCTCCATGAAGCCATACCCGACGATCAGACGCAGTGGGATCGGAGCCCAACGGGCGATCGGAGATCTGCTGATCAGATCGAGGGGAAGATCGCGCCACGTCGCCATTAAATCAGCCTTCACAGACCAAGAGCGCACGCGAATTCATCTGCCCGCACATTGACGGCAGACCCTTCCGTTGCCCCTTTTTCGCCGTCGCCCCTGCCTTCGTTACGAGGAGACCCGCGTTGGGTTTGCCATCGACGGGCGTTAGCCGGGCTCAACCCACAGGCTGCGCTTTGGGGGAATCTCCATGCGCCATCGAGAATTTCGGGGCTCCAGCCGCGCCCTCATGGCTGATCTTGCGCCCTTAGGCGCACAGCGCCAGAAGGGCCGCCTATGGCCGCCCGGGCTTTTTCGAGTGCTCGCGCTCAAATGTCTCTCGGTCTATCACCTCACCATTTGGTCCTTCGATTGTCCGAATTCCGCACTTTTGGTGAAGCACTAAATGGGCCGCCTGGCTAGAGTAGCCGCCTCTTTCTGGGACCGGAAATCTGGGCGTCCCGCGAGTTCTCCTTGAGGTCATTCGACAGACCAAGGAGACCGACCTTGGCCGCTAGACTCTGCGAACTCGCTTTGAGGTCAGTGCGCGTCTTCGCTCATAGCGACGCCAGGCTGTCGCGGACGCTTTCCAATATCTCGTCGGAAAGCCGGGGGTCGTCTACTGCGCGCGCCAACACCAGCGCCCCAACGGCCCCCGACAGGAGATGGATCGCGTTGCGGCGCGCGGCGCCCTTGCGTTTCCACCGAAACCGGCCGGTCATCCCATCGATCACGTGCTTCACGCGCTGGGTGAAGGGCTTGCGCGCCGCGGAATCGCGGGCGATCTCCGGCCCAAGCGCGGCGATGGCGCAGCCGGATCCGGGATCGTCGCGGTGAGCCGCATTCAGATAATTGTCGAGGAAGGCCTGCTTCTTGTCCCTCCCCTCCGCCGTCAGGGCGTAGACACGGCGGTCCGATTGGGCGAAGGCGCGCTCCACGGCCTCGGCTTCCAGCGCCTCTTTGGAAGGGAAATGGGCATAGAAGACGCCGTGCGTCAGCCCGACGGCCTTCATGATTTCAGCGACGCCAGCCCCGTCGAAGCCGCGCTCGCGAAAAAGCTTCGCGGCTTCCTGAAGGATTTTCTCATGCCTCTCGGCCGTTTGGTTGGCGGGATAGCGCATTCTTTCGACCTTCGCTCGCTGCTGTCCACAAAATCGTCGACGGCTCCCTTGACAGGATATATGATGGTCATCATATGAAGGCAAGCATGACGACCATCATATGTGGTCGGAGCAACCAGGAGCCGACAATGAAAGTTGCAGGATCAATCGCGTTGGTAACGGGCGCCAATCGGGGCCTCGGCCTCGCCTTTGCCCGCGCGCTCAAGGAGATGGGCGCCGCCAAGGTCTATGCTGCGGCGCGCAATCCGGAGGCGGTCACTCTTGACGGCGTCGCGCCGCTGAAACTCGACGTCACCAGCGAGGAGGATGTAGCCGCGGCGGCGCGCGCGGCCGCCGACGTCAATCTGCTCGTCAACAATGCCGGCATTGCCAGGCCCGGCGGCTTTCTGGCCGACGGTGCGGTCGAGGCGGCCCGCGAACAGTTCGAGGTCAACTTCGTCGGCCCGCTGCGCATGGCGCGCGCCTTCGCGCCGGTCCTGGCGAAGAACGGCGGCGGCGCGATCATCAACGTGCTTTCTATTGCAAGCTGGATGAGCGGTCCGCTGGCGACTTATGGCGCGTCGAAATCAGCCGCATGGTCGCTGACCAACGGCCTTCGCATCGAGCTTGCGCAACAGGACACCCAGGTCGTCGGGCTGCATGCAGGCTTGATCGACACCGACCTTGCGCGCGATATCGATGCGCCGAAGAGTTCGCCCGAGGCAATCGTGCGGGCCACGCTCGACGCCCTCGAACGCGGGGACGGCCAGGTCTTGGCCGATGAGATTAGCCGCCAGGTGCATCGCGGTCTTTCGGCGGACCCCCCGGTCTATTTCCAGAGCGCCGCCGCGCTTCGGTCGCGCGCGGCCCTGCCGGTTGACTGAGCCAGCGAGCTGTCCCTAGCGGTCCGAGACTTCCGTAGTCTTGCACGGATCGCACTCTGAGGCGCCCTGCTGGCTCCGTGCCTCATCAGTCCGAGGCTCGAACCTGCGCGATGACTTGCTCGAAGGGGTCAGCCGAGACGCGGAAGTCACCGCGAAATGGATTGCTGAGCGCGATGATCATGATCAGCACCAGCGCTCCGGAAATCGCCATTGTCGCCGACATTGCCAGATGCATGGCGAGGCTTGGAACGCCGAGCAACGAGGCGAATGCAACTGTCAGAGCGCCGCCCATCAAGGTAACGATCCAGACCACCGCCGGAACGGTGGTGTCGGCAGCCATCAATCTCTCCTGTCGCGCATCCGACAGCCGCATCAACGATAGCGACAGCATCGCCTGCCGCACGCCGTCCGCCGCGCCGGTCGGTTTGAGACCAGCCGCTATCGCGACCAGTTTGTTCAACGAGGCCGAATTGCTGACGACGCTCAGCCCTCTGGCTTGCGCCGGCCATTCGACCGTGACCACGGTCTCGAGATAGCCGAGAATGCCGTCGCGCAGCAGCGACTTCTCCGGGTCGGAGAACCCGAGCGAAACGTCGTAGACGTCGCGAACAGAGCCGGCCTCGGCATAGCTTGTGGCCTTCGCGGCGTTGTAGTGTTCCCAGACGACCATGGCGACGAACGCCAGCAGCAC